>WLDE01000098.1 GCA_009704985.1 Actinomycetota bacterium | reverse complement strand
GGTGACGACGTCGTCGTGCAGACCCTGGCGGGTACGTACACCTACGTCGTCACGGGCCAGCAGATCGTCGCGCCGACCGACTACCAGAAGGTGATCCCCACGGTCGATCCCAGCACGGCCACGCTCACGCTCACGTCGTGCCACCCCCGCTACAGCACCCGCGAGCGGATCGTGATCACCGCCACCATCGACCTCGCCCGGTCGTCGCTCGTCACCCAGCGGTCGGTGATCCCGTTCGACCCCGCGCTGCTGCCGGGTGTGGGCGCCTCCCTGCCGGACGAGGCCAGTGGCGGAGGCACCACCGAACCGGCGACCACCGTGAGCGAGTCGACGGTGCCCGCGTCCACCGTGCCCGCGACCACCTCCCCCGAGGCCACGGCGCCCCCGACCACCGACCCTGCGACCGCCGACCCCTCGACCACCGCCCCGGCGGTGACCGAGGGCGCCGACCCCAGCGTCGGACAGGCGGGCGTCGACGTGTTCGAGAACCGCTGGTTCAGCGACCCCGATGCCTTCTGGCAGGTGGCGGTCTGGGGCCTCGCCCTCATCGTGGTCGCGCTCGCCGCCACCGCACTCAGCCGGCGCACGCGGCGCAACTGGGTCGGGGCGCTCGTCGGCATCGGCCCGTTCGTGGTCGTCCTCTACTTCTGGTTCGAGAACGTCAACCGGCTGCTGCCGCCCAACGTCTGATCGTCCCGGTCAGCGTCCGCGGAACTCCGGTCGGCGCTTCTCGAGGAACGCCCGCCGGCCCTCGTCGGCATCGTCGCTGTCCCACGCGGCCAGCCGGGCCGACTCGAACGCCGCCTCGTCCTCGGGTGCCGGGGCGAGCCCCTCGAGGCCGAGCTTGTGCGCCCGGATGGTGAGCGGCGCCAGGTGTGCCAGCTCGTCGGCCCACACCAGCGCGTCCGCGAGTTCGCCGAGCCGGTGCACCGCGCCGGCGTGGTGCAGCTGCTCGCCGGTGGAGGTCTGGGCGGCGAGCAGCATCCCGCGCGCCCCCGACGCGCCGAACTCACGCGACACCCGGTCGAGCGTCCAGCGGTCGACGGCGAGCCCCAGCTTTGCGGCCGGGATCCCGAACGAGCTCGTGGGTGCGGCCACGCGCAGGTCGCACGCGACGGCGAGCTGGGTGCCGGCGCCGAGCGCCGGCCCGTCGACCGCGGCGATCGTCACCATGGGCAACCGGGTGAACCCGCGCAGCACCCGCACCAGCGCGGCGACGAACTCGCCATTCTCCACCCCGGTGAGGTCGGCGCCGGCGCAGAACGCCGGCGGTGCGCCCGTGAGCACCAGCACCCGCGCCTCGCGAGCGGTGGCCTCCTCCTGCGCGGCCAGCAGCGACAGCAGCGTGGCGTGATCCACGGCGTTGCGCCGTTCGGGCCGATCGATGGTGACCACCACGACGCGATCGCGCCACTCCACACGTACCATGGCCCGACTGTATGTCGACCGATGCCGGCCGCCCCACCCACGATCCGAGCCCCGGTGCCGATCCCGATGCGGGTTCGGCCGGAGGCCGGGCTGCGGCGTTCGACCCGGTCCGCGCTCGCCGTGCCCAGGTGGCGCGCTGGACCAAGCTCGCGAACCAGCTCGGCTGGGCGTGCTTCGGGGTGGCGGTCGCCGCGTTCGCGCTCACCTTCGCCGTCGGGTTCAGCGGTGGCATGTCGGCGCTCATCATCGGCGCCGTCGTCGCGGGCACGGTCCTGCTCGCGCCGGCGATCGTGCTCGGGTACGCGGTGAAGGCGGCCGAGCGCGACGACCGCGAACGCGGCCTCTGACCCCGTCCGCCTCCCTGAGCCGCCCGGCGGGCACCCACGCCGCCGAGATCGTCGTCTCGGGCGACAAACGATCGGGCGCCGGTTACCCTTGGGTAACCGTTATGAACACTCGACTCCCCGCTGGCGAGCGCCGCGAGCAGATCCTCGACGTCGCCGTGCAGGTCTTCGCCCGCAAGGGCTACCACGGCGCCTCGATGAACGACGTCGCCGAGGCCGCCGGCGTGACGAAGCCGGTGCTCTACCAGCACTTCGACTCCAAGCAGGACCTCTACCTGGCGCTCATCGAGGACGTCGGACAGCGGATGATCACCGCGATCGCGAAGGCCACCGCCGGGGCGACGTCCGGCAAGGCGATGACCGAGCTCGGCTTCCAGGCCTACTTCCGCTGGGTCGCCCAGGACCACGACGCGTTCCTGCTGCTGTTCGCCACCCAGGCGAACCGCGACGCCGCCGCCACGCTCGCGATCAAGAAGATCACCTCCGAGGCCGCCTCCGCGATCGCGCCGCTGATCGACGTCGAGATCGACCACGAGAAGCAACGCACCCTGGCGCACGGCCTCGTCGGCCTCGCCGAGGGCGTGAGCCGCCGCCTCGTGGAGCGCGGCGAGGACTTCGACCCCGACGAGCTCGGCCGGCTGGTGGCCAACCTCGCATGGGCCGGCCTGCGCGCCATCGGCCCCGACAGCTGACGCGGCGCTCCGACCGGTGCCGGTGCACCGGTCAGGAGGACCGGAACACCAACCCGCGATAGCTGTCGACGAACCCTGCCGCGCGCAGCACGCCGGCCACCGGCGAGCGCGTGTCGAGCGGCTCACCGTCCACCTTGCGCACCTCCATCGACCGCGCCCGCCCGTCCTTCACACGGGCCGCGAGCGCCTCGGCCCATGCGACGCCACCCCACGGGTCGAGCGTGTCGGGGAACGTGACCAGGTGGTGCGACCGCCGGTCGAACCACACCATCGGCCGCCCCTGCCACAGCACCACCAGCGCGCCCGCGCTGCGGGCCGGCCGGCCGGGCGTGGCCGGCCACCCGAGCGCGGCACCGTACGGCTGCGCGGGATCGGTGGCGGCGAGCACGACCGCTGCGGGCACGGCGTCGGGATGGAGCTCGGGATCGGGGGACTCGCGCACGGCCCGCAACCGGTCGACCGCGCCGGGCACGCTGAACTGTGCCGCGCCGAGCCCGGCGACGAAGTAGCCGCGGCGGGTCTGGCCACGCTCCTCGAGCACCTTCAGCACCCCGTACACCCCGGCGTAGCCGCCGACCACGTTCTCGGCCAGCACCGCCTCGCGGGTGACCACGCCGTAGCGCTCGAGCATCTGCATCGCCACGGCGTGCGCCGACTCGGTGGGTCGTGGCACCGGGGCGAGCAGCGGTGCGACCAGGCTCCAGCGCCCCTGGCCGGCGGGCGGCCCGATGCGGGTGAGCCGTCCGGGTCGTGGCCGTCCGGTGGGACGCTGCCCGCGCGCCGGCCCCTTGGTGGCAGCGCCGCCGACGACCGCACGCAGCGGTGCGAGCGTGTCGTTGGTGACCTCACCGGCCCACACCAGGTCCCACAGCGCCGTGAGCAGCTCGCCCTCGGTGGCGCTCGGCGCCGCGGCGCGCAGCTGGGTCCAGAAGCTGGCACCCCGCTGCGCGAGCAGGGTACGGATGGCGTCGTGCACCGGTCCGGTCGGCGCCTCGGCGGCTTCGATGCCGGGCGCGAGGAGCGGTAGCTGGTCGGCGAAGAACAGCCGAACCCGGCCGTCGTTCGAGCCGACCGAGCCGGCACCGATCCACACGATCTCGCCCGCGGTGCACAGCTCGTCGAGGTCGGCGGGCCGGTAGCCGCGCACCCGGCCGGGCAGCACGTCGGTCTCGAGCGAGCTCGCCACCAGTGCCGCCCCCTGCAGCAGCCCGAGCGCCTCGACCACCGCGTCGAGGCCGCGCCGCTCGCCCGGGATGCCGTGCCACTGGGTGAGGAACCGGGCGTAGGCATCCGGCTCGACCGGTTCGACCTCGCGGCGGAGCATCGCGAGCGAACGGCGCCGGAGCTGGCGCAGCACGTCGACGTCGCACCACTCGCGGCTCGCACCGTCGGGCCGGAACTCGCCGCGCACCACCCGCTCGTCGGCCTCCAGTGCGGCCAGCGCACCGACGGCCCGGTTGGCCGGCACGGCGAAGCGGCGGGCCACGTCGTCGGCGACGAACGGCGCATGGGTGCGGGCGTAGCGGGCGACCAGCGACTCGAGCGGCAGCGCGACCGGTTCCGTGAACGCCCGCGGCAGGCCGAGCGGCAGCGAGCAGCCGAGCGCGTCGCGGTAGCGGGCCGCGTCCTCCGCGGCGATGACCCGCACGTCGTCGCCGATGCCGATCTCGACCGCTCGCCGGGCGCGGATCAGCTCGTCGACCCACGCCCGACCGTCGCTTCCCTCGCAGCGCAGGTCGATCTCGGCGGCGGTGAGATCGCCCACCTTGCGCAGCACGTCGTGCAGCTCGTCGGGGTCGCGGGCACGGCGGCCCTCGGTGAGGCACTGCAGCTCGAGCTCGAGGTCGGCGAGCACGCCCGGGTCGAGCAGCTCGCGCAGTTCCTCCGCGCCGAGCAGGTCGCGCAGCAGGTCGCGGTCGAGCGCCAGCGCCGCCGCACGGCGCTCGGCCAGCGGGGCGTCACCCTCGTACATGTAGGCGGCGATCCAGTTGAACAGCAGGCTCTGCGCGAACGGGGACGCCTTCGCCGTGTCGACCGTGACCACCCGCACCGCACGGCTGCGCAACTGGCCGAGCACCTCGCGCAGCGCAGGCAGGTCGAACACGTCCTGCACGCACTCCCGCGACGTCTCGAGCAGGATCGGGAAGCTCGGGTACTTCGCCGCCACCGCCAGCAGGTCCGCGGCCCGCTGACGCTGCTGCCACAGCGGCGTGCGCCGATCGGGCCGCCGTCGCGGCAGCAGCAGGGCCCGGGCCGCGCACTCGCGGAAGCGTGCCGAGAACAGCGACGTCTGCGGCAGCGACGTGAGGACGAGTTCGTCGATGTCGTCCGGATCGATGACCAGCTCGTCGATCGGCAGCTCGTCGGCGGCCTCGGGCAGCCGCAGCACGATGCCGTCGTCGCCCCACATGGTCTCGACGGGCATGTCGTAGCGATCCATGAGGCGCCGCTCGATCGCCATCGCCCACGGTGCGTGCACGGGGGTGCCGAACGGGCTGAGGATGCACACCCGCCAGTCGCCGATCTCGTCGCGGAAGCGCTCCACCACCACGGTTCGGTCGTCGGGCACCACGCCGGTGGCCTGCACCTGCTCGTCGAGGTAGAGCAGCACGTTGTTCGCGGCGAGCGGGTCGAGCGCGTACGACTGCTGCAAGACGGTGAGGGCGTCGTCGCGTTCACGGGCGCGGATCTCGCGCTGGAACGCGCCGAGCGCACGCCCGAGCTCGAGCGGACGTCCGGGTCGGTCGCCGTGCCAGAACGGCATCTTGCCGGGCTGACCCGGCGCCGGGGTGACCGTCACCCGTTCGAACGTGATGTCCTCGATCCGCCACGTGGACGCTCCGAGCAGGAACGTCTCCCCCGGCCGGCTCTCGTACACCATCTCCTCGTCGAGCTCGCCGACCCGGGTGCCGTCGGGCAGGAACACGCCGAACAGGCCGCGGTCGGGGATGGTGCCACCGCTGGTGACGGCCAGCCGGCGCGAACCCTCTCGCGCACGCACGGTCTCGTGCACCCGGTCCCACACCAGGCGGGGCCGGAGCTCGCTGAACTCCTCGCTCGGGTAGCGGCCCGACAGCAGGTCGAGCACGTTGGCGAGCAGCTCGTCGCTCAGCTCGTGGAAGCACGCCGACCGGCGCACGAGCCGGCCGAGCTCGGCCACCGGCACCTCGCCCGTGCCGCCGACGGTGGCCACGTGCGCGACGAGCTGCTGGGCGAGCACGTCGAGTGGGTTGCGCAGGAACCGCGTGGACTCGATGTCGCCGTCGATCATGCGACGCACCACCACGGCCGCCTCGAGCAGGTCGCCGCGGTGCTTGGGGTAGAGCGTGCCCTTGCTGGGTTCGCCGACGGAGTGACCGGCACGGCCGATGCGCTGCAACCCACGGCTCACCGCACCGGGCGACTCCACCTGCACCACGAGGTCGACCGCTCCCATGTCGATGCCGAGCTCGAGGCTCGACGTGGCGACGATGGCACGCAACGTGCCCCGCTTGAGCTCGTCCTCGATGACCACCCGCTGCTCACGCGCGAGCGAACCGTGGTGGGCCTTCACCAGCTCGGGGACCGGCGCGTCGGGCTCGACCTCGCCCGAGGTGACCAGGCGGTCGTGGTACTGCTCGTTGAGCCGGGCCGCGAGCCGCTCGGCCTGACGGCGAGCGTTGGTGAACACGATGGTGGTGCGGTGCTCGAGGATCTGGTCGAGGATGCGCGGGTAGATGCTCGGCCAGATGCTGGTGCGGGCCGGCGCGGTGGAACCGACGGGGCCGCTGCGGATGTCGGTGGGCGCTGCCCCGCCGCCGAGGTCGCCCATGTCGTCGACGGGCACGACCACGTCGACCTGCAGGGGCTTGCGGATGCCGGCGTCGACGATGACCACCGGCCGGAGCGAGCCGTCGTCGGTGTGGCCCCCGAGGAACTGCGCGACCTCCTCGAGCGGGCGCTGGGTGGCCGACAACCCGATGCGCTGCGGTGGGCGGTTCGTCACCTGCTCGAGCCGTTCGAGCGAGAGCGCCAGGTGGGCACCGCGCTTGGTGGGGGCGAGGGCGTGGATCTCGTCGATGATCACCGTCTCGACGTTGACCAGCGTGTCGCGCGCCGACGACGTGAGCATCAGGTAGAGGCTCTCGGGTGTGGTGATGAGCAGATCGGGCGGGCGGCGCACGAGTGCCTGCCGGTCCTTCGCGGAGGTGTCGCCGGTGCGCATCGCCACCATCGGCTCGACGAACGCCTCGCCCAGCCGTTCGGCCGCGAGCGCGATGCCCATGAGCGGCGACCGGAGGTTCTTCTCGACGTCGAACGCGAGCGCCCGCAGCGGCGAGATGTAGAGCACCCGGGTACGCGCCTTCGCGTCGGGTGGCGAGGTGGTGGTGAGCCGGTCGATCGAGGCCAGGAACGCCGTGAGCGTCTTGCCCGACCCGGTGGGAGCGCAGATGAGCGTGTGCGACCCGGCGGCGATGTGCGGCCACCCCTGCACCTGGGGCGGGGTGGGTTCGGGGAACGACGACCCGAACCAGGCGCGCACGGCCGGGGAGAACCGGTCGAGCACGGGGTGATGGGCCACGGAGCCAGCCTACGACCGGGGTGCGACACCGTTCCGGGGCACCGTCCCGGGCGCGGGCGCGTCAGCGGTGGCCGGCGTACACCCGCTCGGGCCGCGGATCGCCCAGACGGGTGTAGGGGGTGACGTCGGTGAACGCCACGACCACCTCGTCGGTCCACCCGAACGGCATCGCCGACAACCGGACCCGGATGAAGTCGCCGTCGAGTCGGCGCAACCACACCATCTGGTCGCGGATCGCCTCCCCGGTCGCGATCGCTCGGCTCACGGGCCGCTCGTGGGGCGCCAGCTCCCGGAGGTCCTGGTCGAGCACCGTCCACTGGTCGAGGAGGGCATCGGGCACCTCGCCCTCGGGGGCGAGGCCGAGCAGGGCTCGCGCTGCGGGGTTCACGCGCAGCACCCCCGCGGTGGGACTCCCGAAGACGATGCCCTGCTCGAGCACGTCGAGGCACACGCGGGCGAGCTCCTCGCTGCGGGCGACGTCGGCCTCCAGGTGGCGGCGCACCGTGATGTCGGTGATCTGGGCGAGCATCACACCGCCGTCGTCGAGATCGGGCAGCTGGCTGAGGTTCAGACGGATCCAGCGGGCATCGGTCGTGGCGGGCATGCCCCGCAGCGCCGTGACGGCGCTGGGGTCGCGGGGGGAGAGGCACACGTCGGCCGCGATGGTCGTCCGCACACCCGTGCGCACCTCCTCGAGCTGGCGGTGCACCGGGTCGGCCTCCTGGAAGAAGCTGGCGAGCTCCACGCCCTTCAGCTCCTCCGTGTGCGCGGCGAGGACGTCCGCGAGGGCCGTGTTCACGAAGGTGATCCGGCCGTCGCCGTCGAGCAGGGCCGTGCCGACGCCGCCGGCCTCGATCGCTGCGGAGAGCCGTTCGGCCATCGCCGCGGAACGGCGCTCGTAGGTGATCTCGGCGGTGATGTCCTGGAACGCGGTGAACACCCCCGTGGCCACACCCTCGTCGAACAGCGGCTGGGAGTTGACCCGCATCCAGACCAGGTCGCCGTTCGGCCGGTGCACCCCCATGAGCGCGTCACGCACGGGGACACCGGTGGTGAGCGCCACCATCGCCGGGTGGGTCTCGCCCGGCCAGTCCGACCCGTCGGCCTGGACGCACCGCCACCTCGGATCGACCGACGTGCGGCCTCCCAGCTCGTCGGCGCTGAGGCCGAGCACGCGTTCGGCGGCCGTGTTCCACTCCACGATGGCACCGGAGGTGTCCTGCAGGACCAGGCCCTCGGTGAACGTCTCCAGCAGGGCGTGCTTGCTGCGCTCCAGCCGCGCGATCTCCCGGCCGGCGGCCTCGCGGTCGATCGCGACGAGCTCGCCCTCGACCAGCGCGGCGAGATCGGCCAGGAGCCCCAGCTCACGCTCGTCGAACTGCCGCGGGGCGTGATCGGCGACGGCGAGTGCCCCCAGGGCACGGCCCGCAGGGTCGCGCAGCACGTGACCGGCGTAGGAGCGGATGCGCGGGCCCTCGTGCACGAGGGGGTTGTCGGCGAAGCGGGGATCGGCGAGCGCGTCGGACACGACGAACACGCCGGTGGGCTCCAGGATCGCGTGGGCACAGAACGACACGTCCCGGGTGGTCTCGCACGCGTCGATGCCGATCCGGGCCTTGAACCACTGGCGGTCGGCGTCGATCAGACTCACCACGGCCATCGGCAGGCCCAGCGCCGTCGAGGCCACGCGCACCAGCCGCTCGAACCGCTCGTCCGGCGGGGTGTCGAGCAGCTCGAGGAGGCGGAGGGCGTCGAGGCGCGCTGGTTCGTCGTCGGGGAGGTGCGCGGCAACCATTGCCGGAACACCGTCCGGCATCTCGACCCGCCTGCATGCACGAGCACTGCGGATCGTGGATTTCCCCTCATATGCGGGGGGTCCACATCGGGTCAGGTGGAGGGGTCTGCTCGATCGGCGGCCGGCTCGGGCACACTGGAGGACCGTACCGCCGCTCCCCCGGCCGACTCCCTCACCGACTCCTCACCGATCTCCGCCGCCGACCCTGCACCGACCGCCGCCACCCGTGTCCTCCCACTCGTCCGACCTGTCGACCCCGGCACCCCCCACGGCACCCGCCGGGCCGCCCAGCGTGCGCCTGCGTCCCTGGCAGCGGGCCGCGTTCGACCGCTTCGTCACCCACGACAGCCCCGACTACCTGGCCGTCGCCACCCCGGGGGCCGGCAAGACCACCTTCGCGCTCACCTGTGCCCGCTGGGCGCTCGGCCAGGAACGGCGCCGGCTGATCGTCGTCGCCCCGACGAGCCACCTGAAGACCCAGTGGGCACTCGCCGCGCACCGGCTCGGCCTCGAGCTCGACCCCGACTGGACGCCCCAGGGCGGCCTCGCCCGCGACGTGCACGGGCTGGTCACCACCTACCAGCACCTCGCCACCGCCGGCACCGCCAAGGTCCTGCGCGGCATCGCCACCGACGCGTTCGTGATCCTCGACGAGATCCACCACGCCGGGGACGAACGCGCCTGGGGCGACAGCGTGCGCCTCGCGTTCGGCACCGCCCACCGCCGTCTCTGCCTGAGCGGCACCCCGTTCCGCAGCGACACCAACCCGATCCCGTTCGTCGACTACGAAACCACCGCCGAGGGCGAGACCGCCCGCAGCCACTACACCTACGGCTACGCCGACGCGCTCCGCGACGGTGGCGTCGTTCGACCGGTGTACTTCCCCCGCTTCGACGGTGTCATGGAGTGGAGCGCCCCCGACGGCAGCGTCATCAGCGCGAACTTCCACGACGAGCTCGCCCGCGACCAGATGGCGCAGCGTCTGCGCACCGCGCTCAGCCTCGACGGCGACTGGCTCCCCACCGTGGTCCGCCAGGCCCACGAGCGACTCATGGCCATCCGCCAGGCACCCGGCGGGCAGGCCGACGCCGGCGGGCTCGTGATCGCGATGGATCAGCAGCACGCCCACGGCGTGGCGGCGATGATCCGGCGCCACTTCGGGGTGCCCGCCGAGGTGGTGGTGAGCGACGACCCCACCGCGTCCGACCGCATCGCGACGTTCGCCGCGACGGACGCGCCGTGGCTGGTGGCCGTCCGGATGGTCAGCGAAGGTGTCGACATCCCGAGGCTGCGCGTCGGGGTGTACGCGACCACGGTCACCACCGAGCTCTTCTTCCGCCAGGCCGTCGGCCGGTTCGTCCGCTGGCAGCCCGACCGCGGCTCGCAGAAGGCGTACGTGTACCTGCCCGACGACCCTCGGCTGCGCACCCACGCGTTCGGCATCGCCGAGGCCCGGCGGCACGTGCTGCGCCCACCCGCCGCCCAGGACGAGGTCGCCTCCGTCGAACGCGAGGCCGCGCTCGACAGCAGCACCGTCGTCGACGAGCCCGAGCAGCTGTCGCTCTTCTCCGTGCTCAGCGCCGTGGCCACCGGCATGTCGGTGCACACCGTGACCGCCGAGGGTGTCGCGTTCGACGACGAACCCGAGTTCGCACCCCTCGATCCCGACGCCGACAGCGACGACCCCGACGACCTCGACGGCACCGCGGCCGGCACCGCTCCGCTCGACCTGCACCTGCCCGAGATCCCCACCGACGCCGGCTTCGTCCGCGAGGGCTCGCGCAGCACGGCGGAGATCAAGGACGACCTCCGGGCCCGCAACGCGTTCGTCGCCCAGCGACTCGTCGACCTCACCGGGCTCAGCCACGGCAAGGTGAACGCGGAGATGAACCGCCTCGCCGGCGTGGCGAAGGTGAGCGCGGCCACGGTGGAACAACTCGAACGCCGGCTCCGATACGCCGAATCGTGGCTGCGCCGGGCACGGGGTCGCTGAGCGCGGGTAGCCTTCGCACATGCCTGCGTCCGGAGAACACCACCCGGCCTTCGAGGAGTACTGCGAGTGCATCTTCGAACTGGCGGAGGACGACGTCGACGTCATCCAGGCACGCATCGCCGAACGGCTGCAGGTGAGCCGGCCGGCCGTCAGCGAGATGATCCGCCGCCTGGAGGCGGAGGGTCTGGTCACGATCGCCGGTGGCATCGCCCTCACCGACCAGGGGCTCGAGCTGGCCCAGCGCGTCGTGCGCCGCCACCGTCTCGCCGAGCGCTTCCTCACCGACATGCTCGGTCTGTCGTGGGCCGAGGCGCACCACGAGGCCGGCAAGTGGGAGCACGTCATGAGCGACGCCGTCGAGGCCGCGATGAACCGGGTGCTCGGCAGCCCCCACACGTGCCCGCACGGCAACCCGATCCCGGGGTCGGCCTACGCGGCGCCGGAGAGCACCCCGCTCGGCTCGCTCGAGATCGGTCAGCGCTTCACCGTCAACCGCATCCCCGAAGAGCTCGAGTTCACCCCGGGCATGCTCGACTTCCTCGAGTCGTCGAGCATCCAGCCCGGTCGCAGCGGCGTGCTCACCGCGGCGTCGCCCGACGGCACGGTCACCGTCGAGATCGACGGTCGTCACATCGGGGTCGGCGCATTTGCCAGCGCCCGCATCCTCGTGATGGCCTGAGGGCATGACGCGTTCCCCCCACGCGGCCCGCTCCACGCTCGCCGTCCTCACGGCCGCTGTCGCCGCCACCGTGCTGTCGGCCTGCGGCGCCACCACGTTCGACGAGAGCCTGGCCACCACCGCCACCACCGCGGCCGTCACCACCACCACGCTCCCCACCGGCACCGCTGCCGAGCTGCTGCCACGGCTGGTCGCGGAGGCGGCGTCGCTGTCCGGCGTGATGATCGACGGTGGCGACGAGCGGTCGGTCGTCGAGCGCATGGCGGCGCTGTGGGACGCCGTCGAGCAGGAGGTCGGTACGAACCGCGCCGACCTGCTCGCCCCGTTCGACGCGAGCATCGCCCTCGCCGAGGAGGCCGTGCAGTTCGAACGCGCCGCCGACGCCGACAAGGCGTCGAAGAACATCGCCGCGCTGGTCGAGGCCTACCTCGGCGCGTGACCGCCGACCCGGGCGCCCGCCCGTGTGGGTGAGGTCGCTCAGGACGCCGGAGCGCTGACCGGCTGCATCGCCGCCGGCAACGGCGCGGCGTGCACGATCGTGAGCCGCCGCGTGCTGCGCGTGAGGGCGACGTACAGCGCCCGCAGGCCCTGCTGCTCCGCGGCGACGATGGCGGCGGGTTCGACCACCACCACACCGTCGAGCTCGAGGCCCTTCACCACGCTCACCGGGACGACGGTGATCGCCGCGCTCAGCCCGCTGCGTGTGGCGCGGCCGTGATCGATGCCGGCCGCCGCGAGCGCGGACGACACGTCGTCGACCATTGCGTCGGCGACCACGACGGCGATGCTGCCGTCGGGCATCGCTGCGGCCATCGCCTGCACGGCGCCGGCCACGCCGGCGCCGAGGTCGGTGTCGGGTGCGACCTCGACGAACTCGGGGTGCTCGTCGCCGGCACGCACGCTGATGGGGGCTCGCAGGGTCGGCGTGGCCGCCATCATCACCCGGTTGGCGAGCTCCATGATGCGATCGGGGATGCGGTAGCCGACGCTCAGGCCGATGACGCGCGACGGCTTGTTGTCGGGCAGGTGGGCGAGCACGTCGTCCCAGTCGTCGGGTGCGAGCGCGCCGGTGGCCTGCGCGATGTCACCGACGACGGTCATGCTGCCGTTCAACGACCGGCGCGCCGCCATGCGGAGCTGCATCGGGGTGAGGTCCTGCACCTCGTCGATCACGATGTGGCCGTAGGTGCGGATCTCCTCCTCGTCCGCAGGGAGGCCCTTGCGCGGCGGGCGTGGTCCGAGGAAGTTGCGGGCCTCGTCGAGCAACGCCACGTCGTGGTCGGTCCAGCGCACCTCGCTGACGTCGGCGGCGCGGGGCCGGTGCAGCGAGAGGTACTCCTGCTCGCTCAGGTACTTCTCGGCGGCGAGCTTGAGCAGCGCCTTCGAGCCGAACAGGTCGTGCAGCAGCTGCGCGGGCGTGAGCACGGGCCACATCCGCTCGAGCGCCACGCGCACCTCGGGCAGCGAGCGCACGACCTCCTTCACCTCGGACGGGTGGAGGTCGCCGTCACGCCACGTGGCGGCCATCGCCGACCACACCTCGCCCTCCACCCACTTGCGCGCCGCGTTGTGCCGGCGGAAGCGGCGTTGGGCCGCACGGACGATGCGCCCGGTCTCCTCGGCGCGCAGGCGCAGGAACCCGGTGCGGAACGGCACCACGAGGTCGTCGCGCAGCGGACGTTCGCGGTCGGTGACGGCCTTGTCGATGACGTCGGCCATGCGGAGGTCGCCCTTCACCGTTGCGGTGAGCGGGCCGTCGGCCGGATCGACGCCGGGGCGGGACCACTCGACGTCGGGCACGAGGTCGTTGAGCACGACCTGCTCGACGCCGGCCTCGCCGAGCGACGGCAGCACCCGCTCGATGTAGCGGAGGAACACCCGGTTCGGGCCGATGACGAGCACGCCCTGGTCCTCGAGCGGGAACCGGTACGTGTAGAGCAGATAGGCGGCGCGGTGGAGCGCGACGACGGTCTTGCCGGTGCCGGGACCACCCTGGACGACCAGCACACCGGCCTGCGGGCTGCGGATGATCTCGTCCTGCTCGGCCTGGATGGTGGCGACGATGTCGCCGAGCTGGCCGGTGCGCCCACGCTCGAGCGCGGCGAGCAGGGTGGAGTACCCGCGAAGCGAGCCCGGCCCCGCCTTGCCGGCGCGCTCACCGTCGCCCGCGGCGTCACCGTCGAATCCCGCGTCGCGGTCGGCGGCGACCCGTCCGATCGTGCCGTCGTCGCCGACACCGAGGTGGCCGTCACCGAACAGCTCGTCCTCGAGCCCGAGCAGGGTGCGACCCTGGACGGCGAAGTGCCGGCGGCGACGCAACCCCATCGGCTCGCGGCCGGTGGCGCGGTAGAAGGGCTCGGCGACCGGTGCCCGCCAGTCGACCACGACCGGCTCGCTGTTGTCGTCGGCGACTGCGAGGCGGCCGATGTGGAAGCTCTCGATCTCGTCGGGGCGCTCGGCGAGGCGATCGATGCGGCCGAACACCAGGGCGGCGTCGCCGAGGTCGAGCTTCGTGAGCCGGTTGACCAGCGCCTCGTCGAACACGTCGCGCTCGTACCGGGCCTGGAACGTGCCGCCCAGCGTCGCCTCACTCAGGTCGCGCAGCTTCCACGCGTCGGAACGGCTCTGTTCGAGGCAGTCGTAGGCGTGATCGATGTACGCCTGCTCCTCGGCGAGGTCGGGGTGCTGCTGCGTCATGAGTCGGAAAAGCCTACCGGGCGGTCACGTCGCGCCCACGGGGTCGGGTGAGCGCGGACCCGTCGCGGCGTCAGGTGCTGATCCAGAGCCCGCTGTCGAACAGGCCAGCGTCGTACGCCAGGACGAGGTCCGACTCCGACGTCGCGTCGGCCACCACCCACACCTCGAGGTGCTGGCTCGCGGGGATGGCGGAGGACAGCCGCCCGAGGTCGACCGTGACGAGCTCGAACGCCCCGGCGTCGGCCTCGACGTCGGCCCGGCCCGATGCGAGGACGACGCACGGCCGGGCGTCGGCGCAGCGGGCGACGGCGACCACCACGCCGAGGTCGCGGTTCGACCCGTTCGCCGCGGCGACCCAGAGCTGCACCCGAGCGCGACCTCGGGCGTCGATCGCCGTCGGCGGATCGAAGGAGAACCGCTGCATCCGCAACGGGTCGCCGGTGGCGAGCGCGCCACCGCGGACGACGGTGAGCCCCGCGTCGCCGTCGCGGTCGGTGTCGTAGTTCGGCAGGACGAGCTGACGAACGAGGCGCTGTGCCATCGGCAGCACCTCCTGCGATGTCGTGTCGCCCTGCACGGGAGAGGTGAACAGGAAGAAGCCGGTGGTGCCGGGCAGCGTGGTCGTCGTGGCCGCCACGGTGGTGGTGGTCGCGACCGTGGACGCGGGCGCCGTCGTGACGGGTGCGCCGGAGGCGGGCGCCGCCGTGACGGGTGCCGCAGTGACGAGTGTCGTGGTCGTGACCGTCGCCGGCAGGGTCGCCGAGGGCGCCGACTGCGGTCGTGCCGGCGAGGGAGCGGTGGAGGTCGGCAGCACCGAGGCGGTGGTCACGGACGACGTGGGTGAGGCACCCGTCGTGGTGACCGAGGCGGCCGCTTCGGCCGACGCTCCCAGCGCTCCCGGCGCTCCCGGCGCTCCCGGCGCAGTGGTCGTCGACGCCGGGGTCGCCTCGGGGTCG
>WLDE01000097.1 GCA_009704985.1 Actinomycetota bacterium | reverse complement strand
GGCAGCGACGAGCGATCGGGTGGCCGTCGTGCGCGCGATGCCCAACACCCCCGCGCTGGTGGGGCAGGGGGCGGCCGCGATCGCCGCTGGTGCGGGCGCCGGCGAGGACGACCTCGCCTGGGCGGAGGGCATCCTCGCCGCCGTCGGCACCGTCGTTCGCGTGCCCGAGCACCACCTCGACGCGGTCACCGGGCTCGCCGGGTCGGGTCCGGCGTACCTGTTCCTCGTCGCCGAGTCGCTGATCGAGGCGGGCGTGCTCGCCGGCCTCTCCCGGCCCGTCGCCGAGGCCCTGGTGACGCAGCTCTTCGTCGGCTCCGCAGCGCTCCTGGCCGAGCATGGCGATGCACCCGCGCTTCGGGCCATGGTCACCTCGCCGGGTGGCACCACCGCCGCCGGGTTGCGCCAGCTCGAGCACCACGGGGTGCGCGCGGCCTTCCTGGAGGCCGTGATGGCGGCCACGCAACGCAGCCGCGAGCTGGGCTGACGCGTCGCGACCAGGGGTGTCGCGGGTCGGGTGACACACCTGCGACGGACGTGCGCGGAATTTTCGAGATTTTCCGACGTGACTCTTTTCTCACCGCGTTCGCGCGCCTACAGTTCCTGTCGGTCGTCACGACCACCGGCTGAATGTTCAACCGGAGTCGCGCCCCGCAAGGGCTGCGCCGAACGGGCTGGTGCCATCGGGGGGTTGGCACCGGCCCGTTCGATTTTTCCGGCAGGTTTTTCCCGGTCGGTAGCGTGCTCGCATGGGCCGCCGCCACGACACCGTCACCTTCCTCTCCGATCTCGGGACCACCGACGAGCGCGTCGGTGTCGTGAAGGCCGTGGTCCGCGATCTGGCGCCGCACGCCCAGGTGATCGATCTCACGCACGGCATCGCACCGTTCGACGTGCGCGCCGGGAGCCTGGCGCTCGCCCGTGCGGTCGCCTATCTGCCGGCGGGGGTGGTGCTCGCGATCGTCGACCCGGGCGAGGGCACCTCGCGCCGGGCCGTGGCGATCGAGGTCGCCGGTGGCGCCGGGGTGTTCGTCGGGCCCGACAACGGTCTCCTCGCGCCCGCCGTGGCGATGGCGGGCGGGGCCGAGCGGTGCGTCGAGCTCACCGCCGCCGACTTCCACCTGGTCGCCCCCGGCGTCGACGGACCGGGCACCGTGTCCGCCTGGCGCGACGTGTTCGCCTCGGTCGCCGCCCACCTCTGCAACGGGGTCGACCTCGACGAGCTCGGCGACCCGGTGGAGGCCGAACTGCTGCTGCCCGGGGTGGTGCCGCTGCCTCGGGAGGAGGGTGATGCCCTGGCCTGCGAGGTGCTCACCGTCGACCGCTTCGGCAACTGCCAGCTGAACGCCGGCCCCGACGACGTCGCCCACCTCGGTCCCCGCGTGCGCGTGACCGCCGGCGACCCGGCGGCCCCCGGCGGGCCCACCGTGCGCGTGGCCACCCGGGTGGCCACCTACGGCGAGGCGCCGGGTGGTGCGATCGGCCTGGTGGTCGACGGCAGCGGCATGTGCTCGCTGGTGCTCGACCGCCGTTCGGCCGCCGAGGAGCTCTCGCTCGCTGCGGGCGACCAGGTGGTGCTCGCGGCCCTCGGCGAGGATGACCGTGGCGGTGTGACGAGCCCGGTCACCCTGCGGACCAGCTGAGCCCGGGCGCCCCGTCGGCGGCCGAGGAGCGGGCGCCTCCGGGTCGGTAGGGTGGCGTCGTGCGCCCCGCCACCACGCTGACCCTCGGTCTCCTGCTCGCCGTCATCCTCGTCGCGGGCATCGTGTCGCTGCTGCAGCTCTGACCGGGCCGGACCCGCCCGGACCCGCCCGATGGCGCCGCGGCGCCGGACCAGTAGGCTCCCTCCGCCGGCAGGGGGGCCGAAGGGGGACGCGTGAACCTGGCACACATCATCGACGACCACGACCCGGATCGGGTGGCGATCATCAGCCGCGGACGGCCCACCACGTACGGCGCCCTGCGCGAGCAGGTGGCGCTGCTCCGCGGCGGGCTCACCGGCCTCGGCGTCCAGCGGGGCGACCGGGTGGTGCTGCTGTGCGGCAACGGCCGCGCGTTCGTGCTCGGCTACCTGGCCACGCTCGGAATCGGCGCGATCGCCGTGCCGCTCAACCCGGCGAGCCCGGCCCCGGAGATCGAGCGCGAGATCTCGAAGATCGGAGCGGTGGTGGTGGTGGTCGACCCCGCCGCCGTGGCCGCCTGGCGCGGCGTGGATCGCGCCGCGGTCCCCACCGTCACCACCGTCGTGGCCACCGAACCGGGCACCGTCGAGGGGGCGGTCGATCTCGACGCCCTGCTCACCGGTCCGGCCGCCGAGCTGGTCGAGGTCGAACCGGACACCGTCGCGGCGCTGATGTTCACGAGCGGCACCGCCGGGTCGCCGCGGGCCGCGATGCTCAGCCACGGCAACCTCCTCGCGAACCTCGAGCAGGGCCGGTCCGCCAACGTGCAGATCGACACCGACGACGTGGTGTACGGCGTGCTGCCGCTGTTCCACATCTTCGGGCTCAACGTCGTGCTCGGCCTCAGCCTCGCCCGCGGCGCCTGCGTCGTGCTCGTGCAGCGCTTCGACCCGTCCACCGCACTCGACACCATCCGCGAGCGAGGGGTCACCGTGGTGCCCGGCGCACCGCCGCTGTGGCTCGCGTTCAGCCACTTCGACGAGGCACCGGCCGACAGCTTCGCCACGGTGAAGCTCGCGCTCACGGGTGCGGCGCGCATGCCGGAGGAGGCGATGAAGCGGATCAAGGAGCGCTTCGGTCTCGACGTCCACGAGGGCTACGGGCTCACCGAGGCGTCGCCGGTCGTCACCAGCTCGGCGGGCATGCCCGTGAAGTTCGGATCGGTCGGCAAGGTGCTCGACGGCATCGAGGTCCGCCTCGTCGACGAGTCGGGCGACGACGTCGTCGCCGGCGACGCCGGCGAGATCTGGGTGAAGGGCCCCAACGTGTTCCTGGGCTACCACGACGACCCCGAGCAGACCGCCCGGGTGCTCACGTCCGACGGCTGGTTGCGCACCGGCGACATCGGCACCGTCGACGACGAGGGCTACCTGTACCTGGTCGACCGGGCCAAGGACCTCATCATCGTCAGCGGGTTCAACGTCTACCCCGCCGAGGTGGAGGAGGTGCTCGGCCAGCACCCGGGCGTGGCCGAGGTGGGCGTGGTCGGCGTGCCGCACCCGCACCACGGCGAGGCGGTCAAGGCCTTCGTCGTCGCGAAGCCGGGCACCCACCTCGACGAGGACCAGCTCATCGACTGGTGCACCGACCACCTGGCCCGGTACAAGTGCCCGACCAAGGTGCTCTTCGTCGACGAGCTGCCGCGCAACGTGAGCGGCAAGCTGTTGCGCCGGTCGCTCGTCTGAGCGTCGCGGCGAGACGTCGGGCGGCCGACCGGGCGCGGCGGCGCGGGCGTGACGGATGTCCATCGCGACGGCCCGGGGCCAGCTTTGTGAACGTGTGCACGACTGCCTAACGTTGGCCACGCATGCCGACCGAACGCCCCCGTCGTCGAATTCCGGAAGCCACGGTGGCCCGTCTGCCCGTGTACCTCCGGATCCTCGTCGAGCAGGCCGACGAGGAGGTCGACAGCATCTCGAGCGACCGGCTCGCCGAGCTGGCGGGCGTCAATGCCGCCAAGGTGCGCAAGGACCTCAGCTACCTCGGGAGCTACGGCACCCGCGGGGTGGGCTACGAGGTCGCGTACCTCGTGTACCAGATCCGCCGTGAGCTCGGCCTCACCCACGACTGGCCCGTCGTGATCGTCGGCGCCGGCAACCTCGGCCAGGCGCTCGCGGGGTACGGCGGCTTCGGCGAACGCGGGTTCCCCGTCGCCGGCATCGTCGACGTCGACCCGGCCAAGGTCGGCAGCGTGCTCGGTGGCGTGCGAGTGCGCCACATCGACGAACTGTCGCAGATCGTGCAGTCCAGGCGCGTGAACATCGGCGTCATCGCCACGCCGAGCGCGGGCGCCCAGGACGCGGCCGAGCGCCTCGTTCGGGCCGGCGTCACGAGCATCCTGAACTTCGCGCCCGTCGTGCTGTCGGTGCCGCGCTCGATCGAGGTACGCAAGGTCGACCTCGCCGTCGAGCTGCAGATCCTCAGCTACCACGAGCAGCGGCGTGCCACCCAGTCCACCGGCCTCCGCTCCGTCGGCGGCCTCGGTACCCCCGGCGCGACTGCCACGTCGCGGCCGGCGAGCGCGTAAGGTCGCACCGGTATGTCGATCGTCGTGTTCGGGGTGAACCACCGCACCGGGCCGCTCGCGTTGCTCGAGCGGGTCGCGCTCGCGCCCGCCGATCTGCCCAAGGCGATCACCGGGCTCGTGTCGCTCCCGAACGTGCGTGAGGCGGTGGTGCTCAGCACCTGCAACCGCACCGAGGTCTACGCGGTCGCCGAGCGGTTCCACGGCGCGTACGCCGAGATCCGCGACTTCTTCTGCGACCTCGGCGCGCTGCACCCCGACGAGTTGCACCCGCACCTGTACACCCAGCACGACGACGCTGCGGTCGCGCACCTGTTCGAGGTCGCCGCCGGGCTCGACTCGGCGGTGCTCGGCGAGACCGAGATCCTGGGCCAGGTGCGTGCCGCGTGGGAGCTCGCGCAGGCCGAGGGCGGCGCCCGCGCCACGCTGAACCTGCTGTTCCGCCACGCGCTCGAGACCGGCAAGCGCGCCCGCACCGAGACCGCGATCAGCCGCGGCACGGCCAGCGTCAGCAGCGCGGCCGTGGAGATGGCCACCGAGCGGCTCGGCAGCCTCGACGGCAAGCGGGTGCTCGTGCTCGGTGCCGGCGAGATGGGTGAGGGCGTGGCGCACGCGCTGGTGAAGGCCGGTGCGGCGGACATCATCGTCACCAACCGCACCCACGAGCGTGGTGCGGCGCTGGCCGAGCGGGTGCACGGCCGGATGGTGCCCTACGACGAGCGGGTGTGCGCGCTGGCCCAGACCGACGTGCTCGTCACCTGCAGCGGTGCCGGCAACGTGGTCGACGCCTCGCTCGTGGCCCAGGCCCGCGGCAGCATCGACCGGCCGCTGCTGGTCGTCGACATCGCCGTGCCGCGCAACGTCGACGCGTCGGTCGCCGACATCCCCGGCGTCACCCTGCTCGACCTGGAGGACCTGCGCGACTGGGCCGCTCGCGGCGTCGAGCAGCGCACCCACGAGACCGAGCACGTGCGCAGCATCGTGCACGACGAGGTCGAGCGCTTCGGGATCGAGCACACCGCCCGTCAGGCCGCTCCGCTCGTGGCGATGCTGCACGAGCGCGCCGAGAAGCTGCGCACGGCCGAGCTCGAGCGCTTCGCCGGCAAGCTGGCGTCGCTCGACCCCGCCCAGCGCGCGGCGGTGGAGGCGGTCACGAAGGGCCTCGTCGCGAAGCTGCTCCACCAGCCGTCGGTGCGGCTGAAGGACGACGCCGGCACCCCGCAGGGTGAGCGCAACGCCGCAGCGGTGCGCGACCTGTTCGACCTCACCTGATCCCCGGTCGCACGTGACCGCAGCCTCCCCTCGGGGGACCCTCCGGATCGCCACCCGTTCCAGCGCCCAGGCGCGGACCCAGGCCCAGGGCGTTGCCGACGCGCTCGCCGCCGCGCATCCGGGCCTGCAGGTGGAGCTGGTGTTCGTGGACACCACCGGCGATCGCCGCCAGGACGTGCCGCTGCACTCGATCGGCGGTCAGGGCGTGTTCGTGAAGGAGGTGCAGCGCGCCGTGCTCGACGGCCGCGCCGACCTCGCCGCCCATTCCGCCAAGGACCTGCCGAGCACCCCGGCCGACGGGTTGCACCTCGCCGCCTTCTGCGCCCGTCGCTCGGCGGCGGACGCGCTCGTCGGGGCACGGCTCGCGGACCTGGCGCCGGGCGCGCCCGTGGCGACGGGGTCCGTGCGCCGGCGGGCGCAGCTCGCCGCAGTCCGACCCGATCTGGACTTCCGCGAGCTGCGCGGCAACATCCAGACCCGTCTCGACAAGCTGCCCGAGGGCGGCGCGATCGTGATGGCGGTGGCGGCGATGGAGATCCTGGACATCACCGACCGCATCGCCGAGGTGCTCGACCCCGAGCGGTTCGTGCCGGCGGTCGGTCAGGGATGTGTGGCCGTGGAGTGCGCCGAGGACGACGGGCACACCCGCGAACTGCTGCGCGCGGTCGACCACGCGGGCACGCGCCGGGCCGTGGAACTCGAGCGGGCGTTCCTGGCCGAGCTCGGCTCGGGGTGCTCGCTGCCCGTCGGCGGCCACGTCGTCGGTGGTGCCCTGCACGCCTTCCTGGCGGACCCCGATCGTGGACGCCACCTGCGCCGGGTCGTCGAGCTGCCCGCCGACCACGCCGCTGCGACGGAGCTCGCGCGTCGCACGGCTCGCGAGCTGCGCGACGAAGTCGGCGATCCCGGCGGCGCGGACGCAGCGGGCGCCCACGGCGAGGGGTGATGCGCGTGACCGACGACCGGCCGCTGGAGGGGCACACCGTGGTGATCACCCGGCCCCGCGAGCAGGCGCAGGTCCTGGCCGACCTGCTGTCCGAGCGAGGCGCCATCCCCGTCGTGATGCCGCTCATCGAGCTCGTCGACGTCGCGACCCCCGACACGATCCACGCCGCCCTGGATCCGCTGGGCGAGGACGACTGGGTGGTGGTCGCGTCGGCGCACGCGGCGAGCCGCGTGGCCGGACCGCTCGCGACCTGCGCGGCGAAGGTGGCGGCGGTCGGGTCCACCACGGCGCGCTCGCTGCCCCGGACGGACCTCGTCGCGGAACGCCAGAGCGCCGAGGGACTCGTCGCGGTCTTCCCGGCGGCGGTACCCGACGGTGGCGGGCGAGCGGTCGTCGCGCAGGCCGTCGACGGTGCTCCGACCCTCGTCGACGGGCTGCGTGCCCTCGGGTGGTCCGTCGCTCGCGTCGACACGCACCGGTCGCGGCCGGTCGAACCGACCGCCGGCCAGCAGCTCGCGTTGCTGAAGGCCGACGCGGTGGTGTTCACCAGCGGAACGCAGGCCGAATCCTGGGTGAACCTCTTCGGCACCACGACTCCCCCCGTCGTGGTCACGATCGGTCCACAGACCACACGGAACACTGAGGTAGCAGGCCTCAAGGTGACCGCGACGGCGGCCGATCACTCACTGCCGGGGCTGATCCGCGCGCTGGAGGACTGCTTCCGGCGCTAGGTAGCCTGCAGGCTTCGCTCGGGCAGGACACAGACGGAGCACCCAGAGGGTGTCGGAAGGACGGTGAGCGGGTTCGTGGGAGCGCGACGAGGACTCGTCGCCGTGGGCGGTGCCATGGCGATCCTCACCGGTGTCGGCGTGCTCGCCGATGCCGCCGTTGCCCGACCCTCCAGCTCGAACCGTGGGGCGCTCCGGGCGCTGCCGATGGTGTCGGGTGCCTTCCCCTCGGTGTCCGACGACGGCCGCTGGATCGTGTACCAGGGCGCTCCGATCGACGGCACCGAGCGCACGAGCACGATCTGGCTCCGCGACGTGAGCCGGTTCGGCGCACCCGAGGTCGAGCTCACCCCGCCGGCGGAGGGCGCGGCGATCGGCGAGAGCGTCCGACCCACGATCAGCGGTGACGGGTGCGTGGTCGCGTTCGTCACCGAGATGGCCTACGACCTGTTCCGCGACGACGACACCGGCGAACGCTGGGACGTCTATCGCGTGCAGCTCCCGCACTGCGACGGCGACCTCGGCGACGTCGAGCTCGTCTCCACCCGCTCGTCGGCCGAGGGTGACACCAGCGCCCTCGACCGCGTGAGCCCGCTCGACGCCCCGGCCGTGTCGCAGGTGGGCTCCGTCGTCGCGTTCACGCACCAGGCCCGGGCGGGCAAGGACCCGCTGCAGGCCGTCACCGTGGTCGACCTCACCGAGCCGCTCGGCGACCCCCGACGGTCGATGGTCGTCGGTGGCACGCCGCTGCTCGAGCCGAACACGGTGTACCGCTACGTCGGCCAGCGCCAGCCCGACCTCAGCGACAACGGTCGCTTCGTCGCGTTCACGAGCGATGCCCGCTCGGCCGATCCGGTGCCCGAGTGGGGCGACGGTCCGGTGAGCGGCGGGTTCGCCGTGTCGCAGGTGTACGTCTGGGACCGCCAGGCATCCGAGCTCGACGACGCCGTGGTGCTGGTGTCGGCCGTCGACGGCGAACCGGCCGTCGAGGGCGCCCAGGCGCCGGCGATCTCCGGCAACGGCATGTACGTCGCCTTCGAGTCGGTGTCGCCCGAGCTCGCCGGCGATGCGGAGCTGCCCGAGTGCGACACCGTCTGCCCGCCGCAGGTGTACCGCGCCGACCTCGTCGATGGCAGCGTGGTGCTGGTGAGCCGCGAGCAGACGCGGCCCGACGCCCCGTTCGTCGCCGCCGACCAGGGCGCCACCCAGCCCACCATCACGAGCGACGGCACCCAGGTCGGCTTCGTCACGCGCTCGCGCAACCTCTTCGTGACCGTCTCGGCCGCGGGCACCGACCCCGCCGACGGTGACATCGTCGTCAGCGAGGTCGAACGTGGCCTCATCCGCCGCGTCAGCACCCTGCCCGACCGCGTCACGCCCGCACCGGCCGGCAACGCGAACCCGGCGCTGTCGGCCTCGGGTCACGTCGTCGTGTTCGACACCGTCGCCGGCGACTCGATCAACGGCTTCACCGACGATGCGTCCGGTCGCGAGGTCGTCTCCGTGGCGCGGCCCGCCCAGCTCGACATCCCGTCGCTCGACGTCGGCACCGTGGCGGTGCTCCTGCCCGGTCCCGAGTGGTTCGTCCCCGTGCGCAACGAGGGCCCGTCCACGTTCGTGCCCGGCACGGTGGAGTCGAGCAGCCCCGAGTTCGTGATCACCGGCGGCACCTGCCAACTCGGTGTGCCCGTGCCGCCGGGCGGCAGCTGCAACGTCGAGGTCGTGCTCACCCCCGCGCTGCCGGGCCCGCGCACGGCCACGCTCACGGTACGCGAGGACCTCGTCGGCGGGACGTCGGTGACGAGCCCGCTGCTCGGTGCCGGTGGCGATCCGGCGCTGCTGCCCCGTCCGTCGGGCCTCGACTTCCCGAGCACGGCCGTCGGCCGCACCAGCGTCTCGCTGGCGAGCGACATCACGAACATCGGCTTCGGTCCCACCCGCATCACGAGCGTGCGCACCTCGGGCGACCATCCCGACGACTTCGTCGTCACGGCGAACGGGTGTGGCGCGGCGCCGGTGAACCCGGGTGCCACCTGCTCGGTCGACATCGCCTTCCGCCCGACGGAGTCGGGTCACCGCACGGCGACCGTGATCGTCGCGACCGAGTTCGGTCAGTACACCTCCGTGCTCGTGAACGGCGCCGGGACGCGCATCGCCGATCTGGTCACGTCGTCCGCTGAGGTCCGCGCCGGTGACGAGATCGGACTCGGCGGTTCGGGCTTCCGGCCCGACACCGACGTGGTGATCTCGTGGGCCGACGGCCGCAGCGGGTCGATCACCGTCCGCACGGGCGCCGACGGCAGCTTCCTCGCGCTGATGCCCACGCGGGTCACCGAGACCAGCGGGGTGCGCACGCTCGTGGCCCAGAGCGGCGACCAGGTCGCCAAGGCCACGATCGAGGTGCGGCGCAACCCGCGGGTGGGCAACCGCCCGGGCACCGACTGACGGCGCCGTGCTCGCGTCGCGCCGGCGCGAACCGCGCAGCGCTCGCCCGGGCGGCCGCCGCTCGTGATCAGGCGTCGACGAGGGTGCCGTTGATGGTCGCAGTCGGCGTGCACCCGGCGGCGCCGGGACGGCCGACCGCGTTGCAGGTCACCTGGAACGACACCGTCTCGCCGGCGCGGAGCTCGATCGGGGTGCGGAACGACCGGGACCAGTCGAGGCCGCGGGCGTAGTCGAGCAGGTCGAACTCGAAGCTGGTGGTGCCCACCGTGAGCACGGCGGTGCCCTCGTCGGAGAACGGGTTGCGCATCGTGAGGTCGGTGATGAGGAACCGCTTGCCGGCGGGCACCGTGTAGGTCTGGGGTTCGTTGGTGGTCTGCGCCGGCACACCGCTCGGCAGCGCGACGAGCCGGCTCTCGCCGGCGGGCACGACCGCGTTGGTGCCGGTATCACCCGTGTCGCCGTCGCCCTCCGAGCCGTCACCCTGTTCGGCGATGGTGACGGCGGGGGCGGCCGTGGTGGCCACGGTGATCTCCGGCAGCTCGATCCCGGCCACCGCGTCGGCGGCGGCGTCGTCGATCGCCGGACGGACGAGGCCGAACCACGCACCGAGGAGCGCACCGGCGACCAGGACGACGGCGCCGAGCCGCACCCCGAGCCGGTCGGGGAGCACGGGACCCTGCACGAACGTGCCGGTGGCCGACGCGGTGGGCGCGCCCTGCTGGTCGGCGTCGACGCGGAACGGGATCGTGCGCGCCCGTCGCTCCCACTGGTTGCGGGTGGCCTTGAGCTTCATCCGCACCAGCTGGCTGCCGCCGGGCTCGATGCCGATCGCGGGCGGGTCGAAGTCGCCGTCGAGTCGCTGGGTCGGGTCGATGAGGTGCATGCGGCAGCTCGCCTGCGCGTTGCCCTTGTTCTCGACCATCACCTCGAACGTGGCGCGACGCCGGCTGCGCAGCGCCGGCTGCAGCAGGGTGACGACACGGTCGAACGTGGACGCGACGTTGAGGGTGATCTCGGCCTGCTCGACGTCGTCGGGGTCGCTCTGGGGGACCACCCGCACCCCGAGCGCCGTGGGTCCGGCGGTGGTGCCGGCGAGCCGTGGCGGCGACACCTCCACCTGCACGGTCTCCTGGGAGCCACCGAACAGGGTGATGTACGCGGGCCGGATGGTGCTCCACGCGGCGGCGAGCCCGGTGGGGCCGAGCGAGAAGCTCTCGGTGGTGGTGCCGAGGTTCGTGATCGTGAGCGCGAGCTTGACCGAGGAGCCGGGCTCGATGTCGGCCTCGTTGTGGGCGAACCACGCCTGGACGGTCACGGCGCCACAGGGTACAAGCGGGTGGAACGCCGACCACGGCAGGTGGTGAGGGGGTCCACCGGAACACGACTCACCGGAACACGACTCACCGGAACACGACGCGGTTGCGGCCGTCGCGCTTCGCGACGTGCAGCGCGTCGCCGGCGGCGGCGAGCACGCGCTGGACGTCGTCGGCGCCGGCACCGACCGCGACCCCGATCGAGACGGTGACGGTGACGTCGGGCGGGAGGCCCCGCCAGGTGCGGTTGGCGATGAGCTGTCGCATCCGTTCGAGCACCGAACGTGCGTCCCCGGGCGAGGTGTCGCGCAGGACGATCACGAACTCGTCGCCGCCGAGCCGGATCACGGCGTCGCCGCGGCGGCAGATGCGCTGCAGGATGCCGGCCAGCTCCTGCAGCAGCGAGTCGCCGTGCTCGTAGCCGTGGTCGTCGTTGACGGCCTTGAAGCCGTCGAGGTCGACCAGCGCGACGCACACCGGGGGGTGCTGCTCGAGCACCTGTGGCAACCAGGTGTGCAGGTGGCGGCGGTTCGGCAGGTCGGTCAGCGGGTCGGTCGCGCTCGTCGCCTCGCTGGAGCGCAGCGACACCCCGATGCGTACGTGCCCCCAGCGCGCTTCGCGCTCGCGTCGCAGCGTGGCGGTGAGCCCTTCGACCTGGCGGTTCATCACCTCGCGAGCCTCGTCGTAGCGGCCGCTCTCCCAGAGGATGTCGATGCTCGTGCGCGCGGACGACTTGAGGTAGGCGCCGATGTTCATCTCGGCCGCCTGGGCCGCGGCGTCGAAGATCAGGTCGAGCACCGAGGCGTCGCGCTCGAGGTTCCAGCGGGCGACGGCCTCGCCGACCATCGCGACCACCTCGCTGTCGGGCAGCTCGTGCACGCGGGCGAGGTCTCGGCAGCGCTGCGCGTCGGCCAGCGCCTCGGTGTGGCGGCCCATCGCGTTCAGCATCACCGAGCGGTGGGCGAGCGCGGTCGCCTCGGTCACCACCTCGAGCGGGCCGGGCATCTCGAGCGCGGCGGTGGCCGCGGCGATGCCGTCGTGCAGGTGGCGTGCCGCCTGGTCGAGGTCGGCCTCGTGGATCATCGCGAGGTGGTGGGCGGAGGCCATGTTCGCGGAGATGAACGCACGCTCGGAGTCGTCGGGGGCGAGCCGCATCGCGCGGCGGTAGAGATCGATCGCCGGGATCGGGAAGTCGCACCGCTGGTAGGTGACCGCCATGTTGTGGATCACCTGGTGATCGGCCGGGTCGTCGGGCACGCGGAGCAAGACGTACATCGCCTCGGCGAGCACCTCGCTCGCCGCTGCGTACTCGTTGCGCAGCATGAGGGTCTCGACCTGGAGCCCGAGGGCGTCGGCGAGCTCGGCGTAGCACTCCTCGGTGCGCGCCAGCGCGGCCACCTCCGCGGCGAGCCGCTCGGCGGTCTCGCGGTCGTCCACCTGCAGGCGGCAGTGCGCCTCGCGCATGGTGAGGTGCAGCTGCTCCTCGATGGTGAACGCCTGCTCGGCGGCGGTGTGGTAGAGGTCCGCGGCACGCAGGTGGAACCCCTGCGCACGTGCTGCGCCGGCCATCGCCACGAGCGAGTGCATCTCGGTGACGAACCCGCCGGCGGCGTCGGTCGCTCCGAGCCCACCGGTACGGCTGGATCGATCGCTCACGCGACAGCCGCCCGACCGGGGCGCTGCCCCGTACGATGCGACCTCGTGGATCCGCACGCGCCGTTCCCCCTGCACCGACCCCGACGGCTCCGGGTGAACGCCGCCGTCCGCGACCTGGTGGCCGAGACCCGGCTCCACCCTCGCCAGCTGGTGGCGCCGCTGTTCGTGCGCGAGGGCATCGACGCGCCGCAGCCGATCACGTCGCTGCCGGGTGTGGTGCAGCACACGCGGGCGAGCCTGGTGGCCGAGGTGCGCGAGCTCGCCGATCTCGGCGTGGGCGCGATCGTGCTGTTCGGGGTTCCGTCCACCAAGGACTCCATCGGCACAGGAGCGTTCGATCCTGAGGGGATTGTGCAAGCAGCGCTCCGCGACGTCCGTGACGCGGTGGGCGACCGGCTGGTCGTGATGGCCGACCTCTGCGTGGACGAGTACACCGATCACGGCCACTGCGGGATCCTCGACGGCCGCGGCTCGGTCGACAACGACGCGACGCTCGACGTGTACGCCCGCATCGCCGTCGCCCAGGCCCGTGCGGGTGCCCACGTGGTGGCGCCGAGCGGGATGATGGACGGCCAGGTCGGGGTGATCCGGGCCGCGCTCGATGCCGAGGGGTTCTCCGACGTGGCGATCCTGGCCTACTCGGCCAAGTACGCGAGCGGCCTGTACGGCCCGTTCCGCGAGGCGGTCGACTGCACGATCGTCGGCGGCGGCGACCGCAAGGGCTACCAGCAGGACTGGCGCAACGGGAGCCGCGAGGCGCTGCGCGAGGTGTTCGCCGACCTGGCCCAGGGGGCCGACATGGTGATGGTGAAGCCGGCGCTCGCGTACCTCGACGTCATCGCCGCGGTCCGCGCCACGGTGGACGTGCCGGTCGCCGCCTACCACGTGAGCGGCGAGTACTCGATGATCAAGGCGGCCGCGGCGAACGGCTGGATCGACCACGACGTCGTCGCCACCGAGCACCTGACGGCCATCCGCCGCGCCGGTGCCGACATCGTCCTCACCTACCTCGCGCGCTGGTACGCCGAGCAGTACGCCGCGAGCTGAACGGAGCACCCCCATGAGCGACGAGCACGAGCACCAGCAGGACGAGCACGAGGACGGGCGGGACGACGCGCCGGTCGTGATGACCAACGCCGGGTTGTTCGCCCGGTCGTGCGAGGTGATTCCTGGCGGCGTCAACTCGAGCATCCGCGCGTTCAAGGCGGTGGGCGGCACCCCGTACCTCGTCGCCCACGCCGAGGGACCGTTCGTGTGGGACGTCGAGGGCACCCGCTACATCGACCTCGTCCAGAGCTACGGGGCGATCATCCTCGGCCACGCCCACCCGGCGATCACGGCCGCCGTGTCGCAGGCGGCGCGCAGCGGCACGTCGTACGGCGCGCCCACCCCGGGCGAGATGCTGTTGGCGGAGGCGATCCGCGACCGGGTGCCGAGCTGCGAGCGCGTGCGGTTGATGAACAGCGGCACCGAGGCGACGTCCACCGCGGTGCGCCTGGCGCGGGGGTTCACCGGCCGCGACCGGTTGGTCATCTTCCACGGCAACTTCCACGGGGCCACCGACGCGTTGCTGGCGGCGGGTGGCAGCGGCGTGGCCACCCTCGGCCTGCCGGGCACCGCCGGTGTGCCGGCCAGCGCCGTGGCCAACACGATGGTGGTTCCGTACAACGTGGTGCCCGAGCTCGACGCGCAGGTGGCCGCGGTGATCGTCGAACCGGTGGCGGCGAACATGGGCGTGGTGGCACCGGCACCGGGCTTCCTGGAGGGGCTGCGCGCCGAGTGCGACCGGGTGGGTGCGCTCCTCGTGTTCGACGAGGTGATCACCGGCTTCCGGCTCGGCCGCGGCGGCGCCCAGGCGAAGTACGACGTGCGTCCCGACCTCACCACCTTCGGCAAGGTGATCGGCGGTGGCCTGCCGATCGGCGCGGTCGGTGGCCGCCGCGACGTGATGGAGACCCTGTCGCCGCTCGGCCCGGTGTTCCACGCGGGCACGCTCGCCGGCAACCCGCTCGCCACCGCGGCGGGTCGGGCAGCGCTCGCGGAGCTCACCGGCGACGTGTACATGGAGCTGTTGGCCCGCGCCCGACGGCTGTCGGCCGCGCTGCGCGACGCCTGCGCCGCCGCAGGCCTGCCCGCGCAGTTCCCGGTGGTGGGCACGCTGGTCGGCATGTACTTCGGTGACGCGCTCGGCCTCGACGTGCCGACGAACTTCGACCAGGCGAAGACCACCGACGAGTCGCTGTACGCGGCGTTCTTCCACGCGATGCTGCGCGAGGGCGTGGCGCTGCCGCCGGGCGCGTACGAGGCGCTGTTCGTCGGGCTCGCCCACGGCGACGACGTGCTCGACCAGATCGCCGAGGCCGCCGCCCGCGCCGCCGCGTCGGTGATGTCCTCGAGGTGATGTCCTCGAGGTGATGTCGTCGAGGTGATGTCCTCGAGGTGATGTCGTCGAGGTGATGCGCGACCGCGGCGGAACGCCGCTGTCGTAGCCTCCACGCCGATGCGGCAGTTCCTCACCCTCGGGTTCTGGATGTCGCTGTTCGCGCTCGCCGGGCTCACCGTCGGGCTGTGGACCATCACCCGC
>WLDE01000096.1 GCA_009704985.1 Actinomycetota bacterium | reverse complement strand
TGCGGCGCGTCGGCGCGTTGCTCGACGACCCCACCGAGGTGCACGGCGCGCTCCGCCACGGCGAGCTCGTGGTGATGGCGGCGGCCGCCACCTCGCACCCGCGCCATGCGGGCACGGTCGGCCACGAGATGGTCGGCGCCGCCGTCACCACCGGTGCGGCCGTGATCCCCGTCGCGTCGATGAGCAGCCCGTTCAGCCGCACCGCCCGCGTGGAGGTCGGCCCACCGGTGCGCCCGCGCGTGAAGCGCCGCGGGCCGCTCGCCGAGATCGAGATCGCCGAGGCGACGCAGCGACACCTGCAGCGCATCCTCGACGAGCTCGGTGGCATGCAGACCGGCATGGTGCCGATCGACTGGCTCGGGGAGGGCTGATGCCGTACGCACGCTCGTCCGACGGCATCCGCCTGCACTACGAGGTCCTCGGCCGCCACGGTGCACCGGCGGTGCTGATGATCCAGGGGCTCGGCGCGGACAAGCACGGCTGGGACATGCAGCGCTTCGTGCTCGCCGCCCGCTACCGGGTGATCGCGCTCGACAACCGTGGTGCCGGCCGCAGCGACAAGCCGTTCGGTCACTACAGCCTCGAGCAGATGGCCGACGACGCGATCGCGGTGCTCGACGCGGTCGGTGTCGACACGGCACACGTCGTGGGCGCGTCGATGGGCGGCGCGATCTCGCAGATCGTGGCGCTCAAGCACCCCGGGCGCGTCCGGTCGCTCACGCTCGCCTGCACGGCGTGCCGAAACCACGACTGGCGCCGCGAGCTCATCACCGGCTGGGCCACGAAGGCCAGCGAGCGCGGCATGGGTGCGATGACCCGCGAGGCCGCGCGGTGGGTGATCGGGCCGAGGTCGTTCCGTCGCCTGCTGCCCGCGTTCGGCTGGCTCGGCCCGCTCGCGATGGGTCGCCCGTCGCACGCGTTCGTGGCGCAGGTGCGTGCCATCCTCGCCACCGACGAGACCATGGCGGATCGGCTCGGCGAGATCACCGTGCCTGCGCTGGTGATGGTGGGCAACCAGGACATCCTCACGCCGCGCGGTGACAGCGAGGAGATCGCCGAACGCCTCCCGAACGCCGAGCTCGTGGTCATCTCCGGCGCGGCGCACGGCTTCATGGTCGAGCACGCGACGACGTTCAACCGGGTGCTGCTCGAGTTCCTCGGACGCGTCACGGCCGAGCAGGCCGGCGCGGCCGGCACGACGATCCCGCTGGCACCCACCGCATGAGGGTCGCGATCGTCGGGGCCGGACTGTCGGGGCTGATGGCGGCACTGGAGCTGCGTCGGCACGGCCACGACGTGGTGCTGTTCGACAAGGGCCGCTCGCCCGGTGGACGGCTCGCGACCCGCCGGATCGGTGGTGCCCGCCTCGACCACGGCGCCCAGTTCTTCACCGTGCGGTCCGAGCAGTTCGCGGCCCACGTGCACCGATGGCAGCAGGACGGCGTGGTGTACGAGTGGTGCCGCGGCTTCGGGGCCGAGGCCGACGGCCACCCGCGGTACGCGGTGCACGGCGGGATGAACGCGCTCGCCAAGCACCTCGCACGCGACCTCGACGTCCGCTGCGACTCGCTGGTCTTCTCGCTGCACCGCACCGATCAGGGCAGTGCCCATCCGTGGGAGGTGAAGCTCGACGACAACTCCGTGCACCACGCCGACGCGCTGATCGTCACCTGCCCGCTGCCCCAGACGTTCTCGCTGCTGGTGTCGGCCGAGGTGTCGATGCCCGAGGAGCTGTGGCGCACGGACTACGACCGCACGCTCGCGCTGCTCGCCACCCTCGATCGGCCGTCCGCGGTGCCGTCACCCGGCGGCGTGCAGACCGATCCGTCGTTCACCTTCGTCGCCGACCACCAGGCGAAGGGCATCAGCGCGATCCCGGCGATCACGCTGCACGCGAACCCGGCGTGGAGCGAGGAGCACTGGGACGACGACCCGGTGACGGCGCACGACCTGCTGCTCGAACTCGCCCGCCCCTATCTCGGCGAGGCACAGGTGCTGGAGAGCCAGCTGAAGCGCTGGCGCTTCGCGACGCCGCGGCGCATCTGGCCGGAGGCGCACTGGAGCCCGCCCGACGTGACCGGCCTGGCCGTCGCGGGCGACGCGTTCGCCGGCCCGCGCGTGGAGGGCGCCGCGCTCAGCGGCCTGTCCGCTGCGGCGTCGCTGGTCTGACGATGGGCCCCGGACACTCGCACGGACACTCGCACGGACACTCGCACGGGCACTCGCACGGACGTGCGATGGGTGAGGGGCTGGCGGTCGCGCCGTCGGTCGAGCGCATCCTGCGCACCGTCGTGGTCGTGTGCGCGGTGCTCACCCTGCTCGGGCTGCTCGCGCTGTGGCCGAGCGGCGATCACCGCACCGTCGACCCGGCGATGCTCGACGCCGACCCGATCGGTGCGCGCGTCGAGCAGGTGGTGCTGCAGCCGTGCTCGTACGACGAGGCCGCCGAGTGCTCGCTCGCGACGATGCGGATCACGGAGGGTCCCACCGAGGGCGAACGGTTCACGTTCGAGGAGCTCACCAGCGGCGCCGGCAAGCGACTCGCCGCCGGCGACGACGTTCTGGTGCTCGCCACCGTCACCGTCGACGGCACCACCGCGTACACGTTCTACGAGTACGAGCGCAGCACGGCCCTGCTGTTGCTCCTGCTGCTGTTCGTGGTGGCGATCCTGGTGCTCGGCCGCTGGCGCGGGGCGGGTGCGCTCGCCGGTCTGGGGGTGAGCCTCCTCGTGATCGTGGGGTTCCTGTTGCCCTCCCTGCTCGACGGCAACCAGGCCGTGCTCGTGGCGCTCGTGGCCGCGTCGCTCATCGCGTTCGTGGCGCTGTACCTCGCGCACGGCGTCACGCCGCTCACCACCGTGGCGCTGCTGTCCACGTTCGCCGCGCTCGTGGTGACGGGGGTGCTGTCGTGGATCTTCGTCCGCCTGGCCGACTTCACCGGCTACACCGACGACAGCACGCAGATGCTCGACGCGCTGCAGGTGCCGATCGACCCGCGCGGCATCCTGCTGGCCGGCATCGTGATCGGCTCGCTCGGTGTGCTCGACGACGTCACGGTCACCCAGGTGTCGGCGGTGGCCGAGCTGCGCACCGCCCGGCCCGACCTGCCCGCGACCGAGTTGTACGGCCAGGCGCTGCGCATCGGGCGCGACCACATCTCGTCCACGGTGAACACCCTGTTCCTCGCCTACGCCGGCGCGTCGCTGCCGCTGCTGCTGCTGTTCAGCGAGGCCGGCCAGGGAATCGGGTCGATCGTGACGCGTGAGCTGGTGGCGGTCGAGATCGTGCGGGCGCTCGTGGGCTCGATCGGGCTCGTCTCGGCCGTGCCGATCTCGACGTGGTTGGCTGCGCAGGTGCTGCGCCCCACCTCCGTCCAGGACCACGACCACGACGGGCACGACGACGGGCACGACGACGGGCACGACGACGGACACGGGGGTCACCGGTGATCGAGCTGAGCGACGACCTGCGGGCCCGGATGGAGCGGCACCTCGCCGCCCACCCGCGACGCGAGGTTCCACTCGACGACCGGCGCCGCGCCGCGGTGGCGATCGTGGTCGTCGACAGCCGGCCCGACGATCACGAGGATCCGTACGACGTCACCCACGACGAGCTGCAGGTGATCCCCGGCGACATCAGCGGCCTCGACGGACGGATGACCGGGGTGTCCGGGGGTGCGGCGTTCCTGCTGTGCCGCCGAGCCGCCCGACTCAACCGCCACGGCGGCCAGTGGGCCCTGCCGGGTGGTCGTGTGGACCCCGGCGAGACCGCCGTGGAGACGGCGCTGCGCGAGCTCGACGAGGAGCTGGGGGTACGCCTCGACGACTCGGCCGTGCTCGGCGTGCTCGACGACTACCCCACGCGCTCGGGCTACGTGATGACGCCGGTGGTGGTGTGGGGCGGCCCGGACGTCGAGCTGGTGCCCAACCCCGACGAGGTCGCGCACGCCTACCGCGTCGGCCTCCACGAGCTGTGCCGCGACGACTCGCCCCGGTTCGTCCGCATCCCCGAGAGCGATCGGCCGGTGGTGCAGGTGCCGCTCGGCGGCGACCTCATCCACGCTCCCACCGGCGCGGTGCTCGTGCAGTTCCGCTGGGTCGCGCTCGACGGGCGCGCCGGCGAGCGGGTGGACGAGTTCGAGCAGCCCGTGTTCGCCTGGCGCTGACCGTCCGGGTCTCGCCGGCCGCGAAGGCGAGGGCGCGGGTCAGGGTGCGGTCGTGGCCGGTGCGTCGCCGGTGACCCGCGTGCCGCAGGTGGTGCGGACGTAGGTGGCCAGGCGGTCGTTGGCCTCCGTCACCCGCGCGTCGTCGAGGCTCACCAGCACCTCGGCGTACTGCGGGTCGGTCGCCAGGGCCGCGAGGTCGTAGTCGGCCGACTCGAAGGTCTCGATGAGCTGCTGCGTGGTGTCGGCCACGAGCCGGAAGTCGGTCGCGATCTCGTCCGGCACCGACGCGCGGGCGGCGTCGATCGCGTCGCTGAACCGCCCGAACACGTCGCGCGCCACCTCGGGGTCGTCGCCCGAGGCGAAGGCCTCGTCGCCCTCGGCCTGCAGCGCCTCGAACCTCGCCATGTCGGTGCAGAAGTCGCCGGACGACCCGGCGCCGCCCGCACCGTCGTCACCGCTGCAGCCCGCGGCGAGCACCAGCAGCAGCCCGCTCGACACGGCGGCCAGCGCGGCACGTGTGCGTGACATCACCCACCTCCCGACGTCCACCTTAGGCAGCACGCCGCAGGCGACCCCGCTCACCCCGGACCGGGGTCGGCGGCGGACGACGCGCCGCGTGCGCGCAGGAACGCCGCGACGTCGTCGCTGCTCGCGGCCCAGTGCAGCGGCGTCTCGTGGTGCGGGCCGTCGAACCGGGCGTGCACGTCGGCCCCGGCGCGCACGAGCCGCCGGATCGTCTCGGCGACGCGGGGCCAGTGGCCGGGCCAGTCGGTGGCGACGTGGAGGCTGGTCTGCGACATCCGCGCGTCGCCGAAGCGCTCGACGGCGAGCTCCGGGTGCCGGTCGAGCAGCACCTCGAGGCGTTCGAGATCGCCGGTCTGGATCGCCTCGGTGAAGGCGACCACGCGAGGGTCGTCGCCCGCGAGCACGTCAGTGCCGCCCGCTGTGGCCGAACCCGCCGCCGCGGTCGTCGCCGTCGAGCGAGGTCATCACCTGCCAGCGCACCTCCTCCACCTGCTGCACGACGAGCTGGGCGATCCGCTCGCCGCGCTGCACGTGGTAGTCGTGGGTCGGGTCGGTGTTCAGCAGCACGACCTTGATCTCGCCGCGGTAGGCCGAGTCGATCAGCCCCGGCGAGTTCACCAGCCCGATGCCGTGACGCAGGGCGGCGCCGCTGCGCGGCAGCACGAACCCGGCATAGCCCTGAGGGATCGCGATCGCGATGCCGGTCGGCACCAGCACCCGCCCGCCGCCGGCCGCCACGACGGCGTCCTCGCGGGCACGCAGGTCGAGACCGGCGTCCCCCGGGTGGGCGTAGCTGGGCAGGGGGAGCTCGGGGTCGAGCTGCACGATCGGCACGGTCAACATCGTCGGGGGAGCCTACGCTCCGGGGCGATGCCCCCTCCGTCGACGGACCTCCCGGATCCCGCGCCCGATCCCGCGCCGGACCCAGCACCGGACCGCGGTGCGGCGGCGCGTCCGCCGAGCGTGGACGCGCTGGCGCGGTCGCTGGGCGGGAGCGGACTCCCCCACGCGATCTGCGTCGATCTCGCTCGCGAGGCGATCGCCGCGGGCGACGTGGCCGGCGCACCGGCTCGGGCGGAGGCCTACCGCCGCACCCTGCTCAGCCCGGTCGTGAACGCGACGGGCGTGCTGTTGCACACCAATCTCGGCCGCGCCCCGGTGGCGGTCAGCACCGATGCGCGTGCGGTGAACGTGGAGTTCGACCTCGCGACCGGCGAGCGCGGGTCGCGCCAGCGGGCGGTGGGGCAGCTCGTGGCCCGGCTCTGCGGCGCCGAGGCGGCGATGGTGGTGAACAACAACGCAGCGGCGGTGCTGCTGGTGCTGGCCGCGCTCGCGCCGGGCCGTCAGGTGCTGGTGAGCCGTGGCGAGAGCGTGGAGATCGGCGGCAGCTTCCGCGTGCCGGAGGTGATGGAGCAGTCCGGTGCCCGGCTGGTCGACGTCGGCACCACCAACCGCACCCGGCTGTCCGACTACCGCCGCGCGCTCGACCGTCCCGATGCCGACGTCGCGCTCGTGCTGAAGGTGCACCCGAGCAACTACCGCGTCGAGGGCTTCGTGGAGGAGACGCCGGTCGCGCAGCTCGCCACCCTCGGCGTGCCGGTGGTGGCCGACATCGGCAGCGGCCTCATCGACGCCACGTGTCCGTGGCTGCACGGGCCGCCGCCGGCCTGGTTGCGCGACGAGCCGGCCGCGGTGCAGGCACTGGCCGACGGTGCCGCGCTGGTGACGTTCAGCGGCGACAAGCTGCTCGGCGGCCCGCAGGCGGGCGTGATCGCCGGTCGCGCCGACCTCGTCGCCGCGTGCGCCCGGCACCCGCTGGCCCGGGCACTGCGTCCCGGTGGTCTGGTGCTCGCGGCGCTGCAGTCAACGGTGCTGGCCTACCTCCACCGCCGGGTGGTGCAGGAGGTGCCGTTCTGGCGGATGGTGGCCACGCCGGTGGCCGACCTGCGGTCGCGTGCCGAGTCGCTCGCCGCACGGCTGGAGGGCGTGCTCGACGCGCGGGCGGTGGCCCTGGACGCGCTGCCCGGTGCCGGCTCGGCCCCGGGCGCGACCATGCCCTCGTACGGGATCGAGGTGCGCGGCGATCTGCTCGACCGGCTCCGCGCCGCGGATCCGCCCGTCGTCGCCCGGGCGCGCGAGGGCCGCACGTTCCTCGACCTGCGCACCGTCGACCCCACCGACGACGACCACCTCGCCCGCGCGCTCACCGCCGCGGCGAGCGTGGCCTGAGGGACGCCGTCGTGCGCGTCGTCGCCACCGCCGGTCACGTCGACCACGGCAAGTCGTCGCTCGTCCTGGCGCTCACGGGCACCGACCCCGACCGCTTCGCCGAGGAGAAGCGCCGCGGCCTCACGATCGACCTCGGCTTCGCCCACGCCTCGATCGCCGACCCCACCGCCACTGCAGGCACCGCCGGCACCGCCGGCTCCGAGCCGGTGGACGTCAGCTTCGTCGACGTCCCCGGTCACGTGCGCTTCGTCCGCAACATGCTCGCCGGGGTGGGCGGCGTGGACGCCTGCCTGTTCGTGGTCGCCGCGACCGAGGGCTGGAAGCCCCAGAGCGAGGAGCACCTCCGCATCCTCCAGCTGCTCGGTCAGCGCACCGGCATCGTCGTGCTCACCAAGCGCGACCTCGTCGACGACGAGTGGCTCGAGCTGCAGACCCTCGAGGTGGTCGACCACCTGGCCGGCACGTTCCTGGAGGACGCCCCCATCGTGGCGGTGAGCGCGCACTCCGGTGCCGGGCTCGACGATCTGCGCCGCGAGCTCGTCGCCCTGGTGCACCGCACCGCGCCGTCGGCCGACCGCGACCGTCCGCGCCTGTGGGTGGACCGCAGCTTCGCCGCGAAGGGGAGCGGCACCGTGGTGACGGGCACGCTCACCGGCGGCACGCTGTCGGTCGACCAGCGCGTCGACGTGCTCCCCGCCGGCCGCGACGCCCGCATCCGTTCGCTGCAGCGCCACGGCCGTTCCGAGACCTCGGTCGGGCCGGGCAACCGGGTGGCCGTGAACCTGTCCGGCATCGAGCACCACCAGGTGGAGCGCGGTGACGCGCTCGTGCTCGGCGGCCAGTGGCGGCCCAGCCGGCGCGTCGACGCCACGCTCGAGGTGTTGGCCGAGCTCGACCACGAGGTGTCGCGCCGGGGCGCGTACGTGGCCTACGTCGGGTCGGGCGAGTGGCCGGTGAAGGTGCGCATCCTCGGTCCCGACGCGATCCTGCCCGGCGACCGCGGCCTCGTGCGGCTGCACCTGCCCGCAGCGCTGCCGCTCGTGCGCGGCGACCGGTACGTGCTGCGCGAGTCGGGGCGCAACGAGACCGTCGGTGGCGGCGAGATCCTCGACGTCGCACCGGTGCGGCCGGCCTCGAAGGCCCGGCCCGACGGGTCGGTCGCGGGCATCGTGGCCGAGCGCGGCTGGGTGCTCGTCGACGACCTCGAGGCCTGGACCGGTGAGCGGGTGCCCGCCACGCTGGACCGCTGGGTGGTGGCACCCGACGCACTCACCGCACTCGACACCTCACTGCACGACCGCATCGCCGCCGCCGGGTCGCACGGCCTCGACGTCGCCACGCTCGACGAGCGCGAGCGCGCCCTGCTCGCCACCTTCACCGACGTCCGCGTCGACGGTGGGCGCGCGCTGCCCGCCGACGCGGTCGACACGTTCGCGTCGCACCCGGTGGTGGAGCAGCTGCGCGCTGGCGGAACGGCGCCCCCCGAGCCGGCCGGGGTCGACCGTGCCACGTTGCGCGAGCTCATCCGCCGCGGGGTGCTCGTCGAACGCGACGGCATCGTGTTCCACGCCGAGGCCGTCGACACCGCAGCGCACGCGATGGCGCGGCTGCTGCGTTCGCATCCCGACGGCGTCACGATGGCGCAGCTGCGCGACGAGCTCGGCGTGAGCCGCAAGTACGCACTGCCGCTGGCCAACGAGCTCGACGCTCGCGGCATCACCCGTCGGCGCGGCGATCTCCGGATCGGCGGTCCGCGCCTGCCCGGCTGAGCGAGCGCACCCGGCGGATGCCGCGCCGGCGTTCCGTCGGCTCACCGAGCTCGAGGTCGCGTGCGGCCTTGGCCACGCGCACGTCGTTGGTGATCACCTCGCCGAAGCGGTCCGGTTCGGCGAGCAGCCAGCTGTGGCTGCCCTCCACCACCGTGCCCTGCACACCGCTCGCCACGCACAGCGCCTCGAACGACTCGCGCGGGATCACGCCGTCGCGTGCCGCCCAGATGATCGTGATCGGCAGGCCCCGGTCGCGCATCGTCTCCAGCTCGAGCCGCAGATCCGCGCGCCGCGCCAGGTTGGCGACCTTCACGAGCGCGCGAGGGTGGCGGATCAGGTTCGGCAGCAGGTCCTCGGCGATGACCGGCAGCACCCGCGTCGCCTGCCGGATCGGCCACACGTCGGCCGGGAAGTGCAGGCCCCAGTCCCACAGCGGCCGCTCGGTGATCGAGCGCAGCGTGTCGCCGCTGCGCCACGCCGACCCACCGATCGAGTTCACCAGCACCAGCGACCGCACCCGCTCGGGGTGGTCGTGAGCGAGTCGGGTGGCCACCCCGCCGCCGAAGGAGTGACCGACGAGCACCACGGGTTCGTCGATGCCGAGCGCGTCGAGCAGGTCGACCACCCAGTCGGCGTAGCCGCTGAGCGAGAACGACGGGGCGGGCAGCTCGCCCGTGCCACCGAAGCCCGGCAGGGAGGGCGCCACCACCCGCACGCCCTCGGCGGCGATCCGCTCGACGACGTCGCGATAGGTGTGCTGGGCGAGGGCCCACCCGTGCAGGAACACGACCGGCAGTCCCGTGCCTGCCGTGCTGTATCCCGCAGGTCGACCCTGCACCCAGGTGCGCTTATCGACCGCTACCACGAGGCGGCTCGCCGCGCCCGTTGCGCTCGTCGGCGATGAGCCGACGCTCGACCTCGTTCAGCCCGCCCCACACACCGTGCGGTTCGCGGGCCGCCAGTGCGTAGTCGAGGCAGGCCACCGACACCGGGCAGGTGCGGCAGATCGCCTTCGCCCGCCGTTCCCGCGCGAGCCGGAGCTCCTTGCGCTCGAAGTGGGGCGGCGGGAAGAACGCGACGGCGTGCTCGCCCCGACAGGCCGCAGATCGCTGCCAGTCGAAGCTCTCGTCCTGTTCGTCGCGACGGATCGCCACGGCACGCCCCTTTCGGAGGACCACCATAGGTGGGCCGGCCGAACGGCACAATGGCGTCCAAGGTCCCGAATTCGGGTGCGTGAGTCGGGGGTCAGGACTCGGCGCCGACGGGGGTGCCGGCGCCCGAGTCGGCCCCGCTCGTCGTCCCCGACTCGGCGCCCGGCCCACGGCGTTCGCGGTAGTCGCGGGCCCCGCCGCTCTCGGGCTCCACCTCGAGCGTCACGCCGTCGATCGCCACCACACGGACGGTGTCACCGGCGGCGATGGGGGTGGCGCGGTTGGTGCGCGCCCGCCACCGGGCGTTGGCCACGGTGACCACCCCGTCGGGCGACACGTCGCCGACGGCCACGCCGGTCTCGCCGATCATCCACTCCCGGCCGATGGTGGGCGTGGCGAAGCGGGTGCGGGTCATCGACGGCATGCCGACGATGAACGTGAGCGCGGTGCCGCCGATGCCGACGAGCAGGGTGAGCCAGCCGATGCCCATCCCGGTGCCGGGCAGCGGCTCGTAGAGCACGAGGCTGCCGGCGGTGACGAGCACGATGCCCACGCCCGTCCAGAAGCGTGGGATGCCCACCTGCACGTCGACCGCGAAGGCGAGCATCGCGAGCACCAGGAGCGCGACGGCCCAGCCCCGAGCCGGGAGCTCGGCGAGACCGAAGCCGGCGAGGAAGGTGCAGGCGGCACCCACCACGCCGGCGATGCCCACGCCGGCGGTGAAGAACTCGAACAGGAGCAGCGCCAACCCGATCAGCAACAGCAGGTAGGCCACCGGCACGCTCGCCACCGTGTGCATCAGCTGGTCGACGAGGCCGAGCTTGGAGAAGCGCACGAGCGTGGCCTGCAGCTCGACGCCGCCCTCGTCGTTGACGCCCTCGGTGACGGTGTCGAGCACCACCCCGTCGACCTCCACGCCGTCCATCGCCGCCACCATGTTGCGGATCGTCGGGACGCCGACGTCGGGCGTGTCGAGCTTGAGCGCGCCGAGCGTGCGGGCGTCCTGGAACGACAGCGACCCCGAGCGGAGCCGGTCGGCGGCGTTGCCGAAGTCCACCACGGCACCACCCTCGAGCTCGACGAGGACGCCGGTGTGGCCGATGCGGCTGCCGCTGACCATGGCCGTGACGTCCGCCACGCCCATGAGCTGCGCCGGCTGGCCGTAGAGCCGTGCACTGCCCGACGGGCCCACCCAGATGCCGATCGGCACCGGCGAGTCGGCCACGCGCCGGATGAGCGCGGTCATCTCCTCGGGCGACGCGATGGAGCCACCCGAGTTCACCTGCAGGATCAGCGCCTGCGAGCCGTCGCGCACGGCGCTGTCGATGGCGTCGTCGATCGAGGCGATGACGATCCGGTCGAACAGGCCGGTCACCTGGAGCACGTCGACGGGTGCGAGATCGGCGGCCGGGGTGGTGCCCTCGCCGCTCGTGTCGTCGCCGGACGCCACCGTGGTGTCCGGGGCGGCCGTCGCGTCGGTGCCGGCGATCGCCGCACCGCCGGCCAGCCCGGTGACCACCAGGAGGCCGCCCAGCAGGGCGATGACTAGTCTGCGCACAAGTGCCTCCGAAGCGGCTGGATCCACGAGCGTTCCTCGCCACCACCCGGCTCGTCGTCGTGGCGGGCAAGGGCGGCGTCGGGAAGACAACGGTAACGGCAGTTCTGGCGCGTGCCGCAGCCGATGCCGGACTTCGCGTGCTCGCCGTCGACCTCGACGGCAAGCCCACCCTCGGCACCCTCGTCGGCGACCTGCCGCACCTGTCGCTCACCGCGCCCGACGCCCTCGCCGAGTACCTCGAGACCCACGGTCTGCGGCGCGTGGCGAAGCGCCTCGCCGCCAGCGGGATCATCGACGTGGTGTCGACGGCAGCGCCGGGCATCGACGACATCGTGGTGCTCGGCAAGCTGAAGCAGCTGGAACGCAGCGGCGACCACGACCTGATCGTCGTCGACGGTCCGGCCGCCGGGCACGCGATCACCTTCCTCCTCGCCGCACGTGGCCTACTCGACACGGTGCGTGGCGGCCCGATCCGGACCCAGGCCCTCGACGTGCTGGAGATGCTCGGCGACCCCGCGCGCTGCCAGGTGGTGCTCGTCACGCTGCCGGAGACCACGCCGGTCAACGAGCTCGTCGAGACCGCCTACGCGCTGGAGGAGCGCGTGGGGGTGCAGCTCGGCCCGGTGGTGGTGAACGGGGTCGACACCGGCGACGACCTCGCGATCCCGGCCGGCACCGACCCGGCGCTCGCCGCCGCGGCCGCGTTCCGCAACTCCCGCCGCGACGTCCACCGGCGCGAGCTGGAGCGCCTCACCGACGCGCTCGCGCTCGACCAGATCCTCCTCCCCCACGTGGTCACCGCCGGGCTCACCGCCGACGACGTGGCACGGCTCGCGGCAGGCCTCGCATGAGCACCACCGCGCCCGACTCCCCGACCGGTCGCGCCGATCTCGGCGATCTCGCGGCTGCGCTCGCCGGTGCGCAGGTGGTGGTGTGCTGCGGGTCGGGCGGCGTGGGCAAGACCACGACGGCGGCCGTGCTCGGCCTCGAGCTCGCCCGCCGCGGGCAGCGGGTCGTGGTGGTGACGATCGACCCGGCCAAGCGCCTCGCCGACGCGCTGGGCCTGACGGGTGGCCTCACGAACGAACCCGCGCGGCTCGACCTCGACCTACCGCCGGGCTCACGGGGCGAGCTGTGGGCCACGATGCTCGACACCGCCGCGACCTTCGACGGCCTGGTGCGGGCGAACGCACCGACCGCCGAGCAGGCGGAGCGGATCCTGTCGAACCGCTTCTACCGCAACATCGCCGGCGCGCTGAGCGGCACCCAGGAGTACATGGCGGCCGAGCGGCTCCACGCCCTGCACCGCGACGACCGGTTCGACGTGGTGGTGGTGGACACCCCGCCCACGCGCAACGCGCTCGACTTCCTCGAGGCGCCCGGCACGCTCGCCCGCTTCCTCGACCACCCACTGTTCAAGCTGCTGATGATGCCGACGCGGCGCGGGATGAAGGTGCTCAACGTGGCCGCCCAGCCGGTGCTGCGCACGATCGGCAAGGTGGTGGGCGGCGACGTGCTCGCCGACGCGATCGCGTTCTTCCAGGCCTTCGACGGCATGGAGACCGGGTTCCGCGACCGCGCCGACGCGGTGATGACACTCCTGCGCTCCGACGTCACGCGCTTCGTGCTCGTCGCCGCACCGCAGCGCGACACGATCGACGAGGCGCGCTACTTCGCGTCGCGGCTCGCCTCGTCGTCGCTCTCGGTGGCGGCGCTGGTCGTCAACCGGTCGACCCCCACGTTCGGCACCCCCACGGTCGCCCGCACCCGGGCGAACGCGGCGCTGTGGGCGAACCTCGACGAGCTGGTCGCCACGTCGGAGGCCGAGCACGCCCAGCTCGGCGATCTGGTGCGCGACGTCGACCCGGCACCCGTCTGCTGGGTGCCGATGCTGTCGAGCGACGTCCATGACCAGTCCGGTCTCGACGAGATCCGCCGACTGCTCTTCGGCCCCGAGCCGGGCAACGGATAACCTGCCCGACGTGCACATCCTGGTCGCCACCGACGCCGATTTCGTCCTCGACGAGATCCTGGCCGCGCTCTCCGGTCCCGACACGTCCTTCACGGTCTGCCGCAACGGCCGTGACGTGGCCGGCGTGATCGAGGCCCGCACGCCCGACCTCGCGATCCTCGACCTGCAGATCGGCTCGATGGGCGGCATGGCGGTCACGATGGCGCTGCGCCTCGACGAGAGCGCCGGCCGCCTGCCTCACGTGCCGGTGCTGATGCTGCTCGACCGCCGCGCCGACCTCCACCTGGCCAAGCGCAGCGCCGCCGACGGCTGGGTGGTCAAGCCGCTCGACGCCCTCACGCTGCAGCTCGCCGTCGACCGCATCCTCCACCCGCCGGCCCCGGTCGACGAGTCCGCCGCCGATTCGGATGGAGCGGACGGCGCCGATCGCGAGGATTCGACGGAGGAAGAGCCCGCGACCGCCGGATAAAGTGCTCCGTCGCACCGTACGGGTGCGACAGCTACGGGGTGTAGCGCAGCTTGGTTAGCGCGCCACGTTCGGGACGTGGAGGCCGGAGGTTCGAATCCTCTCACCCCGACCACGGAGCCCCTGGTCACGAGCCTGCGACAGCAGCCGGACCAGGGGCCGTCGTCGTTTTCCGGCGGATCGTGGGAGCCATCTCGGGAGACTCGGGAGACGCCCCGGCACGCACGAGCCGCGTCCAGCGTCCTGGGTGCCGGTCATCTCGGATCTCCAGCCGGTTCGTCCGAGCGTGGCACCCAGGAGCTGTCTGGTCGAGGTGCAGATCAGACAGCGGTCGCGTGTCCCGGCACGAAATCTCAGATAATCTGATTCCGTGCCAGAGATCTCCGCAACGGAAGCATCCCGGAGCTTCGCCGACCTGCTCGACGCAGTCGAGCACCGCGGCGAGACGTTCGTCATCGTTCGTCGAGGGAAGGTCATCGCGCAACTCGAACCGGCACACGTCGCATCCGGCGCACGTGTCAAGGACGTCCTCCGACGGCACCGCATCGATCCCGCCTGGAGCGAGGACGTCGACGCGCTGCGATCGCAACTGGTCACCGAGGAGCGGTTCTGACCGCCCTCCTGCTCGACACGAGCGTGCTGGTCGCAGTCGAGCGACGGAAGCTCGACCTCGATCGGTGGATCGCCGACGACGACGACGCAGCGATCGCTGCGATCACCGCTGCAGAACTCGGCGTCGGGGTCGAGCTCGCAACGGGACGGCGAAAGCTGCATCGCCGAGCGTTCGTCGAGGACCTGCTCGAGGTGCTCCCCGTCATCGAGTACGGCCTCGACGTCGCGCGAGTTCACATCACGCTGCTCGCAGCCGTCCGGCGCACGGGCCGTCCCAGAGGCGCGCACGATCTGATCATCGCCGCCACGGCACTGGCGACCGGCCGCACCGTCGTCACGGCGGATCGCACCGGCTTCGACGACCTCCCCGGCGTCGTGGTGCGAGCGCCCGACTGAAAGCGCCCGGCCGAGAGCGGACGACCAGACGGGCGAGCCGGCCGAGCAACCCGAGGGCGAGCGCCACGACGAAGGAGATCAGCAGGATGCGACCGAGACCGACGTCCCGTCCGGTCAGCACCCCGACCATGACGGCCATGCCGACGCCGGTGAGATCCATCACGAGCCGGTAGAGCTTCTCAACTGCCGTCGTCCCATCCTCGCGTCTGCACCTTCGTCCGGATGCGGCGGCCCAGGACGAACGCCGTCGCACACGCCGCCAGCAGCGGCCAGATCGCGCCGAGCAGCCCCCTCGTCGCCCCGGCGACACCGTCGTCCCTCCATCCCGCGACGACGTCCACCACCGCCCATGCGACGAGCACCACCACCAGGAGCACCCGCAGACGCTCGGCCGGTGTGCGGCGGGTGATCGGTTCCGACATGGCGCGGTTCAGTACTCGCGCCGGTTCGCGAGCGCCGTCGACACGTTGCGGATCAGCGCCCATCCGGCGCACGGCGGATTCAGAGA
>WLDE01000095.1 GCA_009704985.1 Actinomycetota bacterium | reverse complement strand
GTCGCTGCGGCACCTGCGCGCACGGTGACGCCGTCGCGTGCGAGTGCCCGTTCGACGACCGCGGAGGCCTCGGGTTCTTCGCGGGGCAGGATCCGGTCGGCTGTTTCGAGGAGGGTGACGGTGCTGCCGAGTCGGGCGAAGGCCTGCGCCATCTCGCATCCGATCGGTCCACCGCCGAGCACCGCGAGTGACGGTGGGAGCCGGTCCAGGGTGAACAGTGTCTCGTTGGTGAGTGGCCGGGAGTCGCGCAGGCCGGGGATCGGTGGGATGAGTGCCGTGGCGCCGGTGGCGACGATGAACCGTCTCGATCGGACGGTGTCGCCGTTCACCTCGATGGACGTGGGTGATCGGAACCGTGCATACCCGGCGATCACGTCGATGCCCTCGCGGGCGAGTGCAGCGGAGTCCTCGGTTGCGGCGATCGTCTCGATCGCTGCGTGGACGCGTCGCATCGACTCGTCGAAGCCGTGCCCGGCCGCGGCCGCGGCGAGCAGCGCCTTCGAAGGGACGCAGCCGGTGAAGGTGCAGTCGCCCCCGAGCGGTCCGTCCTGCACGATGACCACACTTGCCTTGCGCCGTCGAGCCTCCTTGGCCGCCACCAGACCGCCGGCGCCACCGCCGATGACCACCACGTCGTAGTTCTTCATCGATTCCCCTGGGTGTTGATCCGTGAGAGAGGAACCCGGCTGGGCGTTCGGAGCTTCCCTCGTCGGGCGGCGGGAATCGGTGGGTGGCGGGCCGGGTTCCCGTGGGCATGACCCACGCGTCGCGATCGGCCGAGGCGATCGCCGTGCCCGAGGGCCGTGCAACGGGCACCACGCGACGGGATCGATGGTCGCCGTTCGGAACGGATGATCGCGCAGCGCTGGGTCGGTGCCCGCCCGGCGGTCGCGATGCTCCTCGTCGCCGTGGTCGTGGCCGGTGGGCAGGAACCGACTCCGTGGCATCAGCGATGATGGTGGCCGCATGATCGATCGCCGGCTCCGGCTCGCCAAGGACCTCGTCGTCGAACCCGTCGCCGCCCGCATCGTCGGTCGCGTGCCTCCGATGGCGCTGACGGTGCTCGCGTTCCTCGCCGGTGTCGGCGGAGGCGTGGCCGCCGGCTTCGGGTTTCGCTGGTCGGCGGTGGCGTTGTGGTTGGCCGGGCGGGTGTTCGACGGTCTCGATGGTGCGGTGGCCCGGCGGAGCGGACGGCAGAGCGATCTCGGTGGCTACCTGGACATGTTGGGCGACACGATCGGGTACGCGGCGGTGCCGATCGGCATCGCGGTCTCGCAGGACGACACGACCGTGTGGGTCGCGTGTGCCGTGCTGCTCGCCGCGTTCTACGTGAACACGATGTCGTGGACGTTCCTGGCCGCGATCGCCGAGAAGCGTGGGAGCGGTGCGGCCGAACGCGGTGAGCGGACCACGATCCACATGCCCGCCGGGTTGATCGAGGGTGCCGAGACCATCGTGCTCTTCACGCTGATGCTGGCCGTCCCGGGTCGGGCGACCGAACTGTTCGTGGCGATGTCGGCGCTCGTCGGGGTGACGATCGGCCAGCGCGTGGTCTGGGCCGTGCGGAACCTGTCGTGAACGCACCGTTCGAACGGTCGTCGGGGCGCCGCTGGGCGCGGCTCGCGTTCGCCGGCGCAGCGTGGCTCTCGCTCGCGATCGCCTGGATCGTGTACCAGCGACGCAGCGGCCTCGGCCCGGTCGATACCGCACAGGAGCTCGTCGACACGGCGCGGGGGAACTGGTGGGCGATCATCGGGTATCTCGTCATCTCGCTGCTGCGCCCCTTGGTGCTGTTCCCTGCCAGCGTCGTGACGGTCGCGGCCGGGTTGCTGTTCGGTCCGGTCGTGGGTGTCGCCGTCGCCGCCGTCTCGGCGAACGTCTCGGCACTGATCGCGCACACGGTCGGCCGGAGCTTCAGCCGACCCGAACGGGCCGACGAGGTGACCTCACGACTCGGCGGGTGGGCCGCCCGGCTGAGGGGCAACGGGTTCGAGGCGGTGCTGTTGATGCGGCTGTTGTTCCTGCCGTACGACCCGGTGAGCTACGCGTGCGGTCTGCTTCGTGTGCGCCGTGGCGAGTTCCTGGCGGCGAACGCGATCGGCACGTTGCCGGGCACGGTGGCGTTCGTGCTGATCGGGGCGTCGATCACCCGGCTCGACGAAGGCTTCGGAGGCATCGATCCGGTGACGTTGTCGGTCTCCGTGCTGCTCGTCGTCGCCAGCATCACGGCATCGCGTGTCATCAAGCGGCGTCAGCGAATCGTCGCGCTCGCTCCGCAGGAGTGATCACGTCGGGCGGGCCTGGCGGCGGTGGGTCCGATGTGTCGCGTGTCCTCGTCGTGAGGTGCTGTCACACTGAGCGTCTCGGGTGTCTCTCATGTGGGTGACAGCGGCGACCGTGCCGCTGCGGAAGGAGCAATGACGCATGACCACGAACACCGCACCAGCGATCGAGATCGTCCACCTCACGGTGGCGACCGGACATGAGGACGCGTTCCTCGCCGAACGCGACGGCATGATCGCCGCCGTCCGAGAGGTGCACCCCGGGCTGTTGCACGCACAACTCGTCGATCTGGGCGACGGCCAGTGGATCGACCTCGTGCGCTGGCGAACCATCGACGAGGCGCACGCAGCAGCGGCGGACTTCCCGAACATCCCGCAAGCAGGCGCATGGGCGGCTCACATCGCCGAGGTCACCTCGATGACCCACGGCCACATCGCGCACGAGAGCCGCTGAGGGATGGACCCCGACCGGGACCTCGACGAACTGACCTCACTCGCGCTCACAGCGAGAGACGGTGATCGCTCGGCGCTGGAGGAACTGTGCCGGCGTCTCCAGCAACCCGTCTACCGCATCGCGCTCCGCTTCACGGGGCACCCGGAGGATGCGAAGGACGCGGCGCAGGAGATCCTGGTGCGCATCGTCACGCACCTCGGTTCGTTCGAGGCCCGGTCCAGGTTCACCACCTGGATGTACACCCTCGCGACCCGGCAGCTGCTCCGATCGGTGAAGCGTCCGACGGAGGCCTCGGTGCTCGGTCCTGAGGCGTTCGGTGCGTTCATCGACGGCAATCTCGGCGATCCGTGGAGCACCGAGGACGAGGTCGCGTACCGGGAGTTGTGCGCCGATGTCCGCCTGTCGTGCACGTACGGGATGTTGCTCTGCCTCTCGCGAGAACAGCGCATCGCCTACCTGTTGGGGGATGTGCTCGGTTTCACCGACATCGACGGGGCGCTGGTGTGCGACGTGACGCCGGCGGCGTTCCGGCAGCGGTTGTCGCGCGCTCGCGCCACCATGCGAGACCTGATGGGCGAGCGATGTGGCCTGGTGCGCTCGGCGAACCCGTGTCGGTGCAACCGGCTCGTGACGGCCTCCATCGACAAGGGCATCCTCGACCCGGCGAACCCGGCCTTTGCACGGCATGCCGGTGTCGTGCTGCCGATCCCCACGACCACCCTCGAGCGAGCAGCGGCCGAGCTCGATCTCGCCCTCGCCACCGCAGAGGTCTATCGATCGTCGCCGCGTGTCGAGGCGCCGATCGCGGTGTGGAGCGATCTCGCCGGGTCGCTGCCCGAGCTCCTCGAACGCTCGTCGGACGAGGCCACAGCGTTCAACTCGTGAGGTGCTGGATCATGGCGTTGCCGGCTGACGCGGTGGGCTGGGTGGCGTGGCGGTAGATGAGGAGGGCCATGCGGGTGCCGTCGTGTCCGAGTCGGTCGGCGATGGTTTCGATGGGGACGCCTGCTTCGGACATGCGTGATGCTGCGGTGTGGCGGAGCTCGTGTGGGTGCCAGAGCGTCGCGTCGGTGCCGAGCAGAGGCGCGGCAAGGTCGGACAGGGCGAACTCGCGGCTGGCCATCGTGCGTGGTCGTTCTCTGTTGCCTGGTCGCTACCGAGAATCGCGCGACGGCCACCAGCACCCCGACGATGGCCGCTGACTCCTGCACCACGAGATGGGACTCACCCGGGCCACACGCGCTGAAGCCCGCCGCGATCTGATCCGCTCGACCGAAGGCTGGTTCAACCCGCGACGGCTGCACTCCTCGAACAACGACCGCAGCCCCATCGACTGGGGGGACCTCCACTACCGTCGCGGTGACGGCATCGCCGCAGAGCGAGCCGTCCGTCAGGCGGGGCGAACCTCGGTGTCGAGATACGGGGTTGCTGGGTTGATGAGTCCGGGCCGGAGTTCGAATGGTTCGAGGTCGGCCCATCGTCCTGGGGTCCAGATGACTCGGACTTCGTCGATGGAGATCGACAGGATCCGCGTGGCGTACGCGTCACCGGCCGGAGCCCGAGCGATCGTTCCCACGCCGGTGATCTGGATGGTGCGCCCGCTCCGATAGTCGATGCAGAGCAGACCTATCCGGGAGTCGATGAGCAGGTTGCCGAGCGTCTGAAACATGCCATTGCCGAGATAGTCCGGCAGCGAGATCGAGGTCTCGTCGAGCACGGTCACGAAGCCAGGGGGCCCGCCGCGGTGCGTGGGGTCGGTTCCATGTTCGGCGTGATGGGATGCAAGGAAGACGGTGTCAGAGTCTTGGAGTTGCGTGCGGTCCTCGGCGTCGAGGTGACTCCGCTCCTCATGCGGCGGGATGTCGGACGGCTCACTGCCCGCCGCCCCCTCCAGCTCGAGCGACCGCTTGAAGATGTACTTGCTGCACAGCCCGAACGATCGATCCATTCGGTACAGGATCGATCCATCGTGGGCGACCTCGGCGCGACCGAGGGACTTCATGCGTCGCCTCCGGGCCGGATCGAAGTAGAGAACGCCGAGTTCTCCGGTGTCGGTGATGTTGCGGAAGAGCGGGTCGCCCTCGATTGCCCGCGGGGCGGCGCGCACGCTCGTCGGAGCCTGCACGCTGAAGAGCTCACCAGGACGTCCGATGAGAGGCGACGCCCACGGTCGCCCGCGATGGTCAACGGAGGCGGCGACGGAGAAGTTCCGCGCATCGACGAACCGAGCTTCGGACTCACTGAGCGCCGGACGAAAGGGCTGTTCCACGAGTTGGTCGAACGCGGCGGTGTCGACGCCGGACTCGAGTTGCAGCCGAGCTTCCCCCTCGTGGAAGTGCCGATACATCATGGTCATCGCCGGCGCCCCGCGACGGCCGGTCGCCGAGTCCGCCCATCCGCGTGTGGACCGACGGCGGGCGTTGTGAAGCGGCACTGAACCTCGACGACGTGGCGGATCAGAGCCTCGACGTCGACGTCGTGACACGGCGTCGCGAGATGCACGTGAGGCCGCTTGACGCCCCGGTGGCGCTCATCGAACGCCGCCGCCGCCGACCTCCACAGCTTCCGCTGATCATGTTCCATGACACCTGCGATCTTTGGGTGTAACCGTTGAACGACCGTTTACAGGTTACATCTCTGCCGAATCATGTCAAGGCCGCAGCGCCCGCACGTAACCTCGCTGCCGTGAACGCGATCGACCAGAGGCCGGCGACCGGTAGCCCTCTCGCTCTCGATCTGCTGAACACCAGGTGGCGACACGAGGGCGATGAGTTCGATCTGCTGCTCGACGATGACGCACTCGTTTCGTTCAATCGCCGCCATGGCGTAGATGTCGACTCCAGAGACATCATCGCCACGCGAACAGCCTTGGTCCGCACACGTGAGGTGATCGAACACCTCTTCGATGATCAGCGGCCCGATGGCAGCGTCGATCACGTCGCCCCCGAACTCGACGCACTTCTTGCGGGCGCTGTCGTCACCTTGACGTCGACGACCGATGGACCTCGTCTCACCATTGCCAGCCCGGAACGAAGTCGAGATCTCGCGGTCCAGGCTCTCATCAGCGCTGTGGACCTTGCCAGCGAACAACCGCGGCGGGTTCGAAGATGCGATCACGAGCACTGCGTCCTGTGGTTTCTCGACACGTCGAAGTCCGGGCGCCGCCGCTGGTGCTCCATGGATCGCTGCGGCAACCGAGCCAAGGCGCGGCGACACTACGAACGCACTCGGGCGGCGAACGGAACGAACGGCGCGAACGAACCTGAGTGAACCCGGACACTTCAGCGCGGCGAGGCCCGCCTGCTCACGTGGTCGGGCCCGGGCGAGCGGCAAGGGGTTGGACACCGATGAACCGAGCCTCCGGGGATCCCGCGGCGATCGAGATCATGCGGTTCTGGTGCCGCTGAGGTTGAGGACGATGACCCCGGTGACGACGAGTGCGGCGCCGAGCAGGGTTGTCGGCCGGAGATGGTCGCCGAATGCGAGAGAGCCGATGATGACGATGGCGACGGTGCCGACACCCGAGTAGGTGGCGTAGGACGAACCGAGGGGGAGGACGGCGATTGCCCTGCTGAAGCTGACGAGCACGCCGAGGTAGGCGAGCAGGGTGAGGCCCGCCCAGGCGGGGACGGAGAAGCCGCGGGAGAGGCGACTCGACGTGGTCGCGATCGCGTCGAGGATGATGGTGAGCACGAGCCAGATCATCGGGTCGTCCGGTCGCGGGTCGGGTTGGTGCCATCGACGAGGCCGAGCACTCCTCCACCACGGCTCGTGGCGTCGTGGACCCCTGCGCCGAGGAGTCCGCGCAGGGCGGGTTCGAAGGATGCGATCGTGTCGGCGGGGATGTTGGCGGCGTGGTTCTCGACGGGGCGGAGCCAGCCTGCGCAGTAGGAGATCGACAGCACCCGGCGCCGCCGGTCCGTGAGATTGGCGCCGCCCCCGTGGACGAGGTCACCGCGGAACAGCAGGACGTCCCCGGCCCGCATCGTCGCTCGGGTGACTTCGTCGGGGTTCGCCTGGCGTGAGGCGGGCCAGCGGTGACTTCCGGGCGCGACGTGGGTGGCTCCGTTGTCGATCGTGCAGTCGTCGAGGGCGATGATGGCGTTGACGACGACCGGGTGATCGCCCAAGGGAAGTGCGGGCCAGGAGTCGCTGTCGCGGTGGAGGTACTGCGCCGTCTCACCGGTTCCGATCTGGATGAGTTCGCCCGCGTTGAGCAGCACGCTCGTCGCAACCGGGTCGAGTGCTCGGGTGGCCCACTCGACGAGGAACGGATCCGCGATGAGTTCGGGCCCCCACCTGGGGAGTTTGTGGGCGAGGCCATGGAGGCGCAGGGTGCGGTGGCCGAGAAACCGGTCGTACAGTTCCGAACCACTGTCGGGCAGACCGGCGTGCGGGTGCGCGGCGAGCCACTCGTCGATCTCCCGGTTCACCCCGGCGAGCCGTGCGGCGTCCAGCCAGCCCTCCACGATGATCGCGCCGGGTTCGCGGGTGGACTCGACGAGGTCGTCCAACGGGGTGTCTGGCCCGACGCGAGTCGCAGGCGGGGCGTCGGCTCGCGCTTCGTGGCGCGGAACGCTCGAGTCGTCGGTGGTGGGGTGGTTGACGGGGATGGGGTTGGCGTCGGTGATCAGCCACCATGTGCCGCCCTCCGGGCCGGTGGTCTCGGGGCCGTAGATGTGTCCCGCGCGGGTCCAGCGGACGTCGCCGGACCGGTACACGCCTTCTCCGGCGATGTGGTGCTCTCCTTGGACGTAGAGGTAGCAGACGTCGCCGTGGTGGCTGTGTCGGGGTCGGGTGGTGTGGGGTGGGTCGCTGACCTTGATCATGTACGGCACGCCGGCCTGGCCGAAGGCGTCCGGATGGATCCAGAGCTGCCCGTCGGTGTCGGGATCGGCGATCGGGGTGACGTCGTCCGGGCGGATGTGGAGATGGTCGAGCATGGTCGTGTTCCTTGTCTGATCAGCCGACGATGGTCGGCCAGTCGGCCAGTCGTGCGCGGTTCGTCGTGGCTCTGCGGGCCAGCTGGCGGGAGGTGGCGAGCTGCTGGCGCCACCCCTGAGCAGTGGCGTGCAACGACCCCCGCCGACGCTCGACGGTGAACACCCCGGCGGTCACGTGTCCGTGCAGCGTGAGCTGCCGGAGATCGTTCATGGCGGTGTCCTCCTCGTGGATCAGCAGCACACCGGGGCCGTCAGGGATCGATGTGTTCATCTCGATCTCGGGGGCGTCGAGGTCCGCCGGCCGCGGGATCGGAAACACACCAAGTGCACCTTCGTGGTCGAGGACCGTGATCGTCGCGAGGTCGCGTCCCGGTCGCTCGACGACAGCGTCGGGTGCGATCGACATCACCACCCGGCCCACATACCAGGCGAAGAGTCGACGATGCCACGGGATGCCGAGGATGGCGCGTGCCGGCGGATACTTGGCGAGTTCCTGCTGGCGGAGATGACGATCGAACCAAGCGGGCGTCAGATCGACGGCAACTGCCGCCCGGCCGCTCAGGTGGACTCCGCCGGCCAACAGCGCCACTCTCGGATCCCGTCGCACTGCGGCTGCCTTGTCGATCAGGGCCAAGGTCGACGTCACGACCGGGACACCGTCGACGACGTATGGCGTCACTGCGCACGCGTTCGGGTGTCCCGATCGCATGACGTAGCTGAACACCCCGACCTGAGCGCCGTCCAGCGCCTGCACCAGTTCAGTGGTCATGACGCAAAACATACGTTGCGTATCAGATGTTGCGCAACATGCGATACACAAAAGTTGCGAGGCGACTAAGATCCGGACATGCCGAAGCAGGTGGATCACGAGCAACGCCGACAAGAGATCGTGGCGGCCACGTGGCTGGCCCTGGAGGACGTCGGGCTGGACGGCACCACCATGCGGGAGATCGCGCTACGAGCCGAGTGCACCACCGGCCGACTCAACCACTACTTCGAGAGCCGCGACGCGATCATCGTGGCGGCGCTCCGCCAGGTCCACTCCGCCGCAGCTCATCGCATGCTCAGCGCGCTCGACGGACTGACCGGGATCGACGCGCTTCGCGCGGTCCTGCTCGAGTCGCTGCCACTCGACGCGCAACGCCGAAGAGAGTGGAAGGTGTGGCTCGCCTTCTGGTCTCGAGCCTCCACCGACGACGCGCTCCAGAGCGAGAACACGCGCCGCTACACCGAATGGCGCGACCTCATCTCCACTCTGCTGAAGGCGTTGGACGGCGCGAACGAACTGGACCGCGGGCGCACCACCGACGCCCTCCTTGCCATCGTCGACGGACTCGGGCTGCAAGCGACACTCGACCCGACAACGATGACTGCGCGACGGCTCGAACAAGCCATCGATCAGGTCCTCCACGACATGATCCCCCGAACTCATCCCCACCGGACAGCCGAGACCGTCCGCGTCGCCGAACGTCCGCCCGCCCGGGCGTCGCGATGAGACCGCGAACACCAGGATCGGTGCAGTGGTGATCTGCGCTGGGGAACCGAGCCGATCTCGTGTGGAGAGGGACTCCTCGTTGTGGCCGAACTCCAACGACGACGGCCGCCGGTCGGTCACCAGGACCGGCCGGCGGCCGTGCGTCAGGAGCGGAACAGGTGGCGGTCAGGCGCCGATGCGGATGAGCTTCTTGTTGACGAACTCGTCCGCACCCCAGCGGCCGAGCTCGCGGCCCGAACCGGAGCGCTTCACGCCGCCGAAGGGCAGCTCGGGGCTGTCGGCGCCGACGATGTTGACGTACACCATGCCGGCCTGGATCGCGTCGGCCACGCGGGCCGCCTGCTCCGGGTCGGTGGTGAACAGGTAGGAGCCGAGGCCGAACGGCGTGTCGTTCGCGAGCTCGATCGCCTCCTCCTCGTTGCTCACCTTGTGCACGATCGCGACCGGACCGAACAGCTCCTCGTTGTAGGCCGGGTTCCCGGGCGTCATGCCGGTGATCACGGCCGGCGGGAAGAAGGCGCCGCGGCGCTCACCCGCCGACACCACGCTGGCGCCACCGTCGATCGCGGCCTGCACCTGTGCGCTGAGACGATCAGCGGCGGCCACCGACGAGAGCGGTCCGATCTGGATCTCCGGATCGGTCGGGGCGCCCTGCTTGGTGCTGAGCACCGACGCGGTGAACTTCTCGAGGAACTCGTCGTAGAGCGAGTCGATCACGATGAACCGCTTGGCCGCGTTGCAGGCCTGGCCGCAGTTGTCGACGCGGGCGAAGGTGGCCTTCTCCACGACGGCGTCGAGGTCGTCGGTGGACAACAGGATGAACGGATCGCACCCACCGAGCTCGAGGACGACCTTCTTCAGGTGGCGACCGGCGATCTCGGCGACCGCGGCGCCGGCGCGCTCGGAACCGGTCAGCGACACACCCTGCACGATCGGGTTGGCGATCACGTCGGCGACCTGCTCGTTGCTGGCGTAGATGTTCGTGTAGGCACCGACCGGGAAGCCGGCGTCGAGGTAGATCTGCTCGATCGCGGCCGCCGACTCGGGGCACTGCGGCGCGTGCTTCAGCAGCACGGGGTTGCCGATGATCAGGTTCGGGCCGGCGAACCGGGCCACCTGGTAGTACGGGAAGTTCCACGGCATGATGCCGAGCAGCACGCCGAGGGGGCTCTTGCGAACGATCGCCGAGCCTTCGCCGCCCATCAGCGTGATCGGCTCGTCGGCGAGGAACTCCTCGGCGTTGTCGGCGTAGAACTGGTAGATCGCCGCGCTGAACTGCACCTCGCCGACGGCGTCGCCGGTCGGCTTGCCCATCTCGCGGCTGATGATCGCCGCGAGCGCGTCCTGCCGCTCGAGATGGAGTTCCGCGACCTTGGCGATCAGCGCGGCGCGCTCGGCCACGGAGGTCGTCCGCGACCAGGTGCGGAAGGTCTCCTGCGCCTGGACGACGGCGGCGCCGAGGGCCTCGTCGGAGATGGTCGGATAGGTCTGGATCGTCTGGCCGGTGGACGGGTCCACCACTGCATACGTCGTCACGACTGTGTCACCCTTTTCGGTCGTCGGCGCCCGACGGGACGCCGTCACCCCCTCACCGTACCCGGCCCGCGGGGGCCGGTCGCCCCGGCGACGGGGTCGAATCGGCCGACCACGGCGGCGTGGAACCGGTCGCGAAACGCCTGCATCCTGCACCGCTGGACGACGTCGGCCCGAGGCCGACCCTGAACGACCGGGGCGCAGGGTCACGCCTGAGAGCGGAGGACGGCCTCGGTGAAGGGGTGGTCGACGAGCCGGTCGTAGTCGGAGTGGCGTTCGAGCCAGCCCGTGATGAACGGACACAGCGGCACCACCTGCTCGCCCGCGGCCACGTGGTCGAGTGCGGCGCGTGCGAGCACCGACCCGAGCCCCTCGCCCTCGTGCGACGGGTCGATCTCGGTGTGGGTGAACAGCCATCGGCCGCCACGATGGACGTACTCGGCCAGACCGGCCGTCTCACCGCCGACGATGATGGCGAAACGCTGCTGCTCGGCTTCGTGGTGGACGGCGACCTCGGGCTACGACGATGCGGGTTCGGATGCCATCACGCCATCCTGTCCGGGCCGCCGGCGACGTGCCCGCAGGATGCGGGCTGTCAGCCGGTCGGCCCGATGGATCGTCGCGGCGCCCTGCGCTCAGAAGATCGGGATCGCCGGCGCGCTGGGCCTCGTCGGGTCGTGTGCCGGGTCGTCGGCCGCCAAGGTGCCCTCGAACCACGGATGCAGCTTCCAGTCGGGCACCGGTGGCTCCGCGTCCTCCGCGGGCACGAACGGCGAGCTGGAGACCTTGCGGTACTCGTGCACGTATCGACGGCAGTTGGCGAACACGGCGGTGGCTCGAACGGAGACCGCGCAGATCGCGCCGGGGTAGGAGGCGGTGAGGTCGTCGTCGAGGTGCACGGTGGCGTGGCCGTTGACCCGGAGGCGGCTCCCGGACTCGAGGTCGACGAACAACAGGCCGACGTTGGGATTCACGGTGATGTTGCCCAACGTTCGGAACATCCCGTTGCCGTCGTAGGACGGGAAGCACAGGGTGTCGGCCGCCGTGACTCGGACGAATCCCGGCTCGCCGCCCTTGTAGGAACAGTCCGGAACGCCGTGGGTGTCGGTCGTCGCGATGAAGAACATGTCCCGAGCGGCGATGAACGCGGCGAGCTCGTCGGAGAAGGTCGTGCCGGCGACGTCACCGAGTCGATCGGCGAGCCGCCGGGTGTCGAACCGATCCTGCAGCTCACGCTGCCCGTCGTGGTAGTCGAGTGCCATTGCTGCACCTCCGCAGTTCGGGTGCACACGACGCTACCCCCCACGGTGGGAACCGCCGAGCCCGGGTGCGCCGAGGCAGATGGCGTACCTCGGCGCACACGACGCGGGTGGGCGGCCGGTGCGGGCCGCTGGCGCGGGTCAGGTCTCGATGAGCACGGTCTGCAGTCCGGTGAGGTCGTTGCCACAGCGGCCGACGAGGTAGGCGTCGATCCGGACCGTGCCGACGCGGTACACCTGGACGTCGGTGAGGTGCCGTTCGATCACCCGCAGGAGGCGCTCGAACTTCCTGACGTCCCGCGCCTGCTGGCGGTCGTGCCACGGCTGGCGGTACGCCACGTTCCGGAAGAAGTGCTGGAGGTCGACCACCTCGACCACGGTGTCCGGTGTGTGACCGGTGAGCTCCAGCAGCCGGGCCGTCGTGAGGGGTCGCCTCGCGGCACCCGTCCAGGTGAACGTCGTGAACGGGGAGTCGGACTCGCTGGGCATCAGCAGCCCGGCGCTCGCCTTCGTCATCATCGTGGTCACCGCCGCGCAGGAGCGTGTCCTGGCGGGTTCCGCCGACGCCTGGGCGGCGACGCCGGGAAGGGCCACGATCGCGGTGATGGAGGTGATCGACGCGATCACGAGACGGGCGCTGACACGCGGTCGGCGTGCGCCGACGATCGGATTGGCTCGTTGGAGTTGCATGCCCAGTGAGAGGGCGTCGGCCGGGCGGGTTCGGAACCCGCCGCCCGAGATTCGGACTCGCGGGTGGGTCCGGTCGTGCGCCGTCAGGGAAGCAGGTCGACGGTGTCGCCGACGCGTACGGTGCCCGCTCGGGTGACGTTCGCGTAGGCGCCGAGGCAGGCGAAGTCGCCGAAGCCACCGAAGTCGCGGCGGTTGTGCCGGGCGATGGCCTGCAGGACGGTCTTGTCGTCCTCGAGGCCGGGCTGGGCGAGGGTGGTCATCACACACCTCGGGGCGGCGTCGCCGAAGGCGACCTCCGCGGTGCCGATGCGGGCGCGCAGGCCGGACCAGTCGTTCTCGACGAACGACGTCGCTTCATCAGGGGCGCGGTGGTGATCGATGACGATGCCGGGGCGGAAGCGCTGGATCGTGAGCGTCGGCTCCGGTGCGAGTGAGCGGAGGTGGTGGAGGCTGGTGGTGGTGAGCACGTGGAGGGGCGCCAGGTCGGCGAAGCTGCCGGCGGGGAGCGGGAGGTCGACGGAGACGCCCGAGAGCGCGAGGCCCTCGATCTCGGGCCATTCGCTCGAGTACACCTCCGGGTCCGTACCGACCGTGTCGATGCGCACCGGGAGGTCGAGGAGATCGGTGAGCGCAGCGTCGAGCTGGGGTCGGTCGGCGTGGATGTCGTAGGTGGTGTCGCCGACGGTGACGGTGACGGTGTCACCGGACGTGACGGCGCGGCACGTGAGCAGCAGGCGGCCGAGCCGGGGCCGCTTGGCGCTCACGATGGTGTCGGTGGAGAGGTCGCGCAGCGCGAAGCGGCGGTCACCGACGATGCCGTGCTCGTCGAACTCGACGCTGTCCACCCGCTCGCCCTGCATCGACTTGACGGGATGGCGCCACAGCTCGGCGATCGTGCCGAGTCCGGAGCCGGTGGTGGGTGCGTCGGGTGAGGTCATGACGGGGTGCCTTTCGTTCGTGATCCGCGGGTGCGGCGTGCGGGGCGGGCCGGTGGTTCGCCGTCGGTCGGTGCGAGCAGCGCGCCGGTGAGGAGCGAGAGCTGGTCGGCGATGCGACGTGCGCGTTGCTCGCCGGAGGCCGCGAACATCGCCGCCTCGTTGATCGCGCCGAGCAGCAGCGGCGCGACCATCCTCGGCTCGGCACCGGGAGCGAGGCGACCCGTGCGGTGCAGCTCGTCGAGCAGCTCCACGATCAGGCCGAGGGAGCGGCCTCCGTCGAGCGCGCGCCAGCGGGTCCAGCCGAGGGCGGTCGGCGCCTCGACGAACACGATGCGCTGCACGACCGGGTCGGCGGCCAGCGCGTCGAGTACGGCCGGCCCGAGACGCAACAGCCGCTCGCTCGGGGTCGTGACGGTGGACAGGGCCTCCTGTGTCGCTGCGACCAGCGCTGCGCCGGCCTGCTCGAGAACGGCCTCCATCACCTCGGTCATGTTCGCGAAGTGGTGATACAGCGCACCGCGCGTGACGCCGGCGGCCTCCGTGAGCGAGGTGGTGGTGACCACCGAGTAACCGAGGCGCGAGAAGAGGTCGGTCGCGACCTCGACGAGGTGCCGTCGTGTGGCCTGCGCCTGTGCCTGGCGGAGCGTGCTCATCCCGGTCGACGGTAGCACATTGACATGCAAGCTGTATTTCACATACGAAGTGTATGTGAATTCGGACCAGATTCGCTCGCTCGCCCCCGGCGCCCCCGGCGCCCCCGGCGCCCCCGGCGCTTCAGGTTCGTCCGTTTCGCGCGACTCCGAGGTTCCGTCGCAGAGATAGATTGATCAGATGGTCAATCTGCTCGAGGTGCGGCGATGACCGCGGTTGCGGCGGATCGGGACGTCCATGGTGAGTGCCTCGGCGGGCAGGTGGAGCATCTCGACGCAGCTCTGCCGGGCCCAGGTGATCAGTTGGCTGCGAGGGAACGAATCGTTGAGGGCCGCCTGGATCGCCAATCCGTCGATCGCAGCGGTGATCCGCCACGCGGCGTGCTTCGGTTCGGCGTGGTGGAAGACCCCGGATCGACACCCGGCGGCGACGATGTCCGTGACCATCTGCTCCCAGTTCGCGGTCACCCGTTGGGTCGCCGCTCGCATGCTCGGACTCCGCACCGCCTCTGCCCAGGCGTCGAGCCACATGAGGTACGACCTCCGGTTGGTCGGAGTGAGCGGGGCATACACGTGGAGCAAGGCCCACAACTGTCGGAGCGGGTCGTCGTGCTGGGCGATGACCGCACGCATCGCGCTGAGGTCGTCGTTGGCCGCGGTCTCGAAGGACTCGGCGACGAGCTCGTCGCGGGTCGCGAAATAGTGGAAGGCCAACCCCGGACTCACGCCCGCTGCGTTCGCGACCTGGCGCATCGTCACTCTGGAGAATCCGTCCGTCGCAGCGATCGACCGTGCGGCATCGACGAGCGCTCGCCGGCAGTCCTCGCCGTCGCTGCGGGTCGGGCGGCCGGAGCGGTTGACGGTGGGCATGGGCCGATTCTGTCAACGGCTCCGGGGTTCGCGGCGCATCGCATCAGAGGGCAGGTTGACGCCGGTGCTGTCCGCATCCCGGTTCGTCGCGAACGGCGGGTCGCTCGCGACGTCGAGCACGTCCACACCCACCGGGAGGTGGCCTCGGCGCTCGTGGACGCGCTCGCCGGTCGCCCCGAGCTGTCGCAAAGGAGATCCTCGTGACATCGCACCCTGCTGCTCGGCCCTCCGAGCGTGAGGTCACCC
>WLDE01000094.1 GCA_009704985.1 Actinomycetota bacterium | reverse complement strand
CGTGACGCCGGCGGCGACGGAGGGCGAGGCGGCCACCGGTGCGGCGAGCACCGGGGCGAGCACGGCGGCGAGGGCGGCGAGGGCGACGAGAACCAGGCTGACCGTCCGGCGCATGGGGCGGCAGCGTAGACGGAGCCTCGGCGGCGGGCACCGCGGGCGGGCAGGATGCCGCAACGGTCACACGGCCACCCCCTGGAGAACCCCGATCCGGCACGTCCGCGGGCATGTCACACGGCGCGGCTACGGTCGGCTCGTGCAGACGACGAGCGCCGAGCTGGTCCCCGACCGCCGCACGCTCGCGCCGCTGCGCAACGGCCGCGGGGACCCCACCACCCAGCTCGGCGCCGCCGAGTTCGTGCGGGCCACGCTCACTCCCGACGGCCCGGGAACGCTGCACCTCGACTGGCGCGGCGGCACGCTCCAGGTGCGCACGTGGGGGCCGGGCGGCGACTGGCTGCGCAGCCGCGTGCCTGGTCTCGTCGGCGCACACGACGAGCCGGTGGTCTTCGACGACGCGCCACCGGCGCTGGCCCGGGCGCAGCGCAACCACCCCGGCCTGCGGATCGGGGCCAGCGGCACGCTGTACCACGACCTGCTCCCGACGATCCTGGCCCAGCGGATCACGGCGATGGAGGCGATGCGCCAGTGGCGCCGCCTGTGCCTCGAGCTGGGCGAGCCGGCACCGGGTCCGTTCCCCGGGGTGCGGCTGCCGCCGGCGCCCGACCGGCTGGCCGCCACGCCGAGCTGGTGGTTCCACCCCCGCGGGGTGGAACGCAAGCGGGCCGAGCCGCTGATCACCGTCGCCCGCCACGCGGATCACCTGTGGCGCTGGGGCGGGTCCTCCCCCGCCGAGGCGGCCGGCAAGCTGATCCTGCTGCCCGGCATCGGCGAGTGGACGATCGGCACGGTGCTCGGAACGAGCTTCGGCGAACCCGACGCCGTGCCGGTGGGCGATTTCCACTTCAAGAACGTGGTGGCGTGGTCGCTCGCCGGTGAGCCGCGGGGCACCGACGAGCGGATGCTCGAGCTGCTCGAACCGTTCCGCGGCCAGCGCGGCCGGGTACTGCGGCTGCTGCTGCTCGACGGCAACGGCGCCCCCAAGTTCGGCCCGAGGCAACGCATCCAGCCGATGCACCGGTGGTAGCGTCGGGCGGCCCATGAGTACCGCCACGGCCGAGTTGCCGACCCACACCGAGACCTCGACGTGGCCGTCGTACCTCCGCCGGGTGGGCATCGCGTACCTGGCCTCGCGGCTCTGCGTGATCGCCGGCGCTGCGATCGTGGCGGCCCAGGAGGTCGCCGAGGCCAACCGTGACGGCCTGCCCCGGCCGGACAACGCGGTCGGGCTGATCACCCAGGTGCTCACCTCCTGGGACGGTGCCTGGTACTACCGCATCGTCCGCGACTGGTACCCGACGTCGATCCCGGCCGACATCACCTACAACGACATGGAGGCCCGGGCCGCCTTCTTCCCGGCCTACCCGATGCTCGTGCGGGCGGTCGATCCGATCCTGCCGGGCGGCGACGTGTTCGCCGGGGTGTTCCTGAACTTCGTCCTCGGCGCGCTCGGCGTGTACCTGATCGGCCTGCTCGCCCGAGACCTCTACGGCGACCGCATCGCGTACCGGGCGATGCTCCTGGTCGTCTTCTTCCCCGGCAGCATGTCGCTGAGCCTCACCTACTCCGAGGCCACGCTCATCACCGTCGCCGCAGCCTGCCTGTTGCTGTTGCACCGCAAGCAGTGGCTCGCCGCGGGCCTGCTCGCCGCGATCGGGTCGGGCACCCGACCCAACGGCGTCGCGCTCGTGGCGGCGTGCGCCATCGCTGCGGTCCTGGCCATCAAGCACGAACGCGACTGGAAGTCGCTCGTCGCCCCGCTGCTGGCACCGATCGGCTTCGTCGCCTTCCAGCTCTACCTGTACGACCGCACCGGCGAGTGGGCGTGGTTCAGGGTGCAGCGCGAGGCCTGGGACGAGGGCACCAGCTTCGGCTGGACCGCCGTCAAGAACACGCTCGAGGCGTTCACGCGTCCGCTGTCCTCGCCGACCGACACCATCACCGCCGTGTCGGTGCTCGCGATGATCGCCCTGCTCGTCGTGATGGTGAAGCGTCGACCACCGTGGCCCATCGTGGCGTTCACGCTGGTCGTCCTCGCGCTGATGATCCTGCCGGCAACCGTCACCGCCCGGCCGAGGTTCCTCTTCACCGCCTTCCCGCTGTTCATCGCCGCCGCCGCGTGGTGGCCGGAGGAGCACGAGGAGGCCTGGGGCCTCACCATCGCCATGGGCGCCGCCGGACTCGTCGCGCTCACCGGCCTGTACGGCGTGCTCGGCGCGATCCCCTGAGGCCGTACGGATGAGCGGGACGGGTTCCCCCCCGGAGCGCCGCGGCTGGCGGCCGCCACCGCTCGGCGTGCTCCTGCTGGCGGCGCTCACCTACCTCCCGGCGCTCACCGCGAAGCCCGGGCGGATGCCGACCGACACGAAGCTGTACCTCTACCTCGATCCAGGACGCCTCATCGCCGACGCCCCGTTCACCTGGGACACGCGTCAGTTCGCCGGGTGGGTGCCGCACCAGACGATCGCCTATCTCTGGCCGTCCGGTCCGTGGTTCTGGACGTTCGACCAGCTCGGCGTCCCCGACTGGGTCGCCCACCGGCTGTGGATCGGCACGCTGCTGTTCCTCGGCGGCCTCGGCGCGCGCTGGGCGGCACGTCAGCTCGGGATGGCATCGACACCGGCGGCGGTCGCCGGCGTCGTGTACTGCCTCTCGCCGTACCTGCTGCCGTACGTGTCGCGCACGTCGGTGATGCTGCTGCCGTGGATGGGCCTCGGCTGGCTCGTCGGGCTGACGGTGCGGGCCACGGTCCGCACCCGATGGCGTGACGTCGGCCTGTTCGGGTTGGTGGTGCTCACGATCGGGGCGGTGAACGCGACCGCCCTCGCGCTCGTCGCGCCCGCGCCCGTGCTGTGGCTGCTGCACGCCGCGTGGCAGCAGTCGATCACCTGGCGCACGGCCGTGATGACGGCACTCAAGCTCGGCGGGATCAGCGTCGTGGTGTCGCTGTGGTGGATGGTGATGCTCGTGGTCCAGGGGCGCCACGGAGCCGACGTGCTCGCGTTCTCCGAGACGCTCGAGGCGGTGTCGCTCACCTCCACCAGCACCGAGACGCTCCGCGGCCTCGGGTACTGGTTGTTCTACGTCCGCGATCCGTACGCCTTCACCACCACCGCGGCGATCGATCACCTCGGCAGCACGAGGGTGATCCTCGCCGGCTACCTGCTCACCGCGCTGTGCCTGCTCGGCCTCGCCCTCGTGCGCTGGTCGCAGCGCCGCTTCGCCGCCTGGCTCGTCGTGGCCGGCATCGTGCTCGCGGTCGGGGTGCACCCGATCGACCAGCCGGCGCCGCTCATGGCGCCGCTGCGCGACTCCGCGCTCGGGCTCGCGCTGCGCAGCAGCACCCGGGCCCTGCCGTTGAGCGTCCTCGGCCTCGCACTCGGCGCCGCGTCACTGGTCACGCTGGCCGGTCGGGTGCGTGTGCGCGGCCGAGGACTGGGCACCGTCGCCGCCGCCGGCGTCGTGGTCGTCACGCTGATCGGCATCCCCGCGGCCACGTCGGGCGGCTACGTCGACCCCGCGCTCGAGCGCGACCAGGACGTGCCGGCGGCCTGGGACGAGGCGGTCGCGGCGCTCGACGCCGGCTCCACCGAGCACCGGGTGATGCAGCTCCCGGGATCGGAGTTCGGTGCGTTCCGGTGGGGCTACACCGTGGATCCCCCGCTGCCGGGGCTCACCGACAAGCCACTGGTCACGCGCGACCTGCTGCCGCTCGGCAGCCCCGGCGCGATGGATCTGCTGTACGCGCTGGACAACCGGTTCCAGGCGGGCACGCTCGAGCCCGGCGCGATCGCACCGGTCGCCCGGTTCCTCGGTGTCGACACGATCTGGGTCGCGAACGACCTGGCGTTCGACCGGTTCCGCACACCCCGGCCCGAGCTCGTGGCGGCGATGTTCGCGACCGAGCCCGACGGTCTCGGCAGCCCGGTGCCCCACGGCGACCCGGCCGTGAACGTGCCCGACATCGCGATGCTCGACGAGCAGGAGCTGTCGTCGGGCCTGATCGGCACCCCGCTCGCACCGGTCGAGCTGGTGCCCGTCGACGATCCGCAGCCGATCGTGCGCACCGGGACGCAGGTGGTCGTGCTGGTGGGCAGTGGCGACGGGATCGTCGACGCGGCCGCCGCCGGGTTGCTCCGTGGCGACGAGGTGGTGGTCTACGCCGCCGATCTCGACACGATCGTCGCGGCCCCCGTCGACCGAGCCGTGCCGAACGGTGCGCTGCTGGTCGTCACCGACTCCAACCGCGACCGCGCCGCGCAGTGGCGCGGCTCGCAGGACGTGACCGGCATGACCGAGTCCGGCGGCGCCGTGCGCGACGTGCTGCGCGAGGACTCCTCCGACCAGCGCCTCGCCGTGTTCGCCGACGTCGACGCGGACGAGCAGACGGTGGCGCTCCTCGACGGCGGGTTGGCGGTCCGCGCCACCGGCTACGGCGAACCGTTCGCGCTGCGACCCGAGGACCGCCCGGCGATGGCCGTCGACGGCGATCCGGCGACCGCCTGGCGCGTGGCCGACCGCTCCGATCCGGTCGGCGAACGCATCGAGCTGTCCACCACCGACGGCACCCTCACCCTGCTCCAGCAGCAGCTGCCCGACGCCACCCGACGCATCGCCGAGGTCCGCATCGACGCCGGCCGTGCTCCGGACCCGACGTCGAGTCAGGTGATCGTCCTCGACGACCGGTCGCTCACCGCCCCCGGACAGCCGGTCGAGGTCCCCGCGGGCGAGCCGGTCTCGATCACGATCACCCGCATCGCCGCGGTGCCCACGGGCACCGACACGGGGCCGAGCGCGGTCGGGTTCGCCGAGCTCGGACCGGTCGCGACCGAGACGGTGCGACTCCCCGTCCGCGGCATCGACTCGGTCACGTCCTCGCGGCCCGTCGCCGTCGTGATGACCCGCGACCGGGTGCGCGCCACCAACCGCTGGCGGCACGATCCAGAGCCGCGGCTCGACCGCACGTTCGAGCTCCCGGTCGAGCGGACCTTCGACGTCGCCGTCACCCTCCGGCGCGACGACCGTGCACCGGACGCACTGCTCGACGACCTCGCCGTCGCGAGCGGCGTCGCGAGGCCCCAGGCCACGAGCACCCGGCGCCTCACCGGCGTGCCGGCGGCGCGGGGTTCCGCCGCGGTCGACGGCGACCCGCTGACCGCATGGACCACGCCGTTCGGTGAGGCGGTGGGGTCGGCGCTCACGATCGAGCTCGCTGCACCGGCGAACGGGCCGCTCACCCTCGTCCAGTCGATCGACCCGCGCACGAGCCCGATCACCGAGATCGCGATCACCTCCGGCGCGGGCGAGTGGATCGTGGCCGTGCCCGCACCCGACGCCACGGGTGCGAGCACCGTCGCGCTGCCCGCACCGCTGGCCCCCGGTCCGGTCACGCTGACGATCACCGCGGTCGAGTCACGCACCACCGTCGACCGGCGATGGGCCGAGACGGTGCAGCTCCCCGCCTCGATCAGCGAGATCGGCGGGCTCGAGGTCGCCACCCGCCCGGTCGCCGACGCGTCGCCGGTCGGCTGCCGGAGCGATCTGCTCATGGTGGACGGCACCCCGGTGGGCGTGCGGGTCGACACCGACCACCTGGAGCGGCTCGCAGCCGGGGAGACGGTCGAGTCCGAGCTGTGCACGCCCGACGGCACGACGCTCGATCTCGACCCGGGCGTTCACCGGTTCCGGACCGCCCCGGGTGCGACCACCGGCATCCACGTCGACCGACTGGTGCTGCGTTCCGGCGAGGCACGGGTGGCCGAGCCCGTGGCCGAACCCACCGTCGAGCGCACCCGATCGACCCGGACGGTCACCGTGGCGCCGTGCCCGACGGGCTGCTGGCTCGTGCTCGGCGAGGGGTACAACCCCGCGTGGGAGGCTCAGACCATCTCGGACACGACGGTGACCCCGCCCGTGGCCCCGGTGCAGGTGGCGGGCGGGTTCAACGGGTGGTGGCTCTCGCCGTCCGAGACGGCTCGGACCGTGGAGCTGCGCTGGACCCCTCAGCGCGGCCTCGACCTCGCGCTCGGCATCGCCCTGCTCGGGGTGGTCGCCTGCGTGATCCTGGCGCTCGTCGATCGGCGGGTGCGTCCCACCGCGCTCCCCGTGGCGCCACCCGACGACGGCATCGAACCGGCGACCGATCGCCCCCGCCAGGCCGTCGCCGCGGCCGCGGTGCTGGTCGTCGCCGCCGGCCTCGCGATCGCGCCGGTGTGGGCCCTGGTGGCGCTGGTGCCGGCCGCCGTGATCGTGGCGACCCGACGGTCGTCGTCGGCCGCCCTCGCCGCCTCGGTCACCGTCGGCGTGCTCGGTCTGATGGTCGCGTGGCGCCAGTACCGCGAGCGCTTCCTCCCCGACGCCGCCTGGCCGGGCCGCTTCGACGACCTGCACCGGCCCGGCGTGTTCGTGGTGGTGCTGCTGCTCGCCGGCACGTGGATCGACCGCACGGCTGCGACCCGGCCACGGGATGCGGACGGACCGGACGACCGCACCGGGGTCGACGCGCTGGACGACGTCGACGGTTCGGGGCCGGATCAGGACACGGCAGCGGTGACCACCGACCCGGCCAGGTAGCGGTCGACCACCCAGCGGGCCGCGTCGGGCGTCCAGTGCAGTCCGTCGGGCCGCAGCGACCCGTCACGGAAGCGGCCGATGGAGTCGAGCCAGCCCTGGAGGTCGATCACGCGGATGCGGTCCGGATCGCCGGCGGCGACCTCCCGGATCACGTCGAACTGCACGCGGTAGCGATCGAGGTCGAGCATCTTCCGCTGCTCGCCGGCGAAGGCGGCGATCGGGTGGGGTGCGAGCACCCACGCCACCCGAGGCACGTCGAGCTCGGCGAGCCGTTCGGCGAGTTGTCGGTAGTCGGCGAGCAGCCGCTCGCGAAAGCGCGGGTCGAACGGATCGAGCGGTCCCTCGGCGTCGCTCCAGATGCGGTCCTCGACGTCGCGCATCGTGACCATGAGCACCAGGACGTCCGGTTGCAGTTGCGCGACCGACTCTGGGAGGCGCACGTCGAGCAGCTCGTCGCAGGGCCCCTGCCAGTCGATGTCGCCGTCGGTGGGCACCACGCCCCCGCGGACGAACCCGCACCCGGCCACCGACGCGTCGGTGACCTGGGCCAGGTCGGGGTGATCGATGGCCCAGGAGGCGAAGCCGACGGCGGTGGCCTCCGACGTGGAGTCACCGATGGTGAGGATCCTGACCGGCCGCGACAACGCAGGAACGGGCACCGGTTCCGGATCGAGCACCACCGACCCGCCGTCGGTCTCGTCGATGCCGTCGGACCCGGTGTCGTCGGACCCGGTGTCGTCGGACCCGGTGTCGTCGGACCCGGTGTCGGCGGGGGCGCTCGTCGTGTCGGTCGACGTGTCGGTCGGCGGACGCGTGGACGGGGTCGCGTCGGCCTCACCGGTCGCGCCCGTTGCGGTCGGGCCGTCGACCACCTCGAGCGGTGGCAGGGTGCCGTCCACCGGCACGATCGTGGCCACCCCGCCCGCGTTGGCGTCGGCCGAGAAGGTGTCGGCCGGTCGTACGCCCACCACCACGACGACGGCGAGCGCGAGGGTCGCCACCCCGCCGGCGACGAGCGGCCGGCTCCAGGTGGGGTTCCACCGGCGCACGGGCTGCTCGACGAGCGCGGACGACAGCGCGGCCACGGCGAAGGTGACGGCGAGCCGCACGCCGAACAGCGCCCACCCGTCCACCCCCACCCGGTCGGAGGTCAGCACGGCGAACAGCGGCCAGTGGTACAGGTAGAGGCCGTAGCTGATCGTGCCGGTCCACACGATCGGTCGCCACGACAGCGCGGTGCGCACGGGCGACGGGTACTGGAGTCCGAGCACCACCGCAGCGCTCGCGAGCGCGAAGGCGGGAAGCCACCCCTCGTAGGCCGGCCCCTCGGCCGCCGGCCAGGTGAGCGCCGCCCACAGCACGACCACCAGCCCCGCCGGAGCGAGCGCGGCGAGCGCCCGGGCGGTCGAGGGTCGTCGCACCTCGGTGCCGCGACGGTGCAGCACGCTCGCGAGCCATGCGCCGACGAGGATCTCGCCGATGCGCGCCGGCGTCGCCCAGTAGGCGGCGTCGGGCCCCCACGTGATCGCGACCAGCGGGGCGGCAGCGGCGCCGACCATCGTCATCCCGACGATCCACCGACCGATCGACCGGGCCGACGAGGCCACCCGGAACACCCCGAGCAGCACGAGCGGCCACACCCAGTAGAACTGCTCCTCGATCGCGAGCGACCAGTAGTGCTCGAGCGGTGCCACCCGGCCGAGCGTCGCGTTCGTGAGGTCGGCGTAGCTCGCGTCGTCGAGGAGCTTCACCCAGTTCGCCACCTGGAACAGCGCTCCCAGCAGGTCGCGTCGCAGGCCGTCGAACTCGTCGAAGGCGCCGGCGGCAGCCGCCACGGCCACGGCGCCGAGGCAGAGCAGACTCGCCGGGAGCAGCCGCTTCATCCGGCGCGCGTAGAACCGCCCGAGATCGATGCGGCCGGTGCGGTCGTGCTCGACGAGCAGCAGCGACGTGATCAGGTAGCCCGACAGGGTGAAGAACACCGACACACCCACATAGCCGCCGCTCATCCAGGCGAATCCGCCGTGGAACACGAGGACGAGGCCCACGGCCACCGCTCGCAGGCCGTCGAGGGCGGGTTGGTACGCGATCGTGCGGTCGGCGCCGCTCACGTCCCGCTCACCGTCCGATCGACCGCGTCCGCATCCACTGCGATCACGTCCTCCGCGTCCGCTGCTGCGACCGCGTCCGCTGCTGCGACACCGACACCCTCGCCGGCCCGGGTCGATCGGGCGGCGCGGTGGTCCCACCACGCCACGGCGGCCACGGCGGCGAGGACGACGACGGTGGGCTCCATCGACGATCGGATGCGGTGCGCCCCGTAGAACAGCACCGTCGTCACCGTCACCGACAGCACGGGGCAGGCGAGCAGCAGCAGCGGCCAGCGGACGGTGGGCGCCCACGCCGGCACCCATCGGGTCGAGCGGCGGGCGCGGGCCCGCGAGGCGCGGGCCAGCACCACGGCACCGGCGATCGCCGCCGGAGCCACCACCCACCACATCGCGATGCCGGCCCAGGACGCCCAGCGGTAGCGCTCCTCGCCGACGTCCTGCGCGACGAGGCTGTCGAGCCCGTACAGGTCGAGGGTGCGGGCGATACGGGCCGCCACCACCTTCGGCAGTTCGTCGAGGTGGTCGCGTGCGTACTCCAGCGCCATCTCCCGCTGGCGGGCCGAACGCACGCTCGGCTCCTCGTCCATCGAGTACGCGGGATCGGAGGTGACGCAGAAGATCGACCAACCACCGAGCTCGGGGCCGGAGAACGTCGTGTCGCAGTAGCTGCCGAGCAGCGTGGTGCCGTCGTTCGTGGTGAGCGTGACCGGCTCCTCGAAGCGGGCCATGTTGAACGCGACCCAGGGCGCGACCGTGGCCGCGGCGACGGCGCCGAGCAGCACCATCGGCGTCAGCGCCTCGCGGGCCCGGGCCCGCCGGTCGCCCTCGGCGGCACGCCACACCGTGACGGCCAGCAGCACACCGACGAGCGGGCTGAGCAGCGCCAGTTCGCTGCGTGCGAGCGCGGCGAGACCGGCGACGAGGCCGACCACCGCGGCTCGACCGAGCGACGGCGACGACAGGCAGCGGTGCGCCGTCCACAACGTGAGGCACACCATCGCGATGCTGATGCTCTCCGACATCACCAGGCCGTCGTTCATCCAGAGGTTCGGGTACACCGCGGCGATCGCTGCGGCGACGAGCCCGACCCGCGGACCGGCGATCCGGCGGGCCAGGACGCCCACCATCGCGATCGTGAGGACGCCGAACAGCACGGTGACGAGCCGTTGCCAGGGCACCGGGTCGTCGACCCAGCTCACGACGGCGAGGATCGTCGACGTGAGCGGCCCGTGCTCGGCGCCCGGTCGGTCGACGAAGATCTCGCGGAACCAGATGCCGTCGGCGAGCTGCTGGGCCTGTGCGGAGTAGTAGAGCGAGTCGTTGAGCAGCAGCGGTTGGTGCCACTTGTCCACGACGAGCACTCCCAGCCGCCAGAGCGCCCCGAGCGCCACCACGACGCCGAGCCGGCGCCGGAACCCGCGGTCGAGGTCGCGGTCGGGGTCGCGGTCGAGATCGCCCTCGGTGTCACCGTCGGGGCGGCGGTCGGTGGCGGGGTGGACGGGCTGCATGCTCCGGGAAGTATCGTCGGTCGTCGATGCCGTGGGGAGGCATCGTCGCCTCGCGGCGTCACGACCGCGACACCACACATGACCACCGAGTTCCAGTCACCACGAGTCCTGGCGCGCGTGCGACCGCGCGCGGACCGGCTGCGGCGCCGTCCCGGCGCGGAGTTCGGCGCGGCCTCCCGGGTGGCGGCGACGACACCGGTGCCGGGCGCGCCGCACTGGCGGGCGCTCGACGGGCTCCGCGGCGTGGCGGTGGCAGGCGTGGTCGCGTATCACCTCGGCTGGATCTCGGGCGGGTTCCTCGGCGTCGACCTGTTCTTCGCGCTCTCCGGTTTCCTGATCACCTCGCTGCTGTTGCGCGAGCACGACCACGAGGGTCGCATCGACGTGCTCGCGTTCTGGGGACGGCGGTTCCGTCGGCTGCTCCCCGCGGTGATGGCACTCGTGGTGGTGGTGCTCGCGTGGTGTGCGATCTGGGGGACGCCGGCCGAGCAGGCGGGGGCCCGCACGGACGCGCGCTGGGCGATCCCGTACCTCGCGAACTGGCACCTCGTCGCAGCGTCGCGCGACTACTGGGCCGCGGCCACCGAGTCGTCGGTGTTCATCCACCTGTGGAGCCTCGCGATCGAGGAGCAGTTCTACGTCGTGTGGCCGCTGCTGGTGTGGTGGGCACTGCGCTCCCCTCGGCACGGGCGGCGCCGGCTCACCGCGGTCGTCGCGATCGGCGCGGTCGCGTCGTTCGCGGCGATGGTCGTGCTGGCGATCACCGACACCGCGAGCCGCGTGTACTTCGGCACCGACACCCGGGCGGTCGCGCTGCTGCTCGGGGCGGCAGTCGCGCTGTGGTACGCCCGCCGCGGCGCGACGGCCCGCGACCTCGCCGGCGGCGGGCGGCGGACCGACCTCGTGGTGGCGGCGCTGGCGGTCGTGCTGGGGGTGTCGTGGGTGGTGGGCGGTGATCATCTCGACGCGCTCGTGCACGGCGGGCTCGCGGTGCACTCGCTGATCGCCGCGGTGCTCGTCGGCCTGGTCGCGCTGAGCAGCGACCGCGGCGGCCGCACTGCGTCGGTGCTCGACCGTCGGTGGCTCGTGTGGCTCGGACAGCGCTCGTACGGGATCTACCTCTGGCACTGGCCGGTGATCGTGCTGGCCGAGCCGCGATGGACGGCCGCTGCGCCGTGGCTGCGCGACCTCGCCGTGATCGGAACGTCGATCGTGCTGGCCGAGCTGTCGTTCCGGCTGCTCGAGCACCCGGTGCGCCGCCGAACCGGTTGGGCGTCGGGCCGGCGAGCCTCGTGGGCCACCGCGATGGTCACCGTCGCGGCGATCGTCGCCGCCGTCGCGGCGCCCTCGGGTCGGGGCCACGTGGCGGCGTTCGACGCCGGCACCGTCGGGGCGCCCGTCGTCACCGCGACCACGACCCCGGCGACCACCCCGGCGACCACGACCCCGGCGACCACCCCGGCGAACGGTCCGTCGACCTCCCTCGCCACCTCCCTCCCCGCTGCTGACGACGACGAGACGCCCGACGACCGGCCGACCGACAACCGGCCGACCGACGACCGGCCGACCGACGACCGGCTGAACGACGACACCACCACCGTCACCACCGTCACCACCGTCACCACCGTCACCACCGTCACCGCCGCACCGCCCCCGCGCCACGTCGTGGGGTCGGTGCTGTGGGTCGGCGACTCGGTCGCGAACGACCTCGCCCCTGCGCTCGGCGCGGCGTTCGCCGCCGCCGGGGTGGGCTTCACCGACGGTGCGGGGGACGGGCTGCGGCTCACCCCCGGCGGCGGGGTCGACCCGGTCGCGGTGTACGGCGAGCTCGTCGCTGCGACCACGTTCGACACGGTGGTGGTGCAGATGTCGTTCTGGGACTCCCCCGCCTCGCTCGACGAGCTGCGCGTGGCCTACACGTGGCTCCGCGACCAGGTGGTGGCGCGTGGGGCGACGATGGTGATCGTCACACCGCCGCCCGTTCGCGACGACCTCGTCGATCCGGGGCTCGACCGGCAGATCGCCGTCGCCCGGCAGCTCGCCGCCGACGGCACCGGGCGCGTGCACCTCGTGGACACCTCGCCGATGTGGGGCACGACCATGCTGACCGACCTCGAGGGTGACGGCGCGCCGGATCGCAAGCCGGACGGGGTGCACGTGTGCCCGCAGGGAGCGGCGAAGTTCGCCGCCTGGCTCGTGGCCGACCTGGCAGCCCGCCTCGACGGCATCACCCCGGCACCGCCGGCCACCTGGGTGGTCGGATCCTGGACCGCCGACGAGCGCTACGACACCCCGGCGGGCGCCTGCACGGCGCTCGGCTGACGCAGGTGCGAGGCGACGCCACGGACCACCGCCGCAGCGGCACGCAGGACTAGCGTCGGCGCCCGTGAACGGGGGCGGCGCGACCACGGGGACCACCGCGCCGACCGCCACCCACGGCCGCACCATCACCTACGAGCCCGGTCTCGACGGGCTCCGGGCCGTGTCGGTCGCCGGGGTGCTGTTCTTCCACGCGTGCGCGACCTCGGGTCTCGACGGGTGGTTCCGTGGCGGCAACCTCGGGGTGTCGGTGTTCTTCACGCTCAGCGGGTTCCTGATCACCACCCTGCTGCTCACCGAGCACCATCGCGACGGCCGGGTCGACCTCGGTCGGTTCTGGACGCGACGCATCCGTCGCCTCGTGCCCGCCTCGCTCACGGTGGTGGTCGCGGTGACGTTGCTGTCGACCACGAGCTGGTTCGACCTGCGCCGCGCCGACGCCTGGGCCGCGCTCGCGAGCGTCACCAACTGGCACGTCATCGCCGGTGGTGAGGCGCGCCTGCTCCAGACGATCGTCGGTCCGCTCGGCCCCACCTGGTCGCTCGGCGTGGAGGAGCAGGCGTACCTGGTGCTCGGGTTCGGGGCGTGGTGGGCCACCCGGCTCGCCCGACCGGCGCGGGCGATGGCGATCGGTGCCGGTGCGGTGGTGGTCGTGTCGGTCGTCGTCGCCAACGTGGTGAGCACCTGGTCGCCTCGCCTCGAGTTCGGCACCGACGTGCGGGCCGCCGAGATCGCCGTCGGCTGCCTGCTCGCCGTGGCGCTGCGCGAACGGCGGGCGTGGATCGACGCCCACGCACGCGTGCTCGACGTGGCCGGCGCGGCGGCGCTCGCGGCGATGGTGGTCGCGTTCCTGACCGCCGGGACGGCGCCGTGGTTGCTGCGCGGCGGGCACGCCGCGCTCGCGCTCGTGTGGGCCGTCGCCATCACCTCCGTGCTGGCGCACGGTCGCGTCCACCGGTCGCTCGCGCTCGTTCCGTTCGTCGCCGTGGGGCGCTGGAGCTACTCGCTGTACCTCGTGCACTGGCCCGTCTTCCTGGTCCTCTCCCCCGAACGCACCGGCATCGACGGCGTCGCGCTCGTCGCCGTCAAGATCGCCGTCGCGACGGCCGTCGCCGTCGCGCTCCACCTCCTCGTCGAACAGCCGCTGCGAGCGTCGACGGCGAGCACCCGCACCACGGTCACCGCGTGGCTCGCCACCTCCGTCGCCGCCGGCGTCCTCGCCGCAGTGGTGCTCGCGTGACTACCCTTCCGTGATCGCCATGGACCCGGACCGTCTGCACGAGCCACCCGTCCTCGACGTCACGGTTCCCGTCTACAACGAGGCCCACGTGCTGGAGCGCAGCATCGGCACGCTGCACGCCTACCTGCGCGAGCACTTCCCCTTCACCTGGCGCATCACGATCGTCGACAACGCCAGCACCGACGGCACGCTCGACGTCGCCCGGCGGTGCGCCGAGACGTTCGAACACGTGGTGGTGCTGCACCTCGACCGCAAGGGCCGCGGTCTCGCGCTGCGCGAGGCCTGGACCCGCAGCGACGCCCGGGTGTGCGCGTACATGGACGTCGATCTGTCGACGGGCCTGGACGCGCTGCTCCCGCTCGTGGCACCGCTCGTCACGGGGCACAGCGACCTCGCGATCGGGTCGCGCCTCGCACCGGGTGCCTCCGTCGCCCGCGGGCCGAGGCGCGAGATCATCTCGCGGACGTACAACGTGATCCTGAAGACCGTGTTCGCGGTGCGGTTCCGCGACGCGCAGTGCGGGTTCAAGGCGATCCGCACCGACATCGCACGACTGCTGCTGCCGGCCGTCGAGGACACCGGCTGGTTCTTCGACACCGAACTGCTGCTGCTCGCCGAGCACAACGGTCTGCGCGTCCACGAGGTGCCCGTCGACTGGGTCGACGACCCCGACAGCCGGGTCGACGTGCGTCGCACCGCGACCGACGACCTGAAGGGCGTGTGGCGGATGGCCCGGTCGTTCGTGCGTGGCGGCGGCCGGCTCGACCTCGGTCCGATGCGACGAGCTCCGCTCACGGAGGACTTCGGACGCCAGCTCGTCGGGTTCGCCGCCGTCGGCCTGGTCAGCACCGGGGTGTCGCTGCTGCTGTTCCTGTTCCTGCAGCAGCACGTGCACCCGGTGTGGGCGAACGTCGTCGCGATCGCCGCCACCGCGGTGGCCAACGCCTGGGCGAATCGCCGCTTCACCTTCGGGCACCGCAGCCGGATCGATCGTGGCCGCGACTACGCCGCCGCGGCGGCGATGCTGCTCACCTCCGTCGCGGTGTCGAGCGGGCTGCTGGCGATCACGCTCTGGGCCGGGGGTGGTCTGCTCGCCCAGTCGCTCACGCTCATCGGCGCCTGGGCGCTCGTCGCCGTCGGCCGCTTCGCGCTGTTGCGCGCCTGGGTGTTCGCCGCGCCGCCGGCGGAGGAGACCGGCCGCAGCATCGTCACGCGTACCTGAACCGCCCGTCGGCGATCGGCCGATCGGGCGATCGGGCGATCGGGCGATCGGGAGCGAGGCGGGTCAGGACGGGCGGAGCAGCACGGCGACGGTGGTGGTGCCCACCTGACGACGCAGCTCGCTGGTGCGCGTGAACACCTCGGCGACGCTCGGGTCGAGCTGCAACGCGCCGGCGGCGACGAGCTCCGCGGCGAGACCGCTGCGGACGAAGCCCACCGCGTCGAAGCTGGCGTCGAGGATCTCCTGTTCGGTGCGGCCGAACGCGCCCTCGGCGACGAGGCGGCGACCCTCGTCGCCGAGCACGACGCCGAACGCCGCGATCTCGTCCACCATCGCCTGCTCGCCCGCGAGCAGTTCGTCGATCGTCGCAGGATCGAGCGGCGAGGAGAACGCGATCCGCTCGCTCCCCTCCGGCACCTCGAGCGCGTCGCGACCCTCCAGCAGGAACACCGTGCGCGGCTCGTCGCCGTCGGCCCGACGGTCGTTCCCGAGCTGGCGCACCAGGCCGGGATCGAACACCCGCAGGTCGACTCCGGCCTGCTGGAGCGCCGCCATCACCACCGCCGAGTACGGCTCGAGGTAGCGGAGGTTCGTG
>WLDE01000093.1 GCA_009704985.1 Actinomycetota bacterium | reverse complement strand
GCCCGCCCGCGTCGGGGGTGTGGGGGTCTCGTGGGACCCGCCCCGTGGACGCCGAGTCCGAGGTCGACCTGCGGGCGCGGGCGTCGTGGCACGCCGGCGCAACAGCCCGGAAAACGGAAGACGCCCCGTCGAGCGCAGCACACCCGGAGGTGCGCGCGCCCGACAGGGCGTCTCGGTCGGGATGATCCACCACTGAGCGATCGCCCGGCGTTAGCCTTCGTCCCGTTCAGTTTCACCGCCCGTCAGAGCCGGAGCTCTGGCGGGCGGTTCCCGTTTGTCGGCCACCCACCCCGGTTGCCCGGTGCAGCTGAGCCGACGTGGCTGGCTCGTCCCCGGACGGTCACCCGTCCGACGCCTCCCCAACCTGCCGACGTCGTCGCCCCAGTTGCCTGGTGCTCGGTCGCCGACCGCCGCTGCGTCCCGCCACCCGGTCGCCCGAGCCGACGTTCTGCCGCGACTGCCGCCGTGTCGTCCCCGGTCGCCCGGTTCGGACCCGTCGACTGGCGGATCTTCCCTGTGCGCCGCCGCCGCTCCCGCCTCGTGAACCCGGTTGGTCCCTTTCACTCGCAGTGGCGGCTCCGACGGTTGCCCATCGTCGCTGTCCCCACGGGTTCGAGGCCGTTCCTCGGGCTCCGGTTGGCGTGCGCTCGCCGGTGCGATGCACACTCTGCACCCTGCGTTTTCCCTGGTCAAGAGGCATTTTTCAAGTCACAGGGTTATCCACCACATTTCCTGGTCATCCCCAGGAATTCGTCGGCTGTCCACCGTTCCTCCACATGGTTGTGCACATGTGAATCCACAGATCCGGCCGCGCGGCGTGGTCAGCGAGGGGCCGTCGTCCAGATGATCCGTTGACGAACATCGTGTGCGAACCTCGCAGACGAGCGCCGGCCGGGTTGACGTCCGGGCACCTTCCCGACACAATCACCCACATGACGTCGCACCTCGCCGCCTTCGCCGCCGCCCGGCGCCTCGGCACCATCGACATCATCATCATTCGATAGCGCACGTGGTCCTCCCACGTGCGCTCGCAGCCGCCCCTCGGGGCGGCTGTTTCGTTTCTCCGGCACGGATCGACCGCCCGATCATCCCGGCACGAACAGGAGCACAGAGATGAGCAACGAAACGCAGCCGACGGGTTCCACCGCCACCCCGACCGTCGAGATCGTCGAGATCGTCGAGATGGTGGAGGTGTTCGACACCACCCTGCGCGACGGCCTCCAGGTGGAGGGTGTCTCGGCGACGGTGGACGACAAGCTGCGCATCGCCGAGCAGCTCGACTTCCTCGGCGTCCACTTCATCGAGGGTGGCTGGCCGGGGGCGAACCCGAAGGACATCGAGTTCTTCGCCCGGGCCGCGACCGAGCTGCGACTGTCGACGTCGACACTGGTGGCGTTCGGCTCGACCCGCCGGCCGAAGGGCAAGGTCGACGACGACGTCACCCTCCGGAACCTGCTCGACGCGAACACCTCGGCGGTGTGCATCGTGGCCAAGAGCTGGGACTACCACGTGCTCGAGGCGCTGCAGACCACGCTCGACGAAGGCGAGGCGATGATCGCCGACTCGGTGGCGTTCCTCACGGGCGCCGGTCGCCGCGTGATGGTCGACATGGAGCACTTCTTCGACGGCTACAAGCGCAACCCCGAGTTCAGCCTGCGCGCCCTCGAGGCGGCGGTCGTGAAGGGCGCGTCGCACGTCGTGTTGTGCGACACCAACGGCGGTTCGCTGCCCCACGAGATCGAGCAGATCGTGGCCGACGTGTACCGCCACGTCGGCAACGACGTCACGATCGGCATCCACTGCCACGACGACACCGGCTGCGCGGTGGCGAACTCGATGGCGGCGGTCCGGGCCGGCGCCCGTCACGTGCAGGGCACGCTCAACGGTCTCGGTGAGCGCACCGGCAACTGCAACCTCACGACCGTCATCCCGAACCTGCAGCTGAAGCTCGGCATGAGCTGCCTGCCCGAGGGTCGCCTCGAGCGCCTCACCGCGGTCAGCAGCCACGTCGCCGAGGTGCTCAACCGGCCGATGAACCCGCAGGCGCCGTACGTGGGTGTGTCGGCGTTCGCCCACAAGGCCGGGCTGCACGTGAGCGCGATCAAGCGTGCACGCGACGCCTACGAGCACGTCGATCCCGCGCTGGTGGGCAACGGCACCCGGTTCGTCGTCAGCGAGATGGCGGGTCGGGCGACGATCGAGGTGAAGGCCGAGGAGCTCGGCCTCACGATGGACGGCGCGGCGGTGAACCAGGTGATCGACGATCTGAAGCGCCTCGAGCACGAGGGCTACCACTTCGAGGCGGCCGACGCGTCGCTCGAGCTCCTCATGCGCCGTGCGTCGGGCTGGGCGCAGGACTGGTTCCGCGTCGAGAGCATGCGTGTGATCACCGACGAGTTGCCGAACGGCGAGTTCTCCACCGAGGCGACCGTGAAGGTCTGGATCGGCGACGTGCGCCACGTGCACACGGCCGAGGGCAACGGTCCCGTCAACGCGATCGACACGGCGCTGCGGGCCGCGCTGACGGCCGCCTACCCGGTCCTCGGCAGGATCCACCTCACCGACTACAAGGTGCGCATCCTCGACGGCGCGACGGCCACCGGTGCCGTCACCCGCGTGCTGCTCGACGCCACCAACGGCGAGCGCAGCTGGACCACCATCGGTGTGAGCGGCAACATCATCGAGGCCTCGTGGCGAGCGCTCGAGGAGAGCCTCGTCTACGGCCTGCTCCACACCGAGGCCTGACGTCCGGATCCTTTCGTCCGTGACGTCCGTGACGTCCGTGGCGTCCGTGGCGTCCGTGGCGTCCGGACCCGATCGTCGAGGTCGTGGTGCGCGCTCGTGAATCAGCAGTTGATGGCGATGACGATCTCGACCGGTGTGGGCCCGCGGTCGGCCGCCGGCGTCGGGTCGTCACGGTCCCCGTCCGCGCGGACGGCCCGTTCGAGGTGTGTCCTGGCAAGGTGGAACGGCTCGCCGTCGGGTAGAAAGTGAGCTGTATGGCCGCGCCGAAGTTCGCTCCCGTCTCACCCGTCGAGGACCCGCGCTCGTACGCGTCGCCGGATCACGTGCCCGGAGCGTGGATGCCCGACCGTCCGGGCGAGATCGTCGGCTTCCAGCCGGCGGGTGCGCAGCTCGGGTACCAGGGCCCCGACCAGGGGTTCGGCATCAAGATCGCGAACACGTTCCGGTCGAAGCTGCAGCTCGCCGGCGGCGAGCACGCCGACGACGCGATCAAGGGGTGCCTGGCGATCGGTCTGAAGCGGGCGTCGCTGTTCAGTCGGGCACCGGTCATCCACGACTTCACGATCGCGTTCACGATCTGGGGCTGGCTCGACGCCGACCCGCCGGCCGGTCTCGTCGAACTGCGCCGCGGCCTGTTCGTGGGTGCCGCCGGCCACCACGGGTACCACCACCAGCGCCACCTCGCCGACATGGTGCCGGAGTCGACCCTGCGGATGACCCCGCAGCAGGCTGCGGCCGCCTACCCCGGACGGTGGCGCGACCTGGTCGGTGCCGACCACGCCGACCACGCCGACCACGCCGCCGGTCACTGACCGCACGAGCGCCGCGACCCGCCACGTCGCGGTCCAGCACATCCGCGACCCGACCGATCGGGTCGGTTCGCTCGACCACTCTCGAGGAGGACCCGTGTCCGACGTGCAACCGTTCACACTCACCGACGAGCAGCGTGAGTTCCGGGCGGTGCTGAAGCAGTTCGTCGCCGACAGGATCGCGCCGCACGCCGCGGAGGTCGACCGCTCGGGCGAGTACTCCTGGACGACGTTCGAGGCGCTGCGGTCGATGGAGCTGACCGCGCTCAGCTACCCGGCCGAGTACGGCGGCGCTGGTGCGTCGTTGGTGGATCAGGCGATCGCGGCGGAGGAGCTCGCCGCCGGCTGCACGGCCACGAGCCTGCAGTTCCTGATCTCCAAGCTGGGCATGCTGCCGGTCATCAACTTCGGGTCGGAGTTCCTGAAGTCCACCTACCTGCCGCGCATCTGCCGCGGCGAGAGCCAGTGCAGCTACGGTCTCAGTGAGCCCGACGCGGGCAGCGACGTCGCCTCGATGACCACTCGGGCCGTGCGCGACGGCGACGTGTGGACGATCGACGGCACGAAGTGCTGGATCACCAACGCCGGCATCAGCGACCTCTACACGATCTTCGCCCGCACCTCGAACGACCGCCACACCGGCATCACCGCGTTCCTGGTGGAGGCCGGGTGGGGTGTGCAGGTGGACAAGCTCGAGCACAAGCTCGGCATCAAGGGATCCCCGACCGCGGTCATCCGCCTCGACGGCGTGAAGGTGCCCGATTCGCACCGCATCGGCGAGGTCGGTCAGGGCTTCGCGATCGCGATGCACACGCTCGACCGCAGCCGTCCGACGATCGGCGCGCAGGCGGTGGGCATCGCCCAGGGCGCGCTCGACGTGTCGCTCGCGTACATGAAGGAGCGCACCACGTTCGGTCGTCCGATCGGGTCGAACCAGGGTCTGCAGTGGATGGCCGCCGACTGCGCGATGCGCATCGAGGCGGCCCGCGCGCTCGTGTACCGGGCGTGCGCCATCGCCGATGCCGGCGACCCGTACGGCGAGCTCTCGATGGCCGGTGCGATGGCGAAGTGCTTCGCGAGCGACGTGGCGATGCAGGTGACCACCGACTGCGTGCAGTTCCTCGGCGGCTACGGCTACACGACCGACTTCCCCGTCGAGCGCATGATGCGCGACGCGAAGATCACCCAGATCTACGAGGGCACCAACCAGATCCAACGCATGGTGATCAGCAAGAAGCTGGGCCTGTGAGGGCTTCGTGCCGTCGATCTCGGTGACCTCGAGGCCGGCGTCGACCGCCTGCTGCGCTGCGAGCACCGCACGATCGCCAACCCGTATCGTGAGTCGTGACATGCACGACCGGCGAGCAAGGAGGGCTGGCGTGGACCTCGAGATCGACCTGCGGGCCGACCTGAACGCACAGGACGACGACGGCAACGGGTGGTCACTGATGCGCGACGCACGCGACCTGTCCCGCATCGTGCCCGGCGCCATGGTGCTGGCCGGGAACGAGCAAGCGCAGGCCGTGGTGCGAGTGCTGCACGTCGATGACGACGGCCAGGTCCACTTCACGATCCTCCCCGGGCCGATCAGCAAGAATCGCCACCTGCTGGACAGAGCTGCGGCGACCTGACGGCCGACTCCCGGAGATCGGCTCGCACGATCTGTGCGCCCCGTCAGAGACTTCCCACCGCCAGATCGGCGGATAGGGCGCAGGCGTGTTGGTGTGTCGCGATGTGCTCAGTGGGTGATGAGGCGCTCGAAGCGTTGACGAGCACCCTGCCTCGTCATGCCGAGCTGCGCGCCAATCGCGCCCCATGACAGGCCTGCGCGATGCGCAGCCAGCGCGGCGGCCTCGATGCGTGCATCGGCCTCGCGCCGAGCGGCAGCTGCGGCGCGGAGTTCGCGCAGCGTCGCTGCGTCGGTGACGGAGTACTCGTCGTCGGCGTGATCGTCGAATGCGGCGACGAGCGCTTCGGCGTCGGCGGCGGTGAGGTCTCGGGGATGCTTCTTGGCGGTCATGGTTGTTCGCCCCTGTGCGGTCGGATCAGCTTGAGGTACTTCGGTCGGGCGGGCATCGCGTGGATCACGTAGTCGTTGTCGTCGTCGGCCACGACGCCGATCTCGAGGAGCCGACCGGCTTGATCGGGGCCGAGGACCATGGAGAAGTCGGGTTGGGCGGCGACGGTGATCGAGGCAACGGCGTTCTCGAAAGCATGGCGTATGTCGTCGTCGGAGATCCCGTGCTTGCGAGCGCTCGGAAGGACCTCCACGGCGACAACTGTAGTTGTCGCACTGCCCCAACGGCAACGGGCTCGTAGCGAACGCTCAGAGAGCGCGTCATGCCCGGTCTGGCGCGGCGGCGCAAGGACATCGGCGCGCACATATCGGCGGCGGCACCGAGCAGATCGGGAGCGCGCCATCCCGAGTTCCATCCCGAGAACTCGTTGGTACTCGTCGGGACGGGATGGCACTCGCCGGACTCCCGGCCCAGCTCAACAGCACGGGGTGGGACTCGTTGGGACGGGCTGGACGATCGATCCAGACCACCCAGATCTACGAAGGCACCAACCAGATCCAACGCATGGTGATCAGCAAGAAGCTGGGCCTGTAGAAGCGGCGCGGACGGATGCCGCCGGTGCCGCGACCGGTCGGTCGTCCTCGCAGGAGCACCGTCCTGGGTGCCACGGCCTCCGGCTGGCCTGCGTCGGTGAGGGCTCACTGGCGCCCAGGAATCAGGGCCCCACGTCTTGGGTGCCGGTGACCTCGGATCGCCAGGCGGTTCGTCGGGGCGTGGCACCCAGGACGTCCGACCGCCCACTCGTCAGGCGGTGACCTCGAGGGTGAAGGTCACGGTGGTGGTGCCGTCGGTGAGCGTCACCGTGGTGGTGCCGGCGGCGAGCGGCTTCAGGCCGGGGTTGAACGACGCACTGCCGTCGTCGCTGCCCGGGGTGAACGAGGCGACGGACGGGTCGGCGACCGTGGCCGTCCACGAGGTGGGGGTGTCGGTGTCGATCACCACCACGTTCGACAGCGGGACCGAGACGGTGGTGCCGTCGATGGCGTCGACGTCGACGATGACCGGCGACGGGAGCTGCGCCTCCGTGGTCCCGGTGGCGCCGGACGTGTCGGCGGTGTCGGACTCGTCGGAGCAGGCGGCGAGCGACGCCGACAGCGCGAGCACGGTGAGGGCGGCGAGGGTGCGGATGCGGCGGGCGGTGGTGTTCACGGTGGTTCCTCTCGGTCGGTGACGACGGTGTCGCACACCTTCGACGTCATCGGGTCACCGATCGGTTCCCACGCTCAACCGCCGAGAGCCGCGCTCACCACCTCACGAGCGGCCGCCTGCACCTGGGCGAGGTGCTCGGGACCGCGGAAGCTCTCGGCGTAGATCTTGTAGACGTCCTCGGTCCCCGATGGGCGGGCGGCGAACCAGGCCGACTCGGTGGTGACCTTCAGGCCGCCGATCGCGGCGCCGTTGCCGGGTGCCGTGGTGAGCTTCGCCACGATCGGCTCGCCGGCGAGCTCGGTGGCGGTGACCTGCTCGGGCGACAGACCCTTCAGCACCGCCTTCTGCTCGCGGGTCGCGGGCGCGTCGACGCGCGCGTAGGCGGGCGCACCGTGGCGCTCGGTGAGCGCGGCGTAGCGCTGCGACGGGCTCTGCCCCGTGACGGCGATGATCTCCGCAGCGAGGAGGCACAGGATCAGGCCGTCCTTGTCGGTGGTCCACACCGACCCGTCGCGGCGCAGGAACGACGCACCGGCCGACTCCTCGCCACCGAAGCCGATCGTGCCCGACACGAGCCCCGGCACGAACCACTTGAAGCCGACGGGCACCTCGTCGAGGCGGCGTCCGAGCTCGGCGGCCACTCGGTCGATCATCGACGACGACACGAGCGTCTTGCCGATGCCGCAGTCCGGCGCCCACCCGGGCCGGTGCCCGTACAGGTACTCGATCGCGACGGCGAGGAAGTGGTTCGGGTTCATCAACCCGCCGTCGGGGGTGACGATGCCGTGGCGGTCGGCGTCGGCGTCGTTGCCCGTGGAGACGTCGAAGCGGTCGCGGCCCGCGATGAGCGACGCCATCGCGTGCGGCGACGAGCAGTCCATCCGGATCCGGCCGTCCCAGTCGAGCGTCATGAACCGCCACGTCGCGTCGACGAGCGGGTTCACCACGGTGAGGTCGAGCCGGTGACGGTCGGCGATCATCGCCCAGTAGTCGACGCTCGCACCGCCGAGCGGGTCGGCCCCGATGCGCACCCCGGCGCCCCGGATCGCGTCGAGGTCGACCACCGACGGCAGGTCGTCGACGTAGCGGCCGCAGAAGTCGAACACGTGCGTGGTGTCGGCCGTGCGTGCACGGGCGAACGGGATGCGGCGCACACCGGCACCGTCCGCGGCGAGCAGCTCGTTGGCGCGGTCGGCGATCCAGCCGGTGGCGTCGGTGTCGGCCGGGCCGCCGTCGGGCGGGTTGTACTTGAACCCGCCGTCGGTGGGCGGGTTGTGCGACGGGGTGACGACGACGCCGTCGGCACGGCCGCGGTCGCCGGCGCTGCGGCCGGCGTTGTGCTGGAGGATCGCGTGGCTGACGGCCGGCGTGGGGGTGAAGCGGTCGTCGGCGTCGATCATCGTGGTGACGCCGTTCGCGGCCAGCACCTCGAGCGCGGTGATCCACGCCGGCTCGGACAGACCGTGGGTGTCGCGCCCGAGGAACAGCGGCCCGGCGATGCCCTGGGCGGTCCGGTATTCGCAGATCGCCTGCGTGGTCGCGGCGATGTGCGCCTCGTTGAACGAGCCGTCGGTGCTGGTGCCGCGGTGGCCGGACGTGCCGAAGCTCACCCGCTGGCCGGGATCGGCGAGGTCGGGGCGGACGGTGTAGTACGCGGCGACCAGGTGGGGGAGGTCGACGAGATCGGCGGGGGTGGCGACGGTGCCGGCGCGTTCGTGGGCCATGGGGACACCCTGCCAGACAGGAGCCGGAGGGGAGTGGAGCGTCGTGCCCGTCGTTCGGTCCGGGTCAGAGGTGACCCTGCACCGGTTGCGGGGTATAGGGCGACTCGAGGTCGCGCAGTTCGTCGGCCGTGAGGGTGATGTCCAGCGAGGCGATCGCGTCGGTGAGGTGCTCGGGCTTGGTGGCACCGACGATGGGTGCGGTGACCGCCGCGTGCTTCGACACCCAGGCGAGCGCGATCTGCGCCCGGGGGACGCCGCGCTCGGCGGCGATGCGGGCCACGGCCTCGATCACGCCGGCGTCGGCCGTGCCATACAGGGTCTTGCCGAACTCGTCGGTCTCCTTGCGGGCGCTCGATTCGGCGGGGTCGCGGGTGAGCAAGCCGCGCGCGAGCGGGCTCCACGGGATCACGCCGACGCCCTGGTCGAGGCACAGCGGCAGCATCTCGCGCTCCTCCTCGCGGTAGACGAGGTTGTAGTGGTTCTGCATCGTCACGAACCGCGTCCACCCGTTGCGCTCGGCCACGTGCTGTGCCTTCGCGAACTGCCACGCCCACATCGACGACGCGCCGATGTAGCGGGCCTTGCCGGCCTTCACCACGTCGTGCAGCGCCTCCATCGTCTCCTCGATCGGCGTGCGGTGGTCCCACCGGTGGATCTGGTAGAGGTCGACGTGGTCGGTGCCGAGCCGGCGCAGGCTCTGGTCGATCTCGAACATGATCGCCTTGCGCGACAACCCGCCTCCGTTCGCGCCCGTGCGCATCGGCATGTACACCTTGGTGGCGAGCACGATCTCCTCGCGCCGCGCCATGTCCGCGAGCGCACGGCCGACGTACTCCTCGCTGGTGCCGTCGGAGTAGGCGTTGGCCGTGTCGAAGAAGTTGATGCCCGCCTCGAGGGCCTGACGGATGAACGTGCGGCTCGTCTCCTCGTCGAGCGACCACGGATGGGCACCCCGGTCGGAGGCGCCGTAGCTCATGCAGCCGAGGCAGATGGGGGAGACGTCGAGGCCGGTGCGGCCGAGCTTGCGGTACTTCACGGCGCGACTCTACGGAGCGGCGTCACGTGCGGGCGACGGCGGTGTCCTCGGCCTCGTCGACCGGTGCTGCATCGCCGCCGGTGGGGCGCGTGGCGAGCCAGCACCCGCTGATCACGAGCACGAAGCCGATCGCGATCGCGGCGGTGAACGGCTCGTCGAGGAACACCGTGCCGAGGGCCACGGCGAACACGGGGTTCACGAACGTGATCACGGTGGCGCGTGCCGCGCCGATCTCCTCGATCAGCCGGAAGAACACCACGAACGCGAGCCCCGTGCACACGAGTGCGAGCGCCACGACCGACAGCGTCGCCCCTGCGGACGGCATCCGGTCCGGCAGCGACACGGCGGCGATCGGCAGGTAGATCACCGTCACGATCGCGAGCGACAGCGCGATCACGCCCATCGACGGCACGTCGGCGAGGCGACGGCTGATGATGAACGGCGCCGTGGCGTAGCAGACGCACACCACGAGCACGAACGCGACGCTCCACCACGGTGGTGCCCCCTCACCCGACAGGTCGTTGCCCACGAGCAGCGACACGCCGCCGATCCCGAGCGCGATGCCCGCGAGTCGCACCGGCCGCAGCGCCGCCCGTTCGCCGAGCGAGAACGCGGCGAGCGCGCCGAAGATCGGAACGGACGAGATGATGAGCGCGGCCAGACCGGACGCGATGTGCTGCTCGGCGGTGGTGAGCAGGATCCAGGGGACCGCCATCTCGAGTACCGCGAACGCCACGATCGGTCGCCAGTGCGCGAGCGCGGGACGCAGCTCACCGGCGCGCACCGCCAGCAGCACGAGCACCGCGGCGGCGAGCGATGTGCGGCCGAACACCACGACGGCCGGCTCGAGTTCGTCGACGGCGACCGAGATGAAGAAGTACGGCACGCCCCAGATGAGCGCCATCGCCCAGAACAGCACCCAGCCCCGTGTGGTCACCGGTCGATCCTGCCGCAGGCGGGGCCGGATCGGCCATCGAGATGCCTGATCGACATCAACAGCGTGCCCGATCGACCCGTTTCAGTCACCTCGGCGTTCGGCCTCGATCTTGGCCCGGAGCTGCTCGATCGTCATCTCCGCCACCGGCTCGACCTCGTAGTCGTCGCCGCTCGTGGCCGTGTCGGGCAGCGGTAGGTAGTACGCGTTGCCCTTGGCCGCCCAGTCGCCGACCATCTGGAAGAACGCCGGTCCGGCCGGGTCGATCCCGCGGATCGGCATCGAACCGCGACGGATGGTGAAGTCGTGCGGGGCGAGCTCGCCGGCGCGGACGAACCACCGCTCGGCGGCCTCGGGACGGTCGTGCTGGGCGAGCCACCAACCAACGGCGAACGCGGCGCGTGCCTCCTGGTGGGTGTCGTCCGCGACCTTGGTGTCGGTGGCGACGTCACCGGGGTAGGCGGGCGCCTCGCCGTGCACCCACGCCCGCAGCGCCGCGAGCGGCTTGCGGTTGTGGAAGCGGGTGATGCTCGACATCTCGTTGGACACGTAGTGGACGTCCTGCGGGCGGACGATCCGGCCGTCCTCGTCGATCCACACGACCGTCGGGACGTTCACCATGTTGTAGAGGTCGGCCACGCGGTGCTCGGTGTCGACCAGGCTCGGATGCGTGGCCCCTGCGGCGTCGACGTACGGACGCGGGTCGTCGAGCGACCGGTCGATCGCGACGGTGAGCACCACCAGGCCGTGCGGTGCGAGTTCTTCGTGCAGTGCCTGCCACACGGGCAGGTCGTAGCGGCAGCCTCACCAACTGGCGTAGGCGTAGAGCACCACCTTCTTGCCGCGGAAGTCGCTCAGCCGGTGCAGCACGCCGTGCACGTCGGGCAGCTCGAAGTCGGGTGCGGTGCCGCTGCGCAGCGCAGCGGCGCGGTCGGCGGCGGGCGCCGCGAACGCGGCCACGTGCTCGTCGGTGTCGATCGCGAGCGGTCGGCCGAGGAGTCGCGAGAGCAGCGCGGCGTCCAGCGCGCCGGCCGGCGCATCGGCCGGCACGGGGATGCACACTTCGTCGCGGCACAGGCCCTCGGGCTTGCGCTCCCACCCGAGCAGCGCCGGGTCGATCACGAGGGTGTCGCCCCCGGTCGAGCTCACGGTGTGGGCCTGCTGCTCGTCGATCACGGTCCAGGTCGTCATGCGCGCACCCTACTGCGCTCCACCGCGGCGATGAACGGTCCGGCGGCCCCGGGCCGAGGTCTACGCTCGCCGTCGACAGCCGGGGGGTGGCGCATGGGGACGTCGGACGACGCACTCGTCGATCGATTCGTGGAGCAGTACGTGGCGACGATGGAGGGTGTCGAGCCCGACCTCGACCGGTTGATCACCGAACCGTCGGGCCTCGACGCTGCAGGCATGCTCGCGGCGATCGGTCACCCGTCGCTCTCGGTGCCCGGTCGTCAGCCGATCGCGCTGCAGCTGATCGCGGACTTCATGGCGCCCGAGGGGTCGATCTACTTCGACGCGATCTACGGCGCGATGCCCGGCCAGCTCGCCACCCGACGGTGGCTGGTCCCGACGATGGCGTCGATCGACTTCATCCAGTTCGTCCCGCAGGCGCCGCACGTGCTGTTCGACGACGGGCTCGGCGGCACGTCGCTCGACGAGTGGCAGATGGTCGCCGTGATCGGCGACGAGCGGATGCCGCTGTCGCGCGGGGTGAGCGTGCGCCGCTACCGCGACGGGTGGATCACCTGGGCGTGCGACGTCTACGACACCGGCGTGTTCCGCGTGCCGCCGCCCCCCGAGGCCGGCGTGGAGGCCGCACCGATCCCCGACTGGCCGCGCACCGCCTGGCAACCCGACCCGTCCGTGCCCGAGACCCGGGTGCGCGACGTGGACTGGGACGCCGTCGCCGCCGAGTTCCACCCCTCCGAGTCCGTGTACCGCGATCCGATCTTCGGCGAGGTGCGCGGTCGCGACGCCATCCGGTCGTGGTTGGCCGACGTGATGCCCAAGGCGGGCGACGTCGTGTTCGAGCCGCTCGGCCCGCTGCTCGACGACGGCACCACGTCGGTGCAGGAGTGGCAGCAGATGGCGGTGCAGCCCGACGGCTCGCGGGTGTTCATGACCCGTGGCACCAGCGTGCGCCGCCGGCGCGACGGCCTGGTGGTGGAGGCGACCGACTACTTCGACACCGCTTCGCTGTTCGACCCCGACGTGGTCGCGGCGAGCCTGGCCGCCGGTTCGACGATGACCGCCGACGACGTCGCCCGCCACCGCTCCGTGTGAGCGGGCGCTCCCACGACGTCGGGTGACCCGGCCGGCCGTCAGGCGGCCAGCCGGAAGCCGATCCGCAGTTCCTTCAGCGCACGCAGGAAGTAGTTCGGCGCGATCGTGAGGTCGGTCTCCGGGAGGAACCACATCTCGTCGAAGCGTTCGACGACCGCCTGGAAGCCGGCGTACAGCTCGCGGCGGGCGAGCGGCGCGCCGAGGCAGTGGTGGATGCCGAAGCCGAACCCGAGGTGCTTGCGGCTGTCGGTGCGCTCCAGGTCGAACACGGCCGGACGCTCGATCGCCCGCTCGTCGCGGTTCGCGGCCGAGTAGCCGACGATCACGAGCGAGCCGGCGGGGATCGTCACCCCGTGCAGCTCGACGTCGACGGCGGTGGTGCGCATCAGCCGCTGCACCGGTGCCTCGAGGCGCACGGCTTCCTCCACCATCACGGGCAGGAAGCGCTCGGGGTCGCTCTTCAGCCGGTCCCACTGCTCGGGGTGCTCGATCAACAGGCGGATGCCGCCGGAGAGCGCGTTGGTGGTGGTCTCCGAACCGCCGACGAAGGTGTCCGCCATCATCTCGGCGTGCAGCTCCTCGTCGGTGAGCGTGCGGCCCCACTCGGGGATCACCGTGTTCACGAGGTCGGAGAGCAGGGTGTCGTCGGGTTGGCGGCGGAGCCGCTCGAAGATCGGCTGGAAGTAGTGCTGCGCCTCGATCTCCATCTCGGTCGACCACACCACCTCCTCCGGGGTCTGCATCAGCCCGAGGCGCTGCACCCAGGCGTCGGTCCACGCCTTGATCCGCCAGATGTCGTCCTGGTTCGCGCCCATCTGCAGACCGATCACGATCAGCGGCAGCGGCACCGCGAACTGGCGCACCGCGTCGCAGCTGCCGGCTTCGGCGACGTCGTCGATCAGGTCGTGCGCGAGCCGCTGGATCGCGGGCTCCAGCTCGGCGATGCGCTTCGGTCGGAACGCGTGGTCGAACAGGTTGCGCATCTGCCGGTGCTCGGGTTCGTCGCGGCCGGCGAGGGTGCGGCCGGGCACCCAGCCCTTGGCCTCGTAGAGCGCCTGGATCTCCGGGCGCATGCTGCGCCGGCTGCCGCTCACGAACCGTTCGGTGTCGACGAGCAGCGTCCGCACGTCCTCGTGCCGCGTGATCACGTAGCCGCGCAGGCGCGGGTCGAACCACACGGGCGCCTCGTCGCGCAGCGTGCGCAGCGCGTGGAACGGGCAGTCGTTGATCGCAGGGTCGAAGAAGTTCACCCCGTCGAGCGGCATGGGTGTGTCGCGACCGTCGTCGTCGACGGCGCTGGTCTCATCGGTGACGTGCGACATGCGGCCCCCTCGCGGTCGTCGGTCGTCGTGACGCCGAGCGTACGGGCCGCGTGGTGCGGCCGTCGGATCGAACGCGGCGACCCTCGACTGCCCGTCGTCGTCAGGCGGCGGTGGGGGTGAGCGACCAGCGGATGAGCTGGGTGATCGCGGCGCCGGCGGGGCGCACGAGCACGGTCTCGCTCACCGGCAGGAACGGCAGGCGCAGCGGCCAGCGCGTCCACGCCGGCAGCAGGCTGATCGCCGCCGCGCCGAGCACCGCGTACGGGGCGCGTGCCGCCAGCGGCAGCGGTGGCTCGAGCAGCAGGAACCGGGCGGCATCGCGGGCCTCCTTGGTGCCGTGCAGTTCGGGCCGGTACTCGCGCAGCTCGGCCTTCAACTCGCGCACCGACGTGGGCGGCTCGTTGACGCCGAGCTTGCGGGCCACGAGCGAGGTGTCCTTCACGTAGCCGTCGGCGTCCGCGTCGGACAGCGGAGCGCTGCCGTAGCGCTGGTACGCCACGAGGAAGCTGTCGACCTCGCACACGTGCACCCAGCGCAGCAGGTGCGGGTCGTTGGCCGAGTAGGGGCGTCCGTCGCTCGCCGTGCCCACCACGCGCTCATGGACCTTCTTCACCGCGGCGATCGACCGTTCCGCGACGGGGATCGGTGCGAACGTGGTGGCGGCCAGGAAGTCGGCCGTCCGCTGGAGGCGGCCCCAGGGGTCGCGGCGGTAGTCGGAGTGCTGCGCCACCCCGGCCATGGCGAGCGGGTGCAGCGACTGCAGCAGCAGGGCGCGGAGACCGCCGACGAACATCGAGGCGTCGGCGTGGACGCGCCGGATCGGTCGGTCGTCGTCGAACCAGCGCGGCCCGGGCGCCGTCATGATCGCGGCCGCCTTCTGGTCGGGCTCGTCGCCGATCACGCGCTGACGGATCTGTCCGGCGAGCCAGGCGCGGGCGGGTTCGAGGGCGGGGGTCGTCACGGCGCGATACCCGGGTGCTCGGTCACATCTTCGGTACGACGACGAAGGCGATCGCGGCGAGGTGACATCCGGCACCGATCACCGTGAAGGCGTGGAACACCTCGTGGTAGCCGAAGACTCGGGGCCACGGGTCGGGGCGCTTCGTGCCGTACACGACGGCACCGACGGTGTACGCGAGGCCGCCGCCGAGGACGAGCCCGAACCCGAGTCCGCCGAGCCCGGCGTGGAGCTGCGGCAGGGCGATCGCGGCCGACCACCCCACCACGACGTAGATCGCGGTGAACAGCGCCCGAGGCGTGCTGAACGGCAACCACTCGACGAGCACGCCGACGGCCGCACCGGCCCACACCGTGACCAGCACCGCGGTCTGCCGCCACCCGTCGAGGCCGATCGCAGCCACCGGCGTGTAGGCGCCGGCGATCGCCAGGAAGATCGTGGAGTGGTCGAGGCGCTTCATCACCGAGTGCGCTCGGGGTTGCCAGGCCACCCGGTGGTACAGCGCCGAGACGCCGAACATGGCGAGCGTGCCGGCGGTGTAGATCACCAGCAACGCACGCTGTCCGGGCGTGGTGTCGGGGAGCGCCACGAGCAGCACGCCGGCGACGGCGACGGCGAACGCGGCGACGACGTGCGACCAGCCCCGGAGGAGCGGCTTGGCGACGGTCACCTGCATGGGTCGACCGTACCCCCTTCCGGGCGGGAACGGCCATCAGGTCCGCGCTCGGCGTGGGTCGGGCGTGGGTCGGGCGGCGGTCGGGCGGCGGTCGGGCGCCGGTCGGGCGGCGGTCGGGCACCGGTC
>WLDE01000092.1 GCA_009704985.1 Actinomycetota bacterium | reverse complement strand
CGATCCGACAAGATGCCGCCGGGCGCAGGGGGCGCCCTCGACGATCTGAGGTGGGGACATGTCCGCAGCACGTTGGTTCGGTGACTCGACGATCAGGCCTCGCTTCCCGGCCTGGACCCGCGGCAACGCGGCCGACGTGTTCCCCGATCCGTTCAGCCCGCTCGGCCAGAGCATGGTGATCCGCGGCGCGATGTGCCTCGGACTGCGCGACGCCTACATCTCGCTCGGGGTGCTCGACTGGGAGGAGTTCGACGAGCCCGAGCACCCCGACCTGTTCCACATGTTCGGCGGCTACCTCTACAACCCGCTGTCGCTCACCCGGCTGCTCGGTGCCCGCATGCCCGGCGCGTCGCCCGAGGCGATCGACCAGGCGTTCTTCGACGACCGGGCCGACGTGCCCGTGTACGTCGCCGAGCCGTGGCACGAGTCGGCCGTCCACGAGGCCCGGCTCGGCGAGACGGTCGCGTGGGCACTGTCGGTGGAAGCCCTGCCCTACCTCGATGCCGACAAGGAGCTCGCCGAGTCGCTCCGCGACCGCCGACCCGATCTCACGGCGCTCACCGACGCCGCGCTGATCGCTCGTGCCAAGGCGATGAAGGCCTACGTGCAGCAGACCTTCGAGAGCGCGATGCGCACCTCGTCGCTCGTGTCGGTGGGCCCCGGTGCGCTCGCTGCGATCTGCGCTGGCATCGGACGGCCGGAGCTGTCGATCGAGCTGCTGGCCGGGATCGAGGTGGACTCCGCCGCGCCGTCGCACGCGATGTGGGCGTTGTCGCGCACGGCCCGGGCGTCGGCCGCGTTGACGTCCGCCTACGAGGCCGGCGTGGACGACCTGCTCGACCGGCTCGCGGCCGCTGGCACCCAGGAGGCCACAGCGCACCACGCCGACCTCGTCGAGTTCCTGCGCACCTACGGCTCGCGCGGGCAGAACGAGTACGACCTGCTCGCCCACACGTGGGAGGTGCGACCGCGCATCGCCCTCGCCGCGATCGACCTGATGCGTCGCAGCGGCGACGACCAGGCGCCGAGCGTCCGCCACGCCGCCTCGATCGCACGACGCGACGCGGCGCTCGCCGAGATCCGCGGCCTCGTGGCCGCGGACCCGGAGACGGCCGGCCTGTTCGAGGCCGCGTTGCGGTCGTCAGGACTGTTCCTGAGCGGTCGCGAGCGGGCGAAGACGAACGCGATCATGGTGATCGGCGAGATGCGCATGGCGTTGCGCGAGCTCGGGCGGCGCCTCGTGGAGCGCGGTGTGCTCGCCGACGTCGACCACCTGTTCATGCTCACGGAAGCCGAGGTCGAGCACCTGCGCCTCGATCCGGCGCCGCTGCGCGAGGTGGTGGTGGAGCGGTGGACGACCTTCCGGTCGCTGTTCGACCGCGAGCCGCTGTTCGCCGTGAACGGCGTGGAGCCGACGATCGACCAGATGGCCGTCCGGTCGGAGCGCACCGTGGAGCAGGCCGCGAGCGGTGCGGTGCTGCGCGGGGCGGCGGGGTCCGGCGGCGTGGCGACCGGACGGGCTCGCGTGGTGCTCGACGCCGCCGACCCGCTCGGTCTCGAGCCGGGCGACGTGCTGATCGCCCCGCAGACCGATCCGTCGTGGGTGCCGTTGCTCGTGGCCGCGTCGGCTGCGGTGGTGAACGTGGGTGCGATGGGCAGCCACGCGATGATCGTGTCGCGCGAGCTCGGCATCCCGTGCGTGGTGAGCGTGGCCGACGCGACGCTGGTGATCCCCGACGGTGCCACCGTCACCGTCGACGGCACCGCCGGCACGGTGACCGTGCACTGATCCCGCACCGACCGCGCGGTCGCGCCGGTGGTCGTGGGTGTGGTCGCGACGGTGGCCGAGGTGCTGCTGCTGCGCCGTGTGCGCCGCTGAACGGCCGAGGGCCCGGCGAGGTCACGCCGGGTCGGGTCAGACCCGGCAGGCGACGGCGTCGCGGAGCCGGACGCGGAGTGCGATCGCGAGGACGACCACCGAGGCCGCGGCGAGGAACGGCTGCACCGGCGCGAAGACGTTCATCGCGCCCGAGCTCCCCAGGGCCACGAGGACGAGCTTGTTGCAGACCGGACACCCGACGGCGAAGAACGAGAGCAGCCCGCCGATGCCGCCGAGGCGTCCGGGCCGGTCGAGCGGGACGTCCTCGGCCCCCGGCGCACGGACGTAGGTCGCGAGAAGCAGACCACCGAGCACGGCCGTGACGACGAGCGTCGGGTACGACCACCAGGTGACGGCCACGGGTCGACCGAAGACGGGGTTGGGGATGACGTCGGTCGGGAGCCCGACGAGCAGCGCGGTGGCCACGGCCCCGCCGAGCGCCGACCACCACCGGCGCGGCGTCCACGAACGGAATGCCGACCACGCCGACGCGACCCGGACGGACTGCTCCGCCGTCCCGATCGGCGGGACACCGATCCGTGACTCCACCGTCGCGTCGGACGTCCCGAGGGCCATGTCGCCAGTATACACCGGGGGGTATACCCCGGCGAGCCGGGGACAGCCGCCGGAGACAGCCGGCCGGGGAGGGATCGGCTTCAGCTCGCGACGAAGGTGAAGCCCTCGTCGATCCAGCCGACCTTGCCTCCGATCATCTTCTTCACACGACGACCGTGGCGGGCGAGCGCCACCGCCGCCCGGTCGGCTCCGTTGCAGTGCGGACCGGCGCAGTAGACGACGAAGAGAGTGTCGTCGGGCCAGGCAGCCAGCGAGTCGGCATCGATGCGGCTGTGGTGCAGGTGCACCGCTCCGGGCAGGTGCTCGGCCGCGAACGACTCCGGCGAGCCGGTCGCCTGCACGAGCACGAAGTCCTGCCGCCCAGTGCGGATCGACTCGTGCACGTCCCAGCAGTCCGTCTCGAGCGTCAGGAGCGCGGAGAAGTGCGCGAGGCCGACGTCGGGCAGTGCAGCCGGGATGGCCGCCACGTGGGACGGGGTGTCGTGGGATGGGGTGTCGTGGGTGCGGGAGGTCATGTCCACGACTCTGCCCGCGACGGACCGGATCGGCGAGTGGCCGTGATGCCAGTGTTCGGTAACATCCGGCCATGTCGCCGTCGAACCGCCGTGTGGTCGCCGTCGCGTACGACGGCCTGTGCGCGTTCGAGTTCGGCATCGCGACCGAGGTGTTCGGCCTCCACCGGCCCGAGCTCGACGTTCCCTGGTACGAGTACCGGGTGGTCGCGGCCGAACCCGGCCCGCTGCGGGCGCTCGGCGGCATCCGCTTCGAGGCGTCCACCGACCTCCGCCACGTGCGCCGGGCCGGCACGGTGGTGATCCCCGGGTGGAAGGGTCCTGACGTCGCGCCGCCGCCCGCGCTGATCGATGCCCTGCGCGCGGCGCACGCCCGGGGTGCACGGCTGCTCTCGATCTGCTCCGGTGTGTACGTGCTCGCCGCCACCGGCCTCCTCGACGGGCTCGCCGCCACCACGCACTGGCGCTACGCGGACGACCTCGCCCGCCGACACCCGGCGATCGACGTGCGTCCGAACGTGCTGTTCGTCGACAACGGGCAGCTGCTCACCTCGGCCGGGAGCGCCGCGGGCATCGACCTGGGGCTGCACCTCGTGCGCCGCGATCACGGTTCGGCGGTCGCGGCGCAGGTCGCGCGACGACTGGTCATGCCGCCCCAGCGCGACGGCGGCCAGGCGCAGTTCATCCGCCGTCCGGTCGCAGTGCAGCCCGACGCCGACGACGGCGTCGCACGCGCCATGGAGTACGCGCTCCACCACCTGTCCGAGCCGATCACGGTCGGCGACCTGGCTCGACAGGCGCACATGTCGGTGCGCACGTTCGCACGTCACTTCGCGGACCAGACCGGCACCACACCGGTCGCGTGGCTCGTCACGCAGCGGGTGCGCACCGCGCAGGAGCTGCTCGAGACCACCTCGCACCCGCTGCCGACGGTGGCGTCGCTCGCCGGCTTCGGCAGCGTGGAGACGATGCGACACCACCTCCGCCGGCAGCTGCAGACCTCGCCGAGCCGCTACCGGTCGAGCTTCGCCGCCGGACGTGCCGGGGCGACCACCTGACCTGCGCGGTGCGCCGGCATCAGCTGCCGGCGGCGACGGGCTGGGCTGCGAGCAGCGACCGGACGGCCGGGATCACCTCGCTGCCGTAGCGCTCGATGCTCGCCATCATCGTCTCGTGCGGCAGTGTGCCGGCCGAGTACTTCATGTCGAAGCGTCTCAGGCCGAGCGTGCGCACGGTGGCGGCGATCTTTCGGGCGACGGTGTCGGGAGAACCGACGTAGAGCGAGCCGTTCGGGCCCGCGGCGTGCTCGAACTCCGCGAGTGAGGTGGGGCCCCAGCCGCGCTCGCGTCCGATCCGGTCGCGCATCACCCGCCAGTGCGGCCAGAGCTCGCGCATCGCCTGCTCGTCGGTGTCGGCGACGTGTCCCGGTGAGTGCACCCCGATCGGGAGCTGTGGATGCTCGAACTGGTCGAGCGCCCGGCGGTACAGGTCCACGAACGGCGCGAAGCGGGCGCTCTCGCCGCCGATGATCGCGATCATCAACGGCAGGCCGTAGCAGGCCGCCCGCACCACGGACTGCGGGCTGCCGCCCACCCCGACCCACGCGGTGAGGCCGCGCTCGGTGCGCGGCACCACCTGCTGGCCGCGCAGCGGCGCCCGGGTCTCACCCTGCCACGTGACCGGCTGCTCGCGGAGCAGCTCGGCGAACAGGTCGAGCTTCTCCTCGAACAGCTGCTCGTACTGGTCGAGCTCGTAGCCGAACAGCGGGAACGACTCGGTGAACGAGCCGCGCCCGAGGATCACCTCGGCACGGCCACCGGACACGGCGTCGAGGGTGGCGAACCGCTGGAAGACGCGGACGGGATCGTCGGAGCTGAGCACCGTGACCGCCGAGCCGAGGCGGATCCGTTCGGTGCGGCCGGCGATCGCGGCGAGCACGGTCTCGGGGGACGAGACGGCGAAGTCCGCACGGTGGTGCTCGCCGACCCCCATGAAGTCGATGCCGAGGCGGTCGGCGAGCACTGCCTCCTCGACGACGTCGCGGATCACCTCCGCGTCGCTCTTGCGGCGACCGTCGGCGTCGACGGTGACGTCGCCGAAGGTGTCGAGTCCGAGCTCCACGTGCGGTTCCATCGTCATCTCCTGATCCTCGCGCGTTTCGTTGCGCGCACAAGCATCTCAACCGGTGGCGGTCGCCCTGCATTCCGCGCTATCAGCAGGGGAGTCCTTCGGTGCGCACCCACGAGATGCGAGTGGGAGTCAAATGCAGGCTGCCAGACTCGGGCGATGCAGCGGCGACCGACTCCCCGATTCCTCATCGGCGTGCTCGCACTGGCGGTCGCCTCCGGCATCGTCGGTTGCAGCTCGGACGAATCCTCGAGCGGTGCCGTGGAGGCAGGCGAGATCAGCAGGCTCCTCGCGGAGCTCCCGACGCCGGAGTTCGGCGCCGACACCGCCGTGCTCGTGATGGTCGGGAACCTTGCGGAGGTGTCCCGCCTCGCGTCGGTAGCGGTACCCGCCGCCGACGACGCTGCCGGGGTGGAGGCCTGGCTCGCCGCGATCGATGCGGCACCCGTGAGCAACCCCTTGGGTTTTCCGCCGCTGATGTTCAACCTCGACGACGCGGAGGATGCTCAGGAGTGGCAGGACACGATCGGGTGGTCTCCGCTCGAGGCGACGTGGTTCGCGATGGCGCAGTACATCCCCGACTCCTCGACGGTGTTCCGCACCACGGTCGACGACGCACGACTCACGGCGGCGCTCGGTCCCGCCGTCGACGGCATCCACCGGATCGGCGGCGACGAGGACTACGAGCGGGTCGACCCGAAACCGACGGCGTTCTCCCCGGTCGCGGATCCACTCCGGTTCGCGCGCCGCGACGGCCTCCTGCTGATGTCCCAATCGACCCCGCTCGCGACCGCGTGGGTCGGGGCGGAGCACTCCCCGGTGTCGACGGTCACCCCATCGCTGGAGTCGATCGCTGCTCCGCTCGATGCGGCGGGTGTCCATGCCGCGCTGGTGATGGCGCGGATCGAGGGAATGGCGGCCGACGGCATCGATGCGATCGGGATCGGTGTCGGCGTCGCGGACGACGCAGCGACGCCGGTCGGTCTGGTGGTGTACCACGTGGCTTCCGACGGCGAACCAGACGCAGTCGCAGCGGATGTCGAGCGGCTGCTCGACGGCAGCTCGGAGGTGGACGGTCGGTCGTGGCGTGACGTGTTCGCGACGGCGGACGTCACCGTCGTCGACGAGACGGTGGTCCTGACGGTGACGTTCGCCGATGTCGCCGATGCTCGCGGCTTCCCGCTGCGGGTGCTCTTCGGTGACCAGCTCACGGGGTACCGGATCATCGACTGATCCACGTGTCGACGCTTGCGCGCGCACGGGGCGACGGGAGTCACCGGGGGAGTGCTTGCAATTGCAAGCACTCCGGCGCACGATGACCTCGGGCCGAGTGCCTGGCGCTCGTCCGCCGGCCTCCCTCTCGAGGTCGACTCCGTCTCTCCCAGGAGGTGCGTGATGACCACGACCCACGAGACACCCACGAAGACCCCCACCAAGCCCGCGACCAATCCTGCGACCACGACCGAACGCGACTGGATCGACCAGTACCTGACGTTCGTGAAGCGCATCGAGGCGCCGGTGGTGCGCACCACCGCTCGGATGGCCACCCGCTTCGCCGAGTACGTCCCCGAGCGGCCGGCGTTCCTCGCATCGATGCCGAAGGTCCACGAACTGGTGGACACCGGGATCACCTTCCGCAAGCGGGTCGTCGACGAGCAGACACGCTTCGCCCGGCAGATGGTGAAGGCGATGGATCCGATGCTGGTCCGCGTCGACACCGTCCATCCCGAGCCGACCGGCACCGTGCAGACGCGAGGTCCGGTCCGTCGGCCCGAGCGCACGTCGAAGGCGCACGCGAGCTGACCGCCCAGCGGGCCCCGGTCACCCGGGTTCCGGCGGGTTCCGAGTTCAGCTCATCGAGTCCGAGGGGTGAGCGGTCCGTCCGCCCACCCCTCGGTCGTGCAGGTCGAGCACCAGCGGAGCATGGTCGCTGGCGACGGCACCGGCGCGCTCGTCGCGGTCGATCCACACGCGCTCCACCCGGCTCGCCACCTCGGGAGCGCACAGGGCGAGGTCGATGCGCAGCCCCCGGTTCTGCTCGAACTGGCCGGGACGGTGGCTCCACCAGGTGAACACCCCGGAACCGGCCAGGTGCTCACGGGTGACGTCGACCAGGCCCAGGTCGACGAGGGCGGCCACCGCGGCACGCTCCGGCGGGCTGGCGTGCGTGCGACGTCGCCACCGCATCGGGTCGTAGATGTCGAGATCGGTCGGCGCGACGTTGAGGTCACCGGTCAGCACGTGCGGCACACCCGAGGAGTCGGCTGCGATCGCGCCCCGCAGTCGTTCGAACCACACGAGCTTGAACAGGTAGTGCGGGTCGTCGAGCTCGCGGCCGTTCGGGGCGTACACCGACCACACGCGCATCCCGCCGCACGTGGCGGCGATCACCCGGGCCTCGCCGAACGGCGGTCGGTTCACGCCCGGGAAGCCGCGCTGCACGTCGGCGAGCCCGACGCGGCTCAGGATCGCGACACCGTTCCAGTGGTCGTGACCGTGATGGGCGACCTCGTAGCCGAGTGCCTCGTACTCGTCGGTGTACCCGGCGGCCGCGAAGAGCGCATCGGTGCACTTCGTCTCCTGCAGCAGCACGACGTCGGGGTGGTGCGCTCGCAACCAGGCGAGCACCCGACCCTGGCGGGCGCGGATCGAGTTCACGTTCCACGTCACCAGCCGCAGCACGCGCCCAGCATCGCGGACCCGACACCGAGCCACCCAACGGCCATCCAACGGCCGCACCACCGCCCCACCCGACCGCCACGCACCTCGGGCGTACCCCGAGCCGGCCGTTCGCACCGTGCCGGTGTGGTCGCGTGACGGACGATCGGCCGACGTGACGACCCCGCACGCCGCGTGGTGGATACCGTGACTGCCGTGACGACCCGGCGCGCGTCCTGCCTCCTGTCCGGCCTGCTGGCCCCCCTGGTGGTCGCCGGCCTCGTCGGGTCGGGGTGCACCACCTCCACCGCCGAGGGCCAGGCACCCTCGTCCACCGCCCTCGTCACCGTCGTCACCACGCCACCGTCGACGACCGCGACCACGGTCCCGCCGACGACGTCGACCACACCGCCCACGACGGTCCCGCCGACCACGGTCCCGCCCACCACCGTGCCGCCGACGACCATCCCGCCGACCACCACGACGGAGCCGCTCCCCGACGTGTACGACCCCACCTGCGTCGTGCGCGTGGCCGAGGGCGACTCGCTCGACCTGATCGCGAACCGTTTCGACGACGAAACGGTCTCGGGCGCGAGCATCCAGGTGGAGAACGCACTGCCCGAGCCGATCATCACCCCCGGCCAGGTGCTGGACGTGTGCGTCGACAACGGCGTGAACGACCTCACCGGCGCACCGATCCTCGAACGCAACGCGGCGGTGCGGTCGATGGAGGTGGTGCGCCAGCAGGAGCACCTCAACACCCTGTTCGCCGGGCTCGGCATCCGCGAGCTGCTGGTGGACGGCATCTCCGGTCCGGTCACCCGCCAGCGGCTGTGCGCCGCCCGGCTCGCGCTCGGGCTCCCGGTGAGCACCGAGGACATGGAGGCCGGCAGCCCCGAGGAGCAGGCGCTGTTCGCGGCCACCACCCTGCCCGTGCCGTTCACCTCGGCGATCCTGTCGCCGCGCTGGGTGCTCATCGACCGGACGTGCCAGATCATGTTCGTCGGGGAGGGCGCCGAGCGGTTGGTGTTCGTGTTCCCCACCTCCACGGGCGAGGCCGGGTACGAGACCCGCGACCAGGACCTGAAGCCGGTGGTGCGCTTCAACCCGGCGCTCGACAACGGCGGGTGGCACAACTCCACCACGTTCCCCGTGGCCGAGGACAACCCGCTCAACGGCAACATGTACAAGCCGCTCTACTTCGACGGCGGCCAGGCGATCCACGGCGCGAACAACGTGCCCACGTCGCCGCAGAGCAAGGGGTGCGCCCGCCTGCGGGTGGAGCACCAGGACGCGCTGCTGTTCTGGCTCGGCCTCGGCGAACCGACCACGAGCGCCCGCACGATCAACCTGACGGTGAACGTGCAGGGCACCTGGGTGCCCCGATGAGGGAGTCGACACCAACTTGACACAGAGGGGCTGTGTGTATGTTCGGTGTGGTCGTGACAGGATGCCCTCATGCGTCGTCGAACCTGGATCCTCACCGGGCTGACCCTCGTCGTCCCGCTCTCTCTCGCAGCGTGCGGCGAGGCGTCCGAACGCCTCGCGGAGGAGGCGGCCGAGCAGGCGATCGAGGACGCGGGCGGCGGCAACGTCGAGATCGACAGCGACAGCGGCGAGGTCCGCATCGAGACCGAGGACGGCTCGATGACCGTCGACGAGAACGGCAACATGGTGATCACCGACGCCGACGGCAACGTGGTCACCCAGTCCGAGACCGAGGACGGCGTCACCCAGGTGTCGACCGAGGACGGGATGTTCACCACCGGCTCCGGCGAGCTGCCCGACGGCTGGCCCGCACCCGAGTTGCCCGGCGGGTTCACGGTGCTGCAGGGCAGCGCGATGAGCGACGCCAGCACGAGCGGCTGGACGGTGGTGGCCGAGTTCGACGGCGACGTCACGTCTGCGTGCGATGCGCTCGCCGCGTCGATGTCGGGATGGACCGCGATCCCGGACACGGCCATGTCGAGCGACACCTTCTGCCTGCTCGGCTTCGAGAACGGCCAGTACACCTGGCAGGCCAGCGTCGCCGACGACAGCGGCACCGTGAGTGCCGTCATCAACGTCATCACGACCTGACCGGCCTCGCGTGGAGCGCTTCGGACCTTCCTGGGTGCCACGCTCGCACGAACCACCTGGAGATCCGAGATCACTGGCACCCGAGACATCGGACCCCAGTTCCTGGGCGCCAGCGACTTCTCACCGGCGCAGGTCAGCCGGAGGTCGTGGCACCCAGGACGTCGAGCACGTGGCGGAGGTGGACGGGCCTCCGCCCACGAGCGCGTCACCCCAGCTCAACCTCTTCACACCCTCCGGCCAGGTGCCAGAAGAGAGTTACCGTGAGAGCCAAATGGTGCAATGGCGCCCTTCGCAGGCGCCCAGTTGCCCGCAGAGATCCGCTGATCTGTGCGCCCACCGCCCTTGCAGACAGCGTCCCGAGCGGGCATTTAGTGCGGGTTGCGCCGCCGTCGTCAGACGTCTGGTGCGCTCGAAGGCGCCACGCGCCGCCCCACGCACCAGACGTCGCCGGAACGCGCTGATCTGCCGCTACATCGCGGGCCGTTCGCTGATGCAAGAGGGGTCAGTGCGAAACGTCTCGGTCATCGATCGCGTTCTCGAGTAACGCTGCGATCTCGGGATGACCCCATTGGTTGGCTCGTTCGACGAGCGACCTCGGTCTCGGCGCGTTCTCGATGTTGGACGGGTCGCAGCCGAGTTCGATCAGCCGCCGACACAGGTCGATCTTGCCGCGAATGACCGCCGAGAACAGCGCCTGGGAGCCGACGTCGTTTCGTGCCAGTGGGTCGCAACCAGCGGCGATCAGCACCTCGGCCACCCGAACACTCCCTGCGTCGAACAGCACCGTGGCGCGTCGGAAGTTGCGGTGATGGACGTCCGCGCTGAGCTCCAATGCGGCCACGATCAGGTCCGGATCATCCTGACGAGCAAGGGCCTGCAGCACCGATGTCTTCGTCGACGGGTGCACCGCATTGATGTCGGCACCCGCCTGGACCATTCGGCGAAGGCTTCGCTCAGAGCGAGCGAGCCCAAGCAGCGGGTATCCGTACTGCTCGTCCGTGGTCGACGCGCCGGCATCGAGCAGACAGTCGACGACGTCCTCCATGCCCCACCACAACGCGTAGCCCAACGCAGGGCCACCACCGCCCGGCGCACCGTCGTACGGGCCCCATTGGTTCGGGTCCTGCATGTCATCCCGAACCAACGAACACGCGAGCGGCTGGTCCCGCCGTCGAAGCGCCGACCACAACAGGCTCAACGGCAGATTCAGGTTCTCGTCCCAGACCTCGTGCTCTCGGTCCCCGGAGGTCACGGAACGAAGCTAACTCTCGCAACACAGAGTCCTGAGACATCACGGCCGCCGCGTTGCTTGCCCGCTCACCAGTGCCAGATCTGCCTGGTTGATGATCTTGATGGCGTTGCGGCTCGTTCGTAGCGTCTTGGTTCGCCCGGCGGGTTGGCTCACGAACTGCCTGTCGCCTGCGGGTTGGCTTCCGAACGAGGTGCCGCTCGCCGGGTGAACTGACCGTGGTGTGGCTCGAAAGAGGCGCGCAGGACATCTTGAACCAGGAGTGCCCATCACGGTCCCCAACCCCGACGAAAGGGAGAACGTGATGTCAGTGATGATCGGGATCGATCCACACAAGCTGCTCCACGCGGCGTGCGCGATCGATCGCAGCGAAGAAGAGCTCGGCCAGTTGCAGGTCCGTTCGGGACCGCGACAGCTGAGCGAGTTGTTGTCGTGGGCGACACGGTTCGAGCAGCGGACGTGGGCGATCGAGTCCGCTGGCGGACTCGGCTACCTCCTCGCTCAGCAGCTCCTCGGACACGGCGAGACAGTGCTCGACGTGCCACCCACGTTGTCGGCGAGGGTGCGTGTGCTCGGGTCCGGGCGGTCGAACAAGAACGACGCGAACGACGCCCGTGCGGTCGCGATCGCCGCGCTGCGATCACGGTCAGTCGCTGCGGTGCGGGCCGAGGATCACGTGAGCGTGTTGCGGCTCCTCGCGAAGGCACAGCTCGATGCGTCGCGTGCTCGGAGTCGTGCGTGCAGCCGGCTGCACGCGCTCGTGCGCGAGTTGGTGCCGGGCGGGATCCGCAAGGAAATCGTTGCAGGACAAGCACTCCAGGTCCTCGACGCGATCGAGACGGTGAACGCGACGCAACGTCAACGGCTCGAACTCGCTCGTGAGACGCTCGAGGAGATCGAGCTGCTCGACGTGCGGATGAAGCGCTCCAAGCAACGCATCACCGAAGCCGTGAAAGCATCCGGCACCACCCTCATCGATGTGTACGGGATCGGCCCGATCATCGCCGCGACGATCATCGGCTACACCGGCGACATCACACGCTTCCCGACCTCGGGTCACTACGCCGCCTACAACGGGACCGCGCCGATCGAGTTCTCATCATCGGGTCGAACGGTGCACCGGTTGTCGCGTCGCGGGAACCGGACGTTGAACCATGCGATCCACATGATCGCCGTCACACAGATCCGCCATCTCGACAGCGAAGGCCGCGCCTACTTCGATCGCAAGGTCGCCGAAGGCCGGACCAAGCGTGAAGCGATGCGCTCGTTGAAGCGTCAGATCTCCGACCGCGTGCACAAGCACCTCGTCGCCGACGCCCGGAACAAGTAGGCCCGGGAGGACAACCCAGGGGACGACTCTTGAATCCAGCGCGGCCGGCAAGCCCTGGAACACCGGCACTTCGGATCAAGTCACTCCCGGACCCAACACCACGCTACGCCCGCTCGGACACCCCTGTCACGAGCACGATCCCACGCGCCCGAACGAGCCCGAAACTGCCCCCTTGACACAAAGAGGGATCGATCGGGAGCGCTGGACAACGTCGTCGGGCCCTGACACTCTGCGCTGCGTGAGGCGCCCATGGAGGAGAAGCGGTGGTCGCAAGGCGGGTGTCGAAGGTGAGTTTCCGCCGGCAGTCGTCGACCCGACGCTCGTGGGCGCGTACGCGGCGCTCGCCAAGGCCGGAGGCGGCTTCGTGTGGGATGCAGTGTTGGAGTACCGGGTATGGGTTCACCCCGAGCGAAACGGCGATGAACCCGGAGACGGTTCGGATTTCTACCGGGCCTTCGCGACCCACGCGGATGCACTGGCTTTCGCCAAGAGCCAAGTTGGGGCCGAGGAGCCGCTGGCGTTGGTCTTGCAGGAGGAATACATCGACGAGTCGGAGCCAGGCGAGTACACGCACGTTCGCGAACGAAGAGTGACGGAATGGCCGGTTGACTTCCTTCGCCGCCCCCGACGGACCAGCGAGACCATCCAGCGGTTCCTTGCACCGGATGCCCCGCCGAACCGTCTCGACATCCTGCGCGGCACCGCTGCCAGCTAGCGCGGAACTGCCGATCGGGTCGGATGGATGACTTGTAGAAGGCGTCGTCACCGGGCACGATGCGTCACCGTGGCCTTGTTCCGAAGGAAGCCGAAGACCGTGCATTCTGCATCGATGAGCGACGCAGAATGGCAAGCGATGGCTTCGAAAGTCCGCGCCGCCAAGGCGGACCGATCGGAACGGCTCGTCGGCCACGATGCCGTCGTGAGCAAGTTCGAGACAGTGCTATTCGAGCGTGATCCAATCGGCCTCAATTTCGAGTCAAACACCGACGAGTACCGCGCCGAGGCAGAGTCGATCGCACTTCGATTTCTCGAGGATGCTCCAGTCCTCGACCCCGGCCTGGTCGTCCACGAGGAGTTCGTGCGCTGGTTCGGCGCCGACGTTTGCGGCCCGAGAGATCGCTATGACTCGATCGGCCGGGAGCTGTGGGAAATCTGGGCGGCCTGGCGGCGGCAGTAGCGCGGAACTGCCGTACTGCTCGGCTAGATGCCTTGCGCTCGCCGCCCGGCCCAGGCAATCTGCGCTACGTGAGTTGGTTCCGGCGGCGACGAGAGGTCGATGGTCCAGTTCCGGAACGGACGGCTGCGCCGACGGACCCTGCCGGTGTCGGGTATCGGCTGTATGACGCGATCGCGCTCGTCAGCTTCACTTCTCTCAACGCCAGCCAGCGTCGCCTCGTCGCCCTGGGGGACCTGCACATGGAGGTCAACAACGGGGGCTTTCATCAGTACTTCTTCAACTCGGCCGGCGACCACGTCGAACACGCTCTCGCCGCAGCCATCGAGACCGATGCCGCTGAACTTGTTGATCTCATCCAGCGCGCAAGGGCGACCATGCCAGGTGTCGATTCGCCGGATCGTGCCCGCCGACAACGAATACTCGCCAGGTGGGACGACGAGGCGTTCGCTCGCCTTGAGCCACTTGACAATGAGTACTACCGCATCGAGCGAGATTTCTCATCTGACATGGACAACCTTGTGTGGGCACATAAGGACGACTTCTTTTCTCCGTGAGATGGCAGACCGCCCATGGCTGCCGATCGGGGCTGTTGCTTCGGTGCAGACCAGTCCCCCCGCAACCCTCACGTAGCGTGGAGGGCATGACCGACTCGGTGGCTGATGCCGCACTGGTTGTTGCCCGCTGGCTCGCCGCCGTGTTCGATGACGCTGACCTCACGTCAGCCTGGCCGCTGACGGATGAGCCACTGCGCCTCGCGCTGGCGCAGTCGTGGGTGATGCTGGAGGGTGACCGGGTCGACGTCGCTGCGTGCAACCGTGACGTCCTGGCTGGCGCCCTCGCTGAGGCCGACCAACCGGCGAGCCCGTTCTGGCCCGAGTTCTCTGGCTGGCGGATCATCCGCTGGCGGGAGGTGCTTCCTGACTTTGTGACCGACGCTGGGATCCGGGGCACAGTCACAGGTGAGCACCCCGAGGCCCCGGACCTCGAGGCCGTGTGGATCGCCCACGTCGATACGCCGGTCATTGAGGGCGAGCCGATCGTCGTGCAGAGGTTCCTGGTCCGCCAGACCGGCAGCGCTTGGCGGGTCGCCGGGATCGGCGGGGTGCTCCCGGTGCCGGGGTGGCCGCCCACCGAGACACCCCGGCTCTGACCGGCGCCGTCTGAAGGGCCGCGAAATGCTCGGCTTAGACCCGGCATAGAGCCGCTCCGATCTGCCGTACTGCTCGGGGTACCGGCCGCAGGGTGGGAGCGCAGAACGACGGCAATGCCGCCCGGCGGAGGTCTCACTCGCCGAGAGCCGGCTGGAGGCCGAGCGATAGTGACAGGCTGGCCACATGAAGCCGATCGCACTCATCGGCCCTGCGGGCACCGGCAAGTCGGCAGTGGGTGAGATCCTGGCCGGCCTCCTGGATCGAGAGTTCGTCGACATCGACGCCATCGGCCACCGCTACTACGACACCGTCGGGCAGCCCGTGAGCGATCTGATCGAGCGGATCGAGGTCGACACCTTCCGACGCGCACATCGTTGGTGGCAGCCGGCGCGGCTCGCAGCGCTCGCCGCGCTCGCGGACTTCCCGACGGCGGTGATCGCACTGGGTGCCGGACATAGCCACTTCGAGGACGAGGAACGATTCGACGAGGCGACGCGTGTGCTCGGCGCCGCGTTCGTGGTCCTCCTCCTGCCCTCACCCGACCCGGCCGAGTCTCTTCGCGTGTTGCGCGAACGATGCGGCCGAGACAAGGGCACCGACTGGATTCGGGATAGCCACGACTACCTCGAGGAATGGATCGGCTCCCGGCAGAACCTCTCGCTGGCCGACCTGGTGATGTTCGGGGACGGGCGATCTGCGAGCGACATCGCACGCCAGATCGCCTCGGCCGTGACCGTCGATCCCGCCTGACGGAGCGGCTGATGGACTGCCGTTACGGAACGCGACGAAACGTGCACCGCCACGGTGATCTTCTGTGTATGGAACACACCCTTGGGCAAGGGACGTAGGTGTGAAGGTGCAACGTGCCGAGCAACGCGGACTGGTTCGGCGCCGAACAACGAATCAGCGAGCGCGGGTCGTTGACGGGTCGGCGGTCAGTCGCCGGCAGGGAGGTCGCCGATGATCGCGGCGAGGTCGCGCTGCAGGGCTGGGATGTCCCGAGCCACGACGGCGCCGATGATGTCCTGATCGACGTGGTGGTAGGCGTGAGCGAGGACGACCCGCACGCCGGCCAGCTCCCGCCACGGAATCTCGGGATGCGCAGCCTTGAGTTCGTCGGAAACGTGCGAGGCGG
>WLDE01000091.1 GCA_009704985.1 Actinomycetota bacterium | reverse complement strand
GCAGCTCGCGACGCAGCGGCGCGTGAGGCGGCGGAGCGCGAACTGCTCGCACGTCAGGCCGCGGAACGTGAGGCCGCGGAGCGCGAAGCGGCGGCGCGTGAGGCTGCAGCCCGTGAAGCAGCAGCTCGTGAGATCGCGGCGCGTGAGGCGGCGGAGCGCGAACTGCTCGCGCGGCAGGCTGCGGAGCGCGAGGCGGCGGAGCGTGAACTGCTCGCGCGTCAGGCCGCGGAGCGGGAGCTCGCGGCGCGGGTGGCCGCCGAGCGTGCGGCCGCGTCGATGGCCGCTCAGGCTCCGCCGGTCGTCCTCCCTGCCGAGGACGCGCCTGCGGCATCGTGGGCACCCGAGTACGACATCTGGGCGCCGACCGGCACCTCGTCCACCCCGCCACCCCCACCGGCCGCCGACATCGCTCCTCCGTCGACCCCGCCCCCGACGACGGGGCCTGCGTCCGTGCCGGCCAGGATCGTGCCGAACGAGCCGATCAAGGTGGAGATCGACGCCGAGTCCTTCGCCCGTGTGTTCGGCACGATGATCGCGGCCCTCATCCGCGACCAGGGCATGCGGCACCACGAGCCCGTGGCACCGCCGCCGAAGGCGTCGTTCTGGTCGAACGCCAAGCACCTCGACGTGATGCTGATCGGCGTCACGATGGTGATCGCCCTGCTGATCCTCGCCGCCTGGTTGGTCTGACCGCGGCATCGAGCGACACGATCATGGCCACCATCACCCCCCAGCGGTTCGACGCCGACACCGACGCGTCCGAACCCCGTGACCTCACGATCCGCAAGGGTCCGAGCGACCGGCTGTTCGACGGCATCACGTCGGCCAGCGGACTCCTCGTCCTCGTCATCATGGGTGCGGTCGGGCTGTTCCTCACCCTCGAGGCGCTCCAGTCGTTGGAGGCCGTCGGGGTCTCGTTCCTGACCGAGACGTCGTGGGAGCCGGATCGCGGCCAGTTCGGCATCGCGTCGGTGCTCCTCTTCACGGTGCTGATCGCACTCGTCGCCGTCGCGATCGCCCTGCCCGTCTCGGTCGCGACGGCGCTGTTCATCGCCGAGGTCGCGCCCACGTGGTTGCGGTCGTGGTTGATCTCGCTCGTCGACCTGATGGCCGCCGTGCCCAGCGTGGTCTACGGACTCTGGGGGCTCTACCTGATGCAGGGCCAGGTGATCGGGCTGTCCCGGTGGCTGAACACCTGGTTCGGCTGGCTGCCGTTCTTCTCGGTCGACGGCGCCGATCCGTCGAGTCCGCTCGCGAGCGCCACCGTGTACACGGCGTCGACCTTCGTGGCCGGCGTGGTCGTGGCGATGATGGTGATGCCGATCCAGTGCGTGGTGATGCGCGAGGTGTTCTCGCAGGTGCCGCCGGGCGAGCGAGAGGGCGCCTTCGCGCTCGGCTCCACCCGGTGGGGGATGATGCGGGTGGTCACCCTGCCGTTCGGACGCGGCGGCATGATCGGCGGCACGATGCTGGGCCTCGGCCGGGCGCTCGGTGAGACGATCGCCGTGCTGCTCATCATCTCGCCCCGCTTCGACATCAACTTCCATATCCTGGAAGCGGGCAGCAACTCGGTGTCCGCCCTCATCGCGTCGAGGTACGCGGAGTCCTCCGAGTTCGGCCTGTCCGCGTTGTTCGCCGCCGGCCTGGCGCTGTTCGCCGTCACGCTCGTCGTGAACTTCACCGCCTCGTGGTTCGTGGCGCGGTCTCGATCGGGAGCGAGCAGCGAGGCATGAGCACCACCTTCCCCGACGACCTGCAGACCGACGCGGACGACGAGCGCGGTGCGCGAGGCGCCCGCGCCTCCGCCCCGGCGGTCGAGGTGCCCCCGCCCTCGGCCCCGCGCACCTTCCTGCCGCGCACGCGCGAGCCGGCGGGTCCTCCTCCTGCACCGCGTCGCATCAGTGGCTGGTCGCGTCGGGACGCGCTCACGCTCGCCGGCATCACGGTCAGCAGCCTGTGCACCACGCTGCTGCTGTTCGGCCGGCTCACGCCGCTGTCCGGAGCGTTCGGGTTCGTGCTGACGTTCTTCGTGGTCTTCGTCGTGAGCTGGGCCGTGATGTCGTCGTTCACCGAGAACGGCCCCGCCATCGTCGACCGGACGATGACGGTGCTCCTGGCGGCGGCCGCCGTGCTGGCGCTCTTCGCCCTCGGGTCGGTGATCGTCTTCGTGTTCTTCCGCGCGTGGAGCGCGATGTTCAGCGGTTGGTTCCTGTTCGTGCCGAAGCCCCGGAGCAACTTCTTCACCCAGGACCTCAGCACCACCGGCCCGCTCGACCCGCTCGACAAGGGCGGTGTGTTCCACGCGATCATGGGCACCCTCATCCAGACGTCGCTGGCGCTGGTGTTCACGGTGCCACTGGCGCTCACCTGTGCGGTGTTCCTGAACGAGAGCCGCAGCCGGGCGGCCGGGTTCGTCCGCACGATCGTCACCGCCATGACCGCGTTGCCGTCGATCGTGGCCGGCCTGTTCATCTTCGCGACGTGGATCCTGGTGCTCGGCTTCGAGCGGTCGGGTCTGGCCGCGTCGATCTCGATCAGCATCATGATGATGCCGATCATCATCCGCTCGGCGGACGTGGTGCTCCGCCTCGTGCCGGGCAGCCTCCGCGAAGCCGCGGCCGCGCTCGGTGCGCCGCAGTGGCGAACGGTGTGGCACGTCGTGCTGCCCACCGCGCGCTCGGGCCTCACGACGTCGGTGATCCTCGGCGTCGCTCGTGGCATCGGCGAGACCGCACCGGTGCTGCTCACCGCCGGCTACACGGCCACCCTCAACGTCAACCCGTTCTCGAACGCGATGGTGTCGCTGCCGCTGGCGGCGTTCAAGCTCGTGAGCTCGCCACAGCCCAACCAGATCGCACGAGGCTTCGGTGCCGCTGCCGTGCTGATGGTGCTCGTGCTCGTGCTGTTCACCATCGCCCGCATCCTCGGCGGCCGCCCGGCCGGCCGCCTCTCCAAGCGCCAGGTACGCCGCCGCGCCGCCCAGTCGCTCGTGGATCTCGAGCGCATCGAGTCGCGCGGCGGGCGTGCCTCGAGCACCGTCGCCACCGCCCCCACGGAGGTCCGATCGTGAACCGTCCCCGTCCTCGTCCCAGTCAACGTCCTCATCGTCGTTCGCCCCGCCACTGGTGGCAGCTCCTCGTGGCCGCCACCCTCATGGCCGCCGTCCCGCTCGGTCTCACCGGCGCCAACCCGGTCACCGACGCCAGCAGCTACCAGCGCATCTCGGGCGAGGGGTCGTCGTGGTCGGCGAACGCCCTCGACGCCATGCGCGTGAACGTGCAGCAGTTCGGCATCACCGTGGACTACAACCCCACGGGCTCCACGTCGGGCCGCAAGAACTTCCTGAACGGCACCGTCGACTTCGCCGCCTCGGACATCCCGTTCCAGTTCAACCCCGAGGACGGTTCGGCGCCCGAGAACCCGGCGCCGGGCAGCTACGCCTACATGCCGATCACGGCGGGTGGTACGGCGTTCATGTACAACCTCCGGATCAACGGTCAGCGGGTGACGAACCTGCGGCTGTCCGGCGAGAACGCCGCCAAGATCTTCACCGGTGCCATCACCGTGTGGAACGACCCGGCGATCGCCGCCGACAACCCTGGCCTCACCCTGCCGGCCCGCAACATCGTGCCGGTCGTGCGATCCGAGGGATCGGGCTCGACGGCGCAGCTGACGGCGTGGATGATCGACCGCCACCCGCAGATCTGGCAGGCCTACTGCGAGCGATCGGGTCGTGCCCCTGCCTGCGGGCAGACGTCGTTCTACCCGACGATCCCCGGCATGATCGCCCAGAACGGCGACCTCGGTGTGTCGGGCTACGTGAGCCAGGGCTTCGCCGAGGGCGCGATCGGCTACGTGAACTACTCGTACGCGCTCGGCACGCAGTTCCCGGTGGTGAAGCTGCTCAACGCGGCGGGCTTCTACACCGAGCCGACGCCGGAGAACGTGGCCGTGTCGCTGCTGAAGGCCCGCATCAACACCGACGAGAGCAACCCGGCGCGGTACCTCACCCAGGATCTGAGCGGTGTCTACACCGACACCGACCCGCGCAGCTACCAGCTGTCGTCGTACTCGTACCTGATCCTGCCGACCCGCGTGGGCGGCCAGTTCAACGAGGCGAAGGGCCGCACGCTCGGTGCCTTCGCGTACTACGCGATGTGCCAGGCGCAGCAGCAGTCGGCCTCGCTCGGCTACTCGCCGATGCCGGTGAACCTGGTGGAGGCGAGCTTCGAGCAGATCCGCAAGATCCCCGGCGTCGAGGTGCAGAACATCGACATCGCCCAGTGCGACAACCCGACGTTCAGCGCCGATGGCACCAACGTGCTGGCGACGAGCGCTCCGCAGCCGAAGGCCTGCGACGCGAGAGGTCCGTTGCAGTGCTCCGACGGCACCGCCGGCCTGGCCAACGTGCCGACCCCCGTGAACGCAGCGGCGCAGGGTGGTACCGCCCCGGCGACCGGTGGTGCGGCCGCGGGTGCGGGAGGTGCGCCGGCGACAGGTGGTGGTGCGGCCCAGGGCAGTGGTGCGCCGGCGACGGGCGGCGGTTCGACGGCCACGGGTGGAGCGCCGGCGACCGGCGGTGGATCCACCGGCTCCGGTGGCGGCTCCGCGACCGGCGGTGGTTCGACCGGTACCGCAGGCGGCACCGCGACCGGCGGTGCGGTCGACCCGGCCACCGGCGCCGTGACCGACCCCGTCACCGGCCTCGTGATCGTCCCGGGCGGCAGCGGCACGGTCGACCCCGAGACCGGGTTGGTCGCGGGTGCACCGGCATGCGATCCGTCGACCGGTGTCGGCTGCGCTGCCACCGGCCAGAACCCGACGGCCGGCCAGGTGGCGGTCGGGGCGGTGGCCTCGACGGTGATCCCCGAGACCACGCCGTGGGATGCGTCGATCGCGTTCGTCGTGCTCGTCATCCTGCTCGTGCTCGCCGTGGTGATCGTGCCTGCGGTCGCGTGGCGACGCTTCTCCGGGGGCGTCCCGACGTGAGCCGGACGAGCGGACGGCCCCGCGGTCGGACGCTGACCCGTGGCGAGCGACTTCGCGCCTGGTTGGCCGGGCCGCTGATCGTGGTCGGGGCGGTGATGGCGTGGGTGCCGGGTGGCGGTCATGCGCCGCTCGTCTCCGCCGCGCCCGTCGCCGGCAGCCAGGGGACCGACACGGCACTTCCCGCCACGCCGTCGCAGGTCACCGTGCGGGGCCGTGGTGACTTCGCGGACCTCGAGATCACGGTGAACCAGACACGTGAACTTTCCAACCAGGCGGTCTCGATCACGTGGCGTGGTGCCGATCCGACCACGCCCGGACCGGGCGACTGGGGTGCGAACTTCCTCCAGGTGATGCAGTGCTGGGGGACCGACGACGGATCCGTGGCCGGTCATCCGGGTCCGCCGCCGGAGCAGTGCCAGTTCGGTGCGGGAGCCGGGTCGCCCACGTTCCCGGGTGGGTCGGTCTACCCCAACGGCTTCAGCATGTCGCGGGTCATCACCCGGCGCATCCTTCCGAACTTCGACCCGAACGTGGGCGTCCTCGATCGGGAGACCGGCGAGGTGTGGCGCCCCTTCCGGGCGGTCGACGGCACGGTGATCACGAGCCACTACGACCCGGACTTCAACCCGCAGATCCAGGGTGGCAACTTCTGGCTGAACCCGTTCTTCAACATCGTCACCACGAACGAGATCTACGCAGCGCGCACCGGACCCGACGGCCGCGGCAGCGAGCTCTTCCAGGTGAACACCGGGCTCGAGGCGCCGGGTCTGGGATGCGGGCAGCGCAGCCAGCCCACCACCGGCGGCGCGAGACAGGTGCCGCAGTGCTGGCTGGTGATCGTCCCCCGGGGCGGACCGGTCACCGAGAACGCCGGCCTGATCGAGGTCGAGGACAATCCGGCCACGCCGGACATCGACGAGCAGGAAGTGGTGTCGGTTCAGCGCGGTGTGATCTCGTCGCCGTTGTCGCCCGAGGCCTGGCGCAACCGGATCGCCATTCCCCTGGAGTTCCGGCCGGTCGATTCGCCCTGCGACATCAACGCCGACAGTCGCCGGATCGTCGGATCCGACCTGTTGCAGCTGGCCATGTCGAGCTGGCAACCGGCACTGTGCTCGGGAACCGGCCTCCCGCCGTACTCGTACGCAGCGATCGGCGACATCTCGGCTCGTCAGCAACTCGCATCGAACGCGAGCGGGGCGGCGGGATTCGCGGTGGTGTCACGACCGGTGACCGGTGTCCCCGAGTCCAGTCCCGTGGTGTACGCACCCCTGTCGGTCGCAGGGGTCGTGATCGGATTCAACATCGAGCGGGTCCCCTCCATCGACGCTCCGGAGGAAGCCCGGCTCATCGCCGGCGTCCGCGTCGCACAGATCGACCTCACGCCGCGACTGGTGGCGAAGCTGCTGACCCAGTCGTACCGGACCCAGGTCGAGGTGGGTGGCTCGCGACCCGGCTATGCGTGGGCCACGGACAATCCCCGGGCGTTGGGCGAGGACGAGGACTTCCTCCGCTTCAATCCCGAGTTCGAACTCCTCCAGGCGAGCGGCCGGCTGCTCGGGGGCCTGCAGTTGCCCGCGGGCGGATCCGACGCAGCGCTCCAGATGTGGGAGTGGATCCTCGCCGACCCGGAGGCGTCGGCGTGGCTGGCCGGGGCGCCCGACGAGTGGGGCATGAGGGTGAACCCGGCCTACTCCAGCAACGCGTCGACGAACCCCTCGGGTACTCCGTTCGGTGACCCGATCCCGACGTCGTTCCCGAAGGCCGATCCGTACTGTTACCAGCCCCCGTCACCCAACGGAGTCCTCGTCCCGCCTCGGCTGTGCGGCACGGATTGGATGCCCTACGGGCGCAACATGGCAGAGACGGCTGCGTGGACGCGCTCGGGCAACGACACGGCGCGCATCGTTCCGAACCCGCTCGCCGGGTCGGCCACGGAGTACTGGCGGCGCGACGTCCCGCAGGCCGCTGGTTCGCGGGCGATGATCGCGGTCACGGACACGGCGAACGCCGCCCGTTTCGGTCTGCAGGCGGCTCGACTGAGCCGGGCGGGCGACAACGGGCCGACGCGTCGGTTCATCGCGCCGGATGCCGACGGGCTCGCGGCCGGCGTCGCTTCGATGACGCCGGCCTCGGGGGCCAACGTGTTGGTGCCGGTGCAGCGGGCCGACGCACCGGCGGCGTATCCGCTGACGATGGTGACCTACGGCGCCATTCGGCCGCTGTCACTCGACACTCGCGCTCGCGCCGACTACGCATCCTTCGTCGAGTACGCGGCCGGGTCCGGCCAGGTCGCCGGGACGTCGATCGGGCAGTTGCCGCGCGGGTACCTGCCGCTCCCCACGCAATTGCGCTCGCAGGCGCTGTCCGCGATCGAGCAGATCCGCACCCTCACCCCGCCCCCGACGACGACGGTGGACGTCGCCGGACCGACGACGACCACGACCGTCGCGACCGCGTCCGCAGGACCGTCCTCGCCATCGGTCGGTCCGTCGGGAGGGTTCCCGACCGGTGGGACGAGTTCGAGCGGCGCGGGCAGACCATCCGGCTCGGGTGGCGCGGCCCCGACGACCGGCACCACGCCGGAATCCGTCCCTCCCAGCACCGAGGAGGTGCCCGAGTCGACGGAACCGGAGGTCGAGGAGACCCCGCCCACGAGTGCGGTGGCTGCGCCGGTGGACGACTCCGCCACCACCACGACGATCGCCACCACGCCCGGTCTGGACCTGGGGCGCGGACGGTTCGCGGTCGCGGGCATCGGGGCCATCGCTCTGGGGTCGGCCCTCGGAGCTCTGGAGCTGACGAAGCGGACTCGGCGGGCGACGGGGACTCCTGCAGGCGAGGGACTCGGGATGAAGGGACTCGCTGATGCGTGACCTCACGTCGACCCCTGTGGCGACGTCGCATCGGGCGGGCCGGAGGTGCCGGCGCGTGAACGCCCTGGTGGGCCTCGGCGCCGCGGCGGCGCTCACCCTCGTTCCGGCGAGCGTGTCGGCGGCCTCGGACACGCCGCAGCTCCCGGACGGCCTCGGGCCGCGCGACGCCGGCAGCGTGGTCGTGATCGACCCGCAGCAGCGACCGCTCTCCGAGGGCGCGAGCGCGACGCTCTTCAGCCTCGATCTCCCCGACGGCGCCGCGTGCCCAGGTGACAGCGCGAGCGAGGACTGGCGGGTGCAGGGATTCATGATCCCGGTCGACGACGACCCGGGTTCCGTCGAGTACGGCGTGATCGGGCCCGAGGGCGACCAGTTCCCGCTGTTCGCCTTCGACTCGCGTCCGTTCGCGCACCAACTGACGCAGATGGCCGCCCAGCCGGGCGATCCCGGCGTGATCCCGGCGCTCCCGGCGTTGACGTTCGGCGTGTTCACGCCCGGCGACGTCCCTCCGGGCACGTACCGAATCGGTGTGGCGTGCACCTACTTCCGCCAGACCGCCGATTACTGGGACACCGAGATCGTGATCGAGCTCGACCCGAGCGACGAGCTGGCGGGATTCCGTTGGCGCGTGCCCGGCGCCCCGGACGGCGCGATCGACGCGACGGACACCGGGGGCGGCGTCTCGCGCTGGCTGCTGCTCGCAGGCGTGCTCGCTGGCGCGGCGGCGCTCCTCGCACTCGCGGGCGTCGTCAGCGGGCGCCGTCGCCCCGCATCGACCGAAACGGCTCCACACTCCCAACCCCTCACGGCGGAGAAGACCTCATGAACCACTCATCCGATCGATCGCGTCGCATCTGGCGTGACCTGGCCAGAGCGGCGACCGTCCTGTCCTCGGCACTGTTCGTCTCCGCGCTCGTCGGCGCGATGTCGGCGACGGCGCTGCCCGCCGGGACGCCCCCCACTCCTGGCCAGAACCTCTCGCCGGCGTCGGGAACCGAGGCGACCGCGTTCACGTTGTCGCTCGTGGCGCCGAACAACGCGTGTCCCGGTGATGCGACGACGGCCGGTGGTGGCTTCCGTTGGAACCAGTACATCGTGTCGGCGTCGGTGGATGCGGCGACGTTGACGTGGAATTCGAACGGTCCGGTGTTGCCGGCGGGTGCGCCGGCGGGGGCGATCGCCCAGCCGTTGTTCTCGGCCACGACGGGCGCGGCGCAGGTGCAGCGGCCGAACCTGGCTGCCGGTACCGGTCAGATCACCGGGATCACGAATCTCAGCTTCGCCACGAACCTCGATCCGAGCCTCGGTCTGCCTGCCGGCCAGTACAAGGTCGGCTTCGCCTGCTCGGCGGCCGGTCAGACCGAGCGCTACTGGCAGACCCTGATCACCATCACCGCCGCCGGTTCCGGGATCTCCTGGACCACCAGCGCATCGCCGACCACGACGACGACGGTGGGCGGAACCACCACGACGGTCTCGGGCGCGACCACCACGACGACGGTGGGCGGCGCAACCACGACGACGGTCTCGGGCGCGACCACCACGACGACGGCCGCGCCCACCACCACGGCGGCTGGAGCCACCACGACCACGGTGGCGGGAGCGACCACGACCACCCTGGCGGCATCGCTCGGACCGGTCACCGGGTCGGGTTCGGGCGGGACCGGAACGAGCGGGTCGGGCGGGACCTTCGGCAGTGGCGGGACGATTCCGGTCACGGGCTCGTCGTCCATGCCGGTGCTCTTCTGGGCGTTGATGTCGCTCGTGTTCGGCCGGATGGCCGTCCTGCTCGCCAAGCCCGTGAAGGTGCTTCCGCCGAGGGCACCGTGACGACCGCCGTCTCCGTGCTGCGAGCGAAGGTGCCGAACCCGTTCGACCGGTTGCGTCAGCGTGTCGGTGCCGGACGCGAACGGCGCGCCGGCGGCGGCCGCGGCCGCGCCGCTGGCGTTCCGCCGCTGAGCCCGAGGCTGCAGTTCGTCCGCGCCGTGCTCGTGAGCCTGCTGGCGTTCTCCGGAGCGTTCCTGCTCCACGCCGTGTTCGTGAGCGGTCTGCAGCAGTCGGCCGCGCAGGAGCAGCTGTACGACGAGCTCCGCGAGCAGCTCGCCGCGGGGACGGCGCCGATCGGCCCCACCGACTCGACCGGCGAGGAGATCGCGATCGGTACGCCGGTCGCCTACCTCGAGATCCCGAAGATCGGCGTGGAACACGTGGTCGTGGAGGGCACGACGTCGGGAGCGATGCTCGACGGTCCCGGGCACCGTCGCGACACGCCGCTGCCCGGCCAGATCGGGACGAGCGTGATCCTCGGACGGCGCGGCCTCTACGGCGCACCCTTCGACGGGCTGCGTGAGCTGCAGGTCGGCGACCTCATCACGGTGACCACCGGTCAGGGCCGCTTCGAGTACCGCGTGACCGGCTTGCGCCTCGACGGCGCGCCGCTGCCGCCACCGGCCGCGGCGGGGGAGGGGCGGCTCCTGCTGATGACCGCCTCCGGCAACCGCTTCCTCCCCGACGGGCTGCTGCGCGTGGACGCGACCCTCGACGGCACGGCCGTCGGCGGCCCGGCGCGACTGATCAGCACGACCGCGCTGCCCGATCGCGAGCGGGCGATGGGCACCGACTCCAGCACGCTGTGGGCGCTGGTGCTGTGGCTCCAGGCCGTGGTGCTCGTGTCCGTCGGGTTCGTGTGGGCGTGGTACCGCTGGGGCCGCCCGCAGGCGTGGCTCGTGTTCGTCCCACCACTGTGCTTCGTGGCGCTCGGCGCGGCCGGCGAAGCCGTACGTCTGTTGCCGAACCTGATGTGACCCGCCGGGTCCGCGCTCGCACTTCCTGCCCGTGTCCCCGCCCCTCGTGAGGAGCTCCGTCCATGACGATCGATGACCGCCCCGGCGACGACAGCTGGTCCGACGACCGATGGCTCGACGACGTCGTCGCGCCACGGCCCACCGACGACGCCGGCGTGCAGTTCCCGCAGGCGTGGGTGGTGCAGTTGGTGAGCGGTGACCCGACGTCGCCCGACGCGATCGTCGCCGAGCTGGTGCCCTGCGGTGTCACCGTGACCGGGTCGAGGATCGTGGCTCGCGACGGCGACGACGTCGAGTGGTCGTGGCTGGCCGGTGACATCGACGCGTTCGTGCACGGCTCGCGTGGCACGTGGACGATCTTCGACGTGCCCGGGGTGAGCGACTTCGGCATCTCCGTGACGGTCGATCGGGTCGACGAGTTCCGCACGCTGCTGAACATGTTCGCGGGTGTGCGCGTGCGGTTCCAGGAGTCCGGGCGTCCCGCAGCGATCTCCGACATCTCCGACATCGGCGACCTGCCGTGGTCGACGACGCCCCCGACGAGCGGCCAGGTGCCGCTGGTGTCCGCGCCGCCCTCGGCGCCCCCGCCCTTCCTGCCGCCGCCCCCCGCACCCCCGCTCGATCCACTGCTGTCCGCGGGCGCGCCCGTCGTGTCGCTCGGCCCGCCGCCGGCGACGCAGATCGCACCGGCGACTCACCAGATCGATGGACGGGGTGACGCGGGTGTCGCGCCCGCTCCGTCGACCCAGCAACTCCCCGTTCGCCCGGCGACGGTGGAGCAGCACGACGGACCCGTCGTGTCGTGGACGCTCGAGCAGACGCCACCGAAGCGGAAGGCCGCGTTCGGCCGGCGTCAGGTCGCGCAGACGGTGGACGAGGTGGTGTCGTGGCCGAAGACGCTCGCCGGCATCGACGCCCGCAGCGTGTCGGCCTGGTTCGGTTCGCGTCTCGTGCTCGACCGGGTGTCGCTGAACATGGAAGCCGGCAAGGTGACCGCCCTCATCGGCCCGTCCGGCTGCGGTAAGTCCACGTTCCTGCGCATCCTCAACCGGATGCACGAGATGATCCCCGGGGCGCAGATGGACGGCCAGGTGATCGTCGACGGCCACGACATCTACGACCCGGAACGCAAGCTGACCGACGCCCGCCGCGAGATCGGCATGGTGTTCCAGAAGCCCAACCCGTTCCCAGCGATGTCGATCTACGACAACGTGCTGGCGAGCCTCCGCCTCACCGGCGTGAAGGCCACCACGGCGGTGAAGGACGAGATCGTCGAGTCGTGCCTGTCGAAGGCCGGCCTGTGGAACGAGGTGAAGGATCGCCTCCGCCAGCCCGGCGGCGGCCTGTCCGGTGGTCAGCAGCAGCGGCTCTGCATCGCCCGAGCGCTGTCGATCCGGCCCCGCGTGCTGCTGATGGACGAGCCCTGCTCCGCGCTGGACCCGACGTCCACGCGTCGCATCGAGGAGACGATCATGCAGCTCGTGTCGGAGGTGACGATCGTGATCGTCACCCACAACATGCAGCAGGCCGCGCGCGTGTCGAACCACTGCGCGTTCTTCCTCGCCGAGCACGGCACGCCGGGCGTGATCGTGGAGCACGGACCCACCGACGCGATGTTCGGTTCACCCCAGGACCCGCGCACCTCCGACTACGTGATGGGTCGCTTCGGCTGAGCGACGAACTCGACCTCGTCGTCGCTCTCGGAACGGGCCGCTGCCACGCGCAGCGGCCCGTTCGCGTCGGGGCCGCGGCTGCGGTGGGTGGTGCACTGACGGCGCGACGACGTCATCGGGCGAGCGCCAGGCGAGGAACAGATGAACTCTCGGTGATCACGCTCAGCGTTCATCTTGAGGTCAGCCGAACGAAAGATCGACCTGTCACGCTGCGCCCGCCCTGGGAAGTCAGGGTGCAACTCACACGACGAAGGGATCGTTGAAACCACCATGCTCTCCTCATCCAAGCTCAAGCGAGCAGCTGCAGGCCTTGCGGCCATCGCCGCTGCGTCCGCTGCGGCGGGTGCCCTGACCCCCAGCGGTGCGAGCGCCGACCCGGCGCAGTTCTCCGCGTTCGTGACGGTCGGCTCCGACACCACCCAGGACGTCCTCAACGCGCTCGCCGGCAAGACGAACGGCGTGCTGTTCACCCCCATCCAGAGCAGCTCCGCCACCGGTGGTGTGCAGATCATCTCGTGGGACGCGACCCCGCCCGCCGGTGTCGCCGACAACTGCATCACCCCGAAGATCGGTGCCCCGACCTTCACCCGCCCGAACGGCTCGTCGGCCGGCCAGCGTGCGCTGAGCCGCTCGATCGACGGCACCGGCTACGGCGGCTCGGCGGCCAACGGTTCGTCGTTCTGCGCGAACGCCGACGTGTCGGGTCTGATCGACTTCGCCCGCTCGTCGTCGCTCGACTCGACGGCCGGGACGCAGCTCACCTACGTGCCCTTCGCCCGTGATGCCCTCACCTTCGCCTACTACCGCGCTGCCGGCAACGCCGGTGCGGTGACGTCGCTGACCCGCGCGCAGCTCGACACGCTGTTCACGAGCGGCCCGCAGACCATCAACGGCGTGCGGATCGTGCCGTGCGGCATCCAGCTCGGCTCGGGCACCTTCGCGTCGTGGAACTCCACCGCCGGCGTCAGCGCCGCCGAGGAGGACGTGGCGACGGACACGTGCAGCGCCGTCGTCAACGAGACCACGGTGCCCGGCAGCCAGGCCGGTGGCCGTCTGCAGGAGCACAACGCCGTCCACCTGAAGCTGGCCGGTGACGCGCTCGCGGCGAGCTCGCCCGCCGAGGCCAACACCCAGGTGATCATCGGGTTCTCGGCGAGCCAGTACATCGCTCGCTCGGCCAACCTCGGTTCGCCGCAGCCGCCGGCCGACGTGATCCTCGGTTCGATCAGCAACGACGGTGCCGGCAACAACATCGGCAGCCCCGTCAGCGGCACGTACCCGAACTTCACCCCGGTGGCCAGCTTCTACAACAACGCCACCTTCGGTCGCACGGTCTACAACGTCTTCCCGACCGCCACCATCGCCGGTCCCGGCAACCTCGCGCTGAAGAGCCTCTTCAGCGGCCCGACCTCGAGCCTGTGCCAGGCGACCTCGACCATCCAGGCCATGGGCTTCACCGTCGCCCCGGACTGCGGTTCGCTCGCCACCCAGCGCGGCCTGCGCAGCGGCAACTTCTGATCGACCCCTCACCACGTCTCGAAAGGCACCTCACACCATCATGCGAAACACACGACTCTCACGGGTCACTGCGGCCCTGACGGCCCTCGCTGCCGTCGCCGCAGTCGCCGTCGTGGGCTCCAACGTCGCTCAGGCGGCTCCTCCGGCGCCCGGCCAGTCACTGTCGGTGACGTCGGGAACCGAGACCACGTCGTTCACCCTCAACCTCGCCACGGGCAACAACTTCTGCCCCGGTGACGCCACGACCGCCGGTGGCGGCTGGCGCTGGCACCAGTACATCGTCAACGCCGATCTCGACGTCGAGACGGTGACGTTCGGCACGCTGGGTCCGGCGCTGCCGGCCGGTGCGCCGGCTGGTTCGGTGGCTCAGAACCTCTACTCGACGACGGGCTCTGCTCAGGCCGCTCGTTCGACGCTCGCCGCGGGCACCGGTCAGATCACCGGCGCGACGACGTTGAACTTCGTCCAGAACGTCGGCATCGGCCTCCCGGCCGGTCGCTACAAGATCGGCTTCGTCTGCACCCAGGCCGGCGTCGTCGGCCGCTACTGGGAGAGCCGGATCACCGTCGTCTCGACCGGTGCCAGCACCATCTCCTGGCAGCAGGGCTGGCCGCCCGCCGCCCCGACGGGTGTGACGGCGACCGGTGCGGATCAGTCGATCAACGGTTCGTTCTCGCCCGTGACGGCCGACCCGGCCGTGACCGGCTACACCGTCTCGGCCACCCCGACCCTCGGTGGCGCGGCCACGACCGTGAACGTCCCGGCCGCTGGCCCGTACACGTTCACGATCCCGGGCCTCGTCAACGGCACGGAGTACGGCGTCACGGTCACCGCGTCCAACTCGGTCGGCACCGGCCCGGCGTCGTCCCCGGCCGTGCTGGCGACCCCGGCACTGCCGCCGGTCGGCGCGCCGGTCGTGTCGACGGTGGCCGGCACCGGTCAGTTCACGGTGAACTGGACTCCCGCCGCGGTGCCTGGTGGCGCCACGCTCGTGAGCCACACCGTGACGGTCAGCCCCACCGTGGCGGGTTCGCCCTTCACGGTGCCGGCAGGCACGAACACCCTCGTCGTGACGGCTGCCCCCGGTGCCTACAGCGTGACGGTGCAGGCCGTGTACGCCGCCCCGTTCGTGGGGACGGCGTCCGCTCCGGTGTCCGCCACCTCGACGGCCGCCTTCGTCGGCCCGGTGATCCAGGAAGTCATCGTCGAGCGTCCTGCGGGTGCCCTCGTGCTCACGCAGCGCTGCGGTGTGTTCGGTTCGGCTCCGGCCTTCACCGACAACACGTTCGGTCCGCTGCCCGCCCTGCCCGCCTCGCCGGCCAGCGCCGACCCGACCAACGCCAACCCGCTGCTCGGCTGGCTCTTCACCAACCCGGTCGGCCCGGGCACGGCTCCCTCGGTCGTGACCGGCACGGACGCCAACGGCTTCCCGACGCTCGGTGCGCTCGACACGCCGAACTTCGGTGAGTACCCGTACCCGGTGGACGCCAACCAGGTGCCGAACCCGGTGTACCCGACGCACTGCGGCATCGACCTCGGCAACGCTCAGCTGCTCACCGGCGGCGAGTTCGCCGGTGTGTACTTCGCGGCGACCGGTCGCATCAACCAGCTGTCGGTCGTGGACACCCGTGACCTCGACGAGGGCTGGACCCTCAACGGCCGGATGGGCACCTTCCGCAGCGAGGACGACCTGAGCGACACGTTCCACGGCAACCTGATGGGTTGGGATCCCGAGGTGACGTGGGACTCGGCCGGTTCGTTCGACGGCTACAACATGGTCGTCGCCGCCGGTCCGTCGAAGAACCCCCGCGCCGAGGTGGCTGCCGACGGTCTGCGTGACGTCCCGCTGGACAACGAGCTGCTCTCGCGGTCGCTCGCCAAGGCGAACCCGAACGAGGGTCTCGGCATCGCGGTGATGGACGCCCGTCTGCGTCTGCTCATCCCGGTGACCGCCGACGCCGGCACCTACCGCGGAACGCTCACCTTCACCGTCGTCTGACGACGCCGGGTGATCGCACCCACAACCTGATGTGACACCGGTGGTGTGGGGTCTCACGACCCCACACCACCGGCCACGTTTTCCCGTCCCCCTCTCCTTCAGCCCTCCGCCTCGGCGGTCCCCGCTCTCCGAAAGTCGACCGGCATCATGCGCAACGCCCACCGCCCCCGTCCGCTCCTCCGTTCGTTCGCCGCGATGGCGCTCGTGGGTGTGTTCGCCCTGCCGGCCTCGGCCGGCGCAGGGACGGAGGCACCGACCGACCCGGCGGCTCCAGAGCAGAGCACCTCGGGCGAGGCGGGAACGACACCCGACGAGACGCAGGGCGAGTTCGTGCAGAGCTGGACGCTCACGCCCGGCGCCGGACCCGACGGCGGCAAGGT
>WLDE01000090.1 GCA_009704985.1 Actinomycetota bacterium | reverse complement strand
TCGGCCTCCGCGTCGGTGCCGCGGTACATGAAGCGGTCGGTGCGGTGGTGATGCGTGACGACGAACGGTCCGGCCCCGTGGACATCGCTCCATCGCTGGATCGACGCCTCCAGATCGTTGACGAGGTAGGCCACCTGGAACAGCGTGCGGGTCTCCATGACGCGAGTCCACCAGGTCGGCCCCGCCGGATGCGGACCGGACGGCGCGGATCCGCCGAGCGGATCGGCGCGGCGAGCAGCAGAGCGTTCGACGCCCACCCACCTCGCGCCGACGTCTCGGCGACGGCCCGGTCGACCATCGCCTCGATCGCCGACGGGTCGACGGCACTCGCGGCGAACGTGGACCGGTCGTCGTCGGCGTCGAGGTCGGACTCCGGGTTCGGCCCGAAGAGATCACCGGCGAGCGTGTAGCTGTACCCATGGCGATGCGTCGCACCCCACAGGGTGCGACGCATCGCCGAGGTCGTCGTTCCGTCCCTGCCGTCCCTGCCGTCTCCGGCATCACCGCCTTCACCGGCCTCCCTGCCGAGCCCCGCGGCGCGGACGGTCGCCGCTCCGGCGGTCGGGACGGAGCGATGTCAGGTGGCGGTGAACACCGCCCGGAGCGTGTCGCTCGAACCGTCGGAGAACACGATGCGTGCGGTCACCGTCCGGGACCCGGGCGAGAAGCGCACCAGGGCGGCGTTGCCGTTGCCGAGCGTGCTGCCGAAGTCCCACGGCCGGGCGAACTCGGTGCGGATCAGGCGACCGTCGAGCCGGAACTCGACCAACACGATCCCCGCCTCGTCCGGCACGAACACGGCCAACGACCCGCTGACGGAGCGACCGTCGAGCGGAAGGGCAGCCGAGCGGTTGCCCTGCGTGGAGACCATCAGTCGCCGTGTGGCCGGCCGCGGGTTGCTCACCGTGAACGTCGCCGTCACCACCTGGGTGGTGCCATTGCGCAGCACCACCCGTGCGGTGATCGTGTTCGGCCCGTCCGCGAGGGTGCGGGTCGAGAACATCGTCGCCCGGTCACCGGTCGCCGTGCCGCCGAAGTCCCACGGTGCGGACCGCTCCACCTGGCGCGGCGCCCCGCTCATCGTCGGGTCGTTCAGGAAGAAGTCGACCCGGGCGATGTCGGTCGACGTGGGCACGAACACGGCGATCGACCCGCTCACCGTGGCCCCGTCGAGGAGGACGGGGGCGGTGCGCAGGTTCGACGTGCTGAACCGCAGGGCGAACCTGGAGATCGCCGTCGCGGACGCCGTCGCCCGATCGTCCTCACCGGCGACGGCACCGTTGCCGGGCGTCGAGTCAGGGTCGCCGATCGTGGAGCCGACCACCTCACCGGCGATCGTCAACGTCCCCACCCGAGCGGCGGTCAACGGCAGCTCGATGCTGCGGCTGGTGCCGGACGGGACGGAGACGGTCCAGATCCCCGTCGTGGTGGAGTAGCCGCTCGGCACCGGCGCACCCGGCCGCAGGGACAGGCCGTCGAGGCCCACCCGCACCTGGGCGACGGTGTCCTGCGGCCCGTCGTTGGTGATGCCGACCAGACCGGTCACGTCGCCACCGGCCACGACCGGGGTCGACGCCACACGCAGACCCACCTGATCCGTCATGCGGAGATCGGCGAGCGGGGTGCGGCGGGTGACGGTGACCGACGAGTGGTCGTCCTCGCCGTTGGCCGTGCCGTTGCCCGGCGTGGAGTCCGGATCGGACACCGCGGCGGACACGATCTCGGCGACGACGGTGGTCGACCCGGTGTCACGCATCCGGACACCGAGCGTCAGCGTCGACGAGGAGCCCGACGGCACGCTGCCGACGCTCCACCGGCTCGTGACCGCGTCGAACCCGGCGGGAGCGGGCGTGACGAGCTCGAGGCCCGCCGGGAGCTCCACCCGCACGACGGCCGACGAGGCATCGGGGCCGCCGTTCGCGACGACCAGCCGCACCTCGCCGGTGCCACCCGGCAGGACCGGGTCGTTCGTCGACGAGGTGAGCGACAGGTCGGCGGAAGCACCGATGGAGATGGTGATGACCTGGGGTGCGCTGCGATTCTCGTTCGGCGCCGAGAGGCCCGGTCCGTCGTCGACGGCGGTGACCCGCACCTGCGTGCTGCCGGCCGCGATCGGACGGAACGTGAGGGTGCCGTCAGCACTCACGGCCGGCGCACCGTCGGCGGCGAACAACGCGGGGTTGTCGGTCACCACGCTGAACGTCACCTGCTGCCCCGACTCGTCGGCGGGTCCGGGGCTGATCGCGGTCGCCCAGCCGGGCACGGTCACCGTGGTGCCGCGCGTGGTCACCGTCTGCGACGGGCCGGCGACGAACGACGGCGCGTCGTTCACCGACGTGATGTCGATCGTGGCGGTCACCGGCACGGTGCACACCGTCGGACGGTCGCGCTCGCACACCCGGAACACGAACGAGTCGCTGCCGCTGCGGTTGGCGGCCGGGACGTACCCGAACGTGCCGTCGGCGGCCAGTGCCGGGCTGAGCGTGCCGTTGGCGGGCGGGGTGACGAGCTCGGCGACGAGCGCATCCCCGTCCACGTCACGGAACCGATCGAGCACCGTCGGACAGCCGAACAGGCAGAGGGTGCCGTCCTCGAACACGGCGAAGCTCACCGGACCGGTGGCGACCGGCGGGTCGTTCGCGGGGGTGATCTCCACCGTCACCGTGCCGGTCGACGAGGTGCGTCCGTCGCTCACCGTGTAGGTGAACGTCGACGTGCCGTTGGCGTTCGGGGCTGGCGTGAAGAACCAGCTGCCGTCCGGGTTGACGTTCACCGTGCCGTTGGCCGGCTGGGTGAAGGCGGTCACGGTGAGCGGGTCGCGCTCCGGGTCGCTGTCGTTCGTGAGCAGGCCGGTCAGGGCGAACGCGAACACCGAGACGTCCTCGGTGGTCCGGATCACGTCGTTGACGACGATCGGCGACCCGTTGGCGCGCACCACGACGGTGGTCGTGATGGTGGTGATCCCGCCGTCGCCGTCGTCGGCGACGAAGGTGACCGTGTACTCACCCGCCGCGGCGTACACGTGCGAGACGTCGAAGAACCGGGCGTTCGGCGGGCACGGCGACATGAGCGTGCAGGCGCCGTTCCACGTCGGCGTGTCGACGAGCGTCACCGTCTCGACGGGCGTGCCGTCGCCCCAGTCGATGGTGCCGGTGACGGTGTTGATGGTGTTGTCGACGACCTGGCCGCGCAGTCGTACGGCGCTCCCCACGAGGACGTCACGGGTGTCGGGGTCGGGGACGGGCAGGCAGATGACCAGCCCGCCGGGCGGGCAGGGCTGCGACGGGTTGAAGAACGCAGTCGGGGCGGTGTTGACCACCTGCACGTTGGTGGTCCGGGCGTCGAACGTCAGACCGACCGCGGGGCGGGAGGGCGTGACCGTGATCGTGTAGTCGCCGGACACGGCGTAGGTGTGGCTTGCGTTGAACCAGGTGCACCGCTGGCCGAGGAAGATGCACAGGGCGATGACGCCTCCACCGGGGCCGGCGCCGCCGAAGGCGCACGACGGCCCGGTGCACGGGCCGTCAGCGGTGGTGGTCGTGCCGTCGCCCCAGTCGACCGTCACCCGGTACGGGATGTCGCCGAACGACCTGATGTTGGCCACCAGCTCGACGCTCGAGCCGTTGGTGGTCACGAACGGCTGGTCGACGCTCACCGTCGACGCAGGCACCACGACCTGGCGGGTCGTGCTGGTGCTGCCGCCCTGGAAGTCGTCGGCGGTGATGGTCACCGTGTAGGTGCCGGGTCGTGGGTAGGTGCGGGTGCGGGTCCACGACGTCGGGTCGCTCGCCGCGCCGAAGATCGACGCCGTGCAGGTGCCGTCGGCGGCGACGGGGCCCGCGCACGGGTAGGACTGCCGCTGGATGGTGCCGTCGCCCCAGTCGATCGTGATGTGGAGCTGGTCGTCACCGGGATCCGAGGAAGTGCCCGAGAACGTCACCGGTGTGCCTTCGCTCACGGTGATCGTCGAGCCGGCCGGCTGGTCGACCACCAGCGTCGGGGCGACGTTGACGACGGTGAACGTGAACCACTGCTCGTCGAACTCGCCACGGGAGTCCTCCACCCGGACCCGACCGAAGTAGGTGCCGCTCCGGGTGTAGGTCGGCTCGACCCGTAGACCGGTCCGGATGTCCCAGGCGCACTGCGACAGCGAGGGCAGGGATGCGTCCGCCGGGGTGCAGGCCTCGGCGAAGCCGGGTGCTGCGTCGGGCGGGAGATACCACGTCGTCGTGAGCAGATCACCGGCGTCGGGGTCGCTGGCCGTGACGCCGAACACCAGTCGTTCACCCTCGAACAGCGTCTGGAAGTCCGGCCGGGTCGGGTTGCCGTTCCGTCGGATGGCGGTGATCGACGGAGGGGTGTTGCCGCTGAAGGTGTAGCTCCGGCTGACCCCGATGTTGTCGGCGTCGCTGACCCACAGCTGGTTCGAGTTCCGGGCCACGAAGGTCGTGTCACTGGTGCGTTGGGCGCTGACGAAGCCGTTCGGCCCGATGATGGCGCTCGCGTTCAGGCCGTCGCCGCCCCGGAACTGCAGTGTGGCGTCCCACTCGAAGCTCCCCCCGTCGCTCCTGGTGACGAACCAGCGACCCGAGATGTAGGTGGTCTGCGGCGTGCCGTTCCAGTCGAGCGTCCGGATCTGCGGCACGAGGGCCCCGGTGTCGACGTCGAGGAACTGCGGGTCGTTCACGGCGTCGAACGCCGTCGGGGTGATCGCGGCAGCCCGCTCGGCCGCCTGATCGGGCAGCGTCTGCCCCAGGAAGAGCGGGAACAACTCGCCGAGGCCGTCGTTCGACGTCAGGTAGGCGAGGTCGATGGGCGTGTTCTGAGCAGCGGCGATCCGATCCACCAGCGTGGGCCTGACCTGCTCCGACAGGACGAGCTGCCAGATGCCGATGGCCGTGACGACGGCTGCGAGCACGGCGATGCCGACACCGGTGGCCAGCACGCTGGAGGAGAAGACGGCCGCCGTTGCGGCGAACCCTGCGAACCCGCCCCAGTACGTGCCGAGTGCAATGGCGACGGCGGTCGCGACCGCCGGCACGAGAAGCGCGAGCGAGCCTGCCGCAGCGCCGGCGAGCAGGGCGCCGCTCACCCCACCGAGCAACGTGAGCGCCTGGACCGCCGCCAGCTCCGCAGCCTTGGCGTCGGCGCCGAGGAGCGCCGCGTCCGTGACGAGTGCCGTGCCGTACGCCGTGAACTGGTCGGCGCTCGGGGCGAGCGGATCGAACAACGCGCCGAGGCCGGCTCCGCACGGTGCGAACTGCTTGAACCCGTAGCCGGCCGGCGGCTGGTAGCTGCAGGGATCGACGAACCATCGGTCGTATTCGTCGAGAGCGGAACGCGCGGCTGCGACACGACGCGCCCGGACGAGGTCCGTGGTCGCGGCGACCCACGCAGCCTCGTTCGGCGACAGGGTGGCGCCTGAGGCCTGCTCCTGGATGGCCCTGACGAGCCGGGCGAACATCACCGCGCGGATCTCGTCACGCGCGAACCAGGCGAGGCGGGTGTCGTTGGGAACGTTGCGCATGGCGGCGACCGTCTCGCGAGCTTCCGCTTCGAGCGAGCGCCACGCGTTGTAGGTGGGCGACGTGCGCTGCACGATGTCGTCGACGAGCACCGGGAGCGGCACGGGTGCCGCCACGGCGTCCCGGCCGCCGGGCGGTACCACCACGGCCGCCGTCACGGCGATCGCAGCAGCCGCCACGTAGGCCAACGTACGACGCACCAGAGCGCCGAACCGTCCAAACTGCCTCATCGAGAGCTCCTCTCACCGTTGGTCCACGGCCGCAACGCCGCCGGGCACGCTTCGTACCGAGGAATGTGCGTCGCCAGCTGCTCCGGCCGCATCGGGCAAATGCCCGGATTGTGAGCGTGTCATCGGTCATGGCCGCTCGAGGGACACCGCGAGCGCCATCCGGTCGGTTCGGGCACACCTGCCGGAGGGCGGGTACGGTCGGGCCCGACGAGCGAGCTCGTCTGGAGCTCGAACGACTCGATCGAACCGGCCCCGAGCCACATCGGCGGACGCGGCGCCTGCATCAGCCGGGGCAACACCATCACCCCGTCGAGCGCGCCACGGTGCTGCCCGCTCCAGGTGACCGGCCCGTCGGTCTCCCAGATCTGCACCAACAGTTCGTCCAGTTCGACGTGCTCGTCGAAGCAGGCACGCGCCTGGGCGGCCCACTGGATCCACACGACGTGCCGGTCGCCGCGCTGGGACCCGGAGTCCTGCGGCGAGTCCTTCGGCCCTGGTCGGCCCCGCACGCCGGGCGCATGCTGGTCTTCGAGCGCCCTCGGTCGCGCAGTCGAGGTCGGCGGGCCGGGGCAGGAGGAGGGTTGGCGGCGTGTCGACAGCACCGCTCGATCGGCTGCTCACCGGCGATCCGTCGATCCGGTGGCAGGTGACGGACGACCTGCTCGGGTTGCCGCGCGAGTGCGTCGCAGCCGAGCGGGCGAGCGTGGCGACCGAGGGATGGGGAGCGCGTCTGCTCGCCGAGCAGGACCCCGAGGGGTCGTGGGCCGGGGTGAGGCTGCACTGGGAGCGTGCGCGCCGGTTCGACGGTGGCCTCACCCTCGCCGCGACGGTGAGCGAACCGGGGATGTGCATCGCCGGGATGCCGATCGACCTCGCCGTGGCGTTCGGTCTCCGCGACAGCCGCGTCGACGACGCCGTCGAGTGGCTGACCGCTCAGCAGCTCGCCGACGGCGGCTGGAACTGCCTGGTCATCCGTCGCGGTTCCGGGCACGGCTCGTTCCACACCTCGATCACGGTGCTCGAGGCGATGGCCGCCGACGCCCGGCTCACCGAGGCGATCGAGGAAGTCCGCCGGGCGCAGCGGCCCGACGGGACCTGGCCCCGCCACCGGCCGTACCCGGGCCGGTACTGGTGCACGATGGAAGCGCCGGGCCCGAGCCGCTGGTCGACGCTGCGAGCACTGCGCGTCCTCGCGTGGTGGGACGGCCGGGAGCGGACATGAGACCCGACCCGGCGGTGCTCGACTGGATCCTCGCCGCCCGCGAGCCGGCGGCGCGCTGGATCGTGCACGCCCACCTCGCCCACGGCCCCGAGCACCTCGCGGCAGCTGCGGCCGAGCGACGGGCGGTCCTCGACGACCCGGCCACCGGGTCGCTGATCGCTCGGCTGCCGGACTGGACCCGCCCGATCGAGCTGTCGGGGCACCAGCACCCGGCGTTCGCACCGAACCTGCTCGGCCTGCTCGCCGACATGGGCGTGTCGGGCGGGGACGACGACCGCATCGAACGCCTCCTCGACGCGATGCTCGCGATCCAGCTGTCCGACGGGCGGTTCGCGATCGTCGCCAGGAGCCGTGCCGTGCCCGACGGCGGGCGCGAGTCGTTGCTGTGCGACACCCATGCGATCACCGAGACGCTGCTGCGCTACGGCCGAGGCGACGACCCCCGCGTGGCCCGGGCGCTGCAGACCACGCTCGACGACCTCACCGACACCTCCCAGGGACGCGGATGGCCGTGCCGGACCGACGCCTCGAGCGGCTTTCGCGGACCCGGACGCGTGAACGACCTCTGCCCGCAGACGACGCTCCAGGCACTGCGCGCATGGTCGTACGTGCCACCCGCCCGACGGCCCGACGCACTGCACGACGTGGCCCGGGTGTCGCTCGGCGTGTGGCGGGCACGGGGGGAGCACCAGCCCTACATGTTCGGTCACGGCTCGCGGTTCAAGACCGTGAAGTGGCCGACCACCTGGTACGACGTGCACGGCGTGCTCGACTGCCTCGGCCGCTACCCGGCACTGTGGCGCGGCCACGGCGCCGATCCCGCCGACCGGCAGGCGCTGGCCGAGCTCGTCGCCTGCCTGATCGCCTACAACGTCGCCGACGACGGCACCGTCACACCACAGTCGTGCTACCGGGGGTTCACCGAGTTCTCGTTCGGCCAGAAGCAGCGTCGGTCCCCCTTCGCAACGGCCCGGCTGTGGCAGGTGATCAGCCGCTTCGACGACCTCGACGACGACGTCACCGCCGTCGACGTCACCGCGCTCACCAGCTCGAAGGGTGGCATCGGGACCGCCCGTCCACCAAGGAGGCAACGATGAACACGACAGACAGGAACCGCATGCAGGTCGCTCGACGTCCAATCGGCATGAGACACCGGATGATGCTGATGACGACCATCGCACTGGTCGGGCTCGCAACGGCGATGACCGCGTGCGGATCCGACAGTGACGAGGCAGCGACGACCGACACCGGTGCCCCGACCACCGTGGAGCCGGCGACGACCGACACGGGCGGTCCGATCACCGTGGACCAGCTGATCGAACGATCGGCCGACACGCCGATCGCCGTGCAGGGATTCCTCCACGCCGACGGCAACGCCACGCGCCTGTGCGCGGCGGTGCTCGAGAGCTACCCGCCGCAGTGCGGCGAACCCGCGGTGGAACTGGTCGGGCTCGACCTCGCCTCGGTGACGGGCACGACCACGGACCAGGGGATCACCTGGAAAGAGGGTGCCGTGCTGAACCTCGAGCGGGCCGCCGACGGGCGGTTCACGGTGGTCGACGTGGAGGCCGGGTTCCAGGTGGAGGTGACGCTCGGGCTGTACTCGGGCGTCCCCGACCCGGCCTGGACGTTGACGGCCGCGCAGGCCAACGAACTGGCCGCGGCCCTCGCCGGCCTCACCAGGATCGAGGGACCCGCGCCCACCGGAGGACTCGGCTACCACGGCTTCACCATCTCCAGCCCCGACGGGACGCTGGTGGCCTACGAGGGCACGGTGGTGAGCGCCGACTCCGAGCCGCCGTACGTGCTCGACGATCCGGACCGCACGATCGAACGCCTCCTCCTCGACACCGCCCGACCCCACGTGACGATCGAGGAGATCCAGATCGTGACCGACGCCCTCGGCGGCTGACCTGCGGCCCGTCGATGGTGATGCCGACCGGACCGATCACGTCGCCACCGGCCACGACCGGTGGCGACGCCACACGACGACCCACCTGATCCGTCATGCATCCGGACACCGGGCGCCAGCGTCGACGAGGAGCCCGACGGCACGCGGCACGCACGGCAACGCTCGTCGGCGAGCGGAACGGGAGGGATTCGAACCCCCGGGCCTTGTGAGCCGGCCGCTTTCAAGGCGGCTGCATTTGTCCGCTCTGCCACCGTTCCGGCCGACACGCTAGCGGTCGGCCGCAGCCGGCCTCCGGGTCGATCGGGCCGGTCGATCGGGCCGGTCGATCGGGTCAGGCGAACGCCGGGATCACATCGGCGCCGAAGCGCTCGATCGTGGCGGCCACCTCGGCGTGGGGCATGCCGCCCATGTCGAACATCACCAAGTGGGTGTCGAGTTGCAGGAGATCGCGGATCGCGCCGATGCGGTCCACCACCTCGGCGGGACTGCCGACCACCGCCATGGCGCGCACCATCGCGTCGTAGTCGAACGGCGGGACCGACGACGCGCCGAGGCCTCGCGCGACGAACGACGTCACCCAGGTCATGTACGTCGTGTAGCGCGGCCGCCACGTCTGGTGGGCGAGCTGCGACGTGGTGTGCACGTGGCAGTGGCTCAGCGCCCCGATCCGGGCGTCGGCGCGATCCCGGCCGGCCGCCTCCCAGCACTCCAGGTAGTGGTCCACCATCGGCCGGAACGACGCCGGGGTGCCGAACACGGTCGGCAGCATCAGCGACACCCCCAGCCGAGCGGCGAGCTCGACCGAGTCACGCGACGACCCGGCACCCAGCCACACGTGGGGTCGGGGGGTCTGCAGCGGCCGCGGTTCGACGGTGATCCCGTCGAGCGGCGCCCGGAAGCGTCCGCTCCAGGTGACGGGGCCGTCCGTCTCCCAGATGCGCAGCAGCAGCTCGAGGTGCTCGGCGAACACCTCCTTCGCGTCGGCCGGATCCTGCCCGAACGCGGCGAAGGTGTGCGGGAAGTACGTCCCCCGGCCGATCACGGGTTCCAGCCGGCCTCCGGACAGCAGGTCGACGGTGGCGTAGTCCTCGGCCACCCGCACCGGATCGAGGTTCGCGCCGAGCAGCACGCCGGTCGAGAGCCGGATCCGCGAGGTGCGCTCGCCGATCGCGGCGAGCACGACCGGGGGCGACGAGAGGATGTAGTCGCAGAAGTGGTGCTCCCCGAGGTGCACCGACCGGAACCCGGTCTGCTCGGCGAGGACACCCTGCTCGACGAGCGACCGGAAGCGCTCTGCCTGGGTCGACCGCACGCCGGTGACGGAGTCGGTGAGATGGTCGCCGAGCGAGAGCAGTCCGAAGTCCACCGCGGAACCCTAGGAGGCACGGCACCGGCGATGGGCAGCGGAACCGGGACGGCCTCGCCGGACCCGCCGGATGATCAGCCGGCGAGCGCGGCCTTCACCATCGCCGCGATCGCAGCTCCGTCGGCGGACTGGCCGGCCCGGGCGCGCACGGCGTTGACGACCTTGCCCATCGCCTTCATGCCGGTGGCACCGTCGGCCGCTGCGGCCGCCACCTCGGCGTCGACGATGGCCTGCAGCTCCTCGGTGCTCATCGCCGCCGGCAGGTGGGCCTCGAGGACCGCCGCCTCGGCGCGCTCGCTCGCCACCTTCTCCGTGCGACCAGCCTGCTCGAAGGCGTCGGCGGACTCGTGGTGCTTCTTCGCCTCGGCGGCGAGCACCTTCAGCACCTGGTCGTCGCTCAGCTCGACGTGCTCGGCCCCGGCGGTCTCCGCGACCGAGATCGCCGACAGCGCCTGGCGCAGCGCAGAGAGCGCGACCTCGTCGCGCGCCTTCATCGCCGTGGTCAGCGCGGCCTTCAGATCGTCCTTCACGCCCATGGTGTGCCCCTTCGCGAGCTCGTGCCCCGGCCCGTCGCCGGCGGCGGTGTGAGTGGTTCGTGGCGGTCCCGGATCGGTCCCGGGTCAGTCGCGGATCTTCTCCCGGAGCGACCGGATCCAGTCGTCCGCCTCGCGCCATCGGGCGTCGGCGTGCTCGCGCGCCTCGTGGGCGTGGGCACCGGCGGCCGGGTAGGAACCGAGGAACTTCACCCGGCCCTGCTTGGCCCGCAGCGCCCGCACGGCGTCGGCGAGCAGCTCGTCGGCGATGTGGCCGTCGGCGTAGATGATGAAGCAGTAGTCGCCGAGCCCGCCGTCCTTGGTGGGCCGCGACAGCAGGTTCGACAGGTTGATCCGCCGCGCGGCGAACTCCTGGAGGATCGAGATCAGCGACCCCGGCTCGTCGGCGCGCTGATAGATCACGAGCGCCGTGCGGTCGTGCCCGGTGGGGGCGGGGATGCCCTCGCGGGCCACGACGACGAACCGGGTCTGGTTGCCGGGGTGATCGGCGATGTCGGCCACCAGGATGTCGAGCCCGTACAGCGCGGCGGCGGAGCATGGCGCCACGGCCGCGTGTCCGACGCCCAGCTCGCTCGCCAGCCGCGCGCCCTCCGCGGTGGAGTTGGCGGCGCGGAGCTCGGCGCGGCCCACCCGGTTGCGCAGGAAGGCGTGGCACTGGGCCGTGGCCACCGGAATCGAGAGCACCACCTTCACGTCGTCGAGCGACGTGCCGGTCGGTGCCATCAGGCAGTGCTCGATGTCGAGCACCACCTCGCGCTGGATGAGCAGGTCGTGGTTGAACGCGAGCTCGTCCTGCGAGAGGTTCACCGTGCCCTCGATCGAGTTCTCGATCGCCACGAAGCCGAGGTCGACCTCGCCGCTCTCGACCGCGTCGAGCACGTCGGGCATCGTGCGGAACAGCACGAACTCGCCCTGCGCGAGGTCCGGCTGCGACATGAGCGCCTGCTCGGTGAACGTGCCGAGCGGGCCCAGGAACCCGATGCGTGTCATGGCGGTCCAGGCTAGGGGCCGTGTCGCAGTGATCCGGGGGCGTTTCGACAGCCGGGCCCGCACCCGCGAGAATGCTCCTCGTGGACGAGACACGACTGCGCCAGCTCATCGACGACATCCGATCCGGCACGGTGACCGCTGACGACGCCGTGGCCACGCTGCGGCGGTTGCCCTTCGCCGACGTCGGCGACGCGCTGGTCGACCACCACCGTGCGTTGCGCCAGGGTCTGCCCGAGGCGATCTACGGGCCCGGGAAGTCGCCCGAGCAGTGCGTGCGCATCGTCACCGAGCTGCTCGAGCACGACACCGGCCCGGTGCTGCTCACCCGCACCACCGACGAGCAGCGCAAGGCCGTGCTCGCCGAGCACCCCGAGGGTGTGGTGGGTTCCGGGTGCGTCGCGTGGCGGCTGCCCGAGCCGTTCCGGCCGTTCCGTGTGCTCGCCGTGAGCGCCGGCACCGCCGACGTGCCCGTGCTCGACGAGGCCGTGTTCACCCTGCGCGCCTACGGCTTCGACCCGGATCGGCTCACCGACGTCGGCGTCGCCGGGCTGCACCGCCTGCTCGCGCACCTCGACCGTGTCACCTCCGCGGACGCGGTGGTGGTCGTGGCCGGGATGGAGGGGGCGCTCGCCAGCGTGATCGGCGGGCTCACCGCCGTGCCGGTGGTGGCGGTGCCGACGAGCGTGGGCTACGGCTCGGGGCTCGACGGCGTGACGGCGCTGCTCGCGATGCACGCGTCGTGCGCGAGCGGGGTCACCGTGGTGGGCGTCGACAACGGCTTCGGCGCCGCGTGTGCGATGGCCCGCATCCTGCGGGTGCCCGCGTGACCCTTCCGGGCGGTGCCGGAGCCGGCCACGAGGGTCGCGTCCGCACCGCCTGGTTCCACTGCTTCGCCGGGACCGCTGGCGACATGACCCTCGGCGCACTCGTGCACGCGGGCGCCGACCCGGTCGCGGTCGCCTCGATCGTGCAGGCCCTCCCGGTGGACGGGTACCTGCTCACCTTCGAGCCCGTGCTGCGCTGCGGCATCGCCGCCACCCACGCGCTGGTGGTGCTCGACGAGGACGGGCACGGGCACGGGCACGGGCACGACCACCCGCACGACCACCCGCACGACCACCCGCACGACCACCCGCACGACCACGGGCACGACCACGGGCACGACCACGACCACGACGTCCCCCACCGCCCCTACCGGGTGATCCGCGAGCTGCTCGACGCGGCGACGGAGCTGCCGCCACGGGTGCGCGACCGCGCCCAGCGCACCTTCCGGGCGCTCGCCGAGGTGGAGGGCCGGATGCACCGGATGGATCCCGACGACGTGGAGTTCCACGAGGTCGGCGCGATCGACGCGATCGTCGACGTCGTCGGGGTCTGCGCTGCGCTGGAGGTGCTCGGCATCGACCGCATCGTCTGCAGCCCGATCACCCTCGGTCAGGGCCGCGTGCGCGCCGCTCACGGCGAGCTGCCGAACCCCGCCCCCGCCGTCGTCGACCTGCTCGCGCTCCGCCACGCGCCGAGCCGCGGCATCGACGACCACCGCGAGCTCGCGACCCCGACCGGCGTGGCGCTGATGGTGGCCCTCGCCGACGAGTTCGGCCCGATGCCGGCGCTCGAGGTGCACCAGGTGGGCTACGGCGCCGGCACCCGCGACGTGCCGGGGCGGCCCAACGTGGTGCAGGTGGTGATCGGCGACGCGAGGGTCTCGACGCCCGGACCCGGGCAGCCGGCCGAACTCGTCGAGTGCAACGTCGACGACGCCACCGGTGAGGTGGTGGCGCACACGATCGCCCGGCTCCTCGCAGCCGGGGCCCACGACGCGTGGGCAACCCCGATCGTGATGAAGAAGGGACGGCCTGCGTTCACCGTCCACGCCCTGTGCGACGGGTCGCGCCTCGACGCCGTGCGCGACGTGATGGTGGCCGAGACCGGCAGCCTCGGGGTGCGCGCCACCACCTGGAGGAGGTGGCCCCAGCAGCGCACCGACGGGGTGGTCGACGTCGACGGCCATCCGGTGCGGGTGAAGCTCGCGGCGGGTCGGGTGAAGGTGGAGCACGACGACGCGGCAGCCGCCGCGGCGGCGCTCGGGCTGCCCCTGCGCGTGGTGCTCGACCGGGCCGTCGCCGCCGGGGCGACCGGGCAGACCGACTGACGCCGCTGACGCCTCAGCCGAGGGCGGCGGCCACGCGCTCGGCGATGCCGTCGCGACCGATCTCCCCGGACCAGCGGTCGAGCACCGTGCCGTCGGTGTCGAGGATCACGGTGAACGGGAAACCGGAGAGACCGAACGCCGAGGCCGCCAGGTAGTCGGGGCTGTCGGCGATCACCGGCCACGTCCAGTCCATGCGCGGGATCCACTCGGAGGGCGGGAAGTTCTCGGCGTTCGGGTCCGTGCCGGTCGCGATGCCCACGACCTGCAGGTCGGCCGGCAGTCCGCCACCGTCGCGCAGCGCGTTCAGCTCGGGGATCTCCCGGTTGCAGTGGGGGCACCAGTGCGCGAGGAACACCAGCATCACCGGGCCCTCGGACGGGTCGACGGCGACCGGGGTGCCGTCGAAGCCGAACCCCGACAGGCCGGGCGCGGTGGTGCCGAGCGCCGGATCATCGCCGTCGCGCGGCAGTTGGACGAGCGCTGTCCCGGTGATCTCCACCGGCCACGCCTCGGCGATCTGGCCGCCGCCGGTCGTCTCGGTCGCGCCGTCACCGGTGCCGTCCGTCGCGCCGTCACCGGCGGGGACGGTGGTGCCGACGGTGAGCTCCTCGTCGTCGCCGGCGCTCAGGATCGCGAACCCGGCGAGCAGCACGACGACCACGCCGAGCGCCACCCACAGCCACAGCAGCGACGATCGGCGCGAGGTCGCGCCGGCGGCGTCAGCGGCTCGGGGTGCCGGTCGGGACGGACGGTTCGGTTGCTTGGCCATGACGGGCCTCCTGGTCGGGGCCGGCGGCGACGATGGCGTCGTCGATCGCGTCGGTGACGTCGGTGACGCCGCCGGCCTGGGGGACGAAGAGCATGAGGGCGAGGATCGCGGCGAAGCCGCACAGCGCCGAGAACGAGAGCGTGACGAACCCGAACTCGCGGTACCAGACGGCGGTGCACGGCACGCTCACGCTGCACGCCCCGGTCTCGAGCTGCGGGTACCACTCCAGCAGGTAGTGGTAGATCGACACCACGATGCCCGCACCCGCGAGCGGCACCACGTACCACCGTGCGTTCCGGTCGCGCCGGAGGGCCGCGACGAGCAGCACGATCGCGGAGCTGAACATCGCGATCCGCTGGTACCAGCACAGCTTGCAGGGCTCGAACTCGTGCACCTCGCTGAAGTAGAGGCTGCCGGCCATGGCCGTCGCGGCGATGGCGAACGCGAGCCACCGCGAGGCCGGCGCGAGCTGCGAGAGCGTGGCCCGACCGGCGGGGACGACCCGCAGCACGACCACAGCGACCGCGATCACCCCGGCGAGCAGGGCGAGCAACGAGAGGAACCGCTCCGCGGCGGACAACGACATCACCGCCATTCTGCCGTGACGCGCCGGGGAACACCGCGCGCCCCGGGAGCGCCGCTGGCATGATGCTCGGGTGATCCCCGTCGTCGTCGGCGCCGAGTTCCTGCGCGACCACCCCGTCGCACCCGCGCACGAGGCCGGACGAGGCGTCGTCGTGGTCGACGTCCGCTGGTACCTCGACGGCCGGGACGGCCGCGTCGCCTACGAGGCGGGCCACCTCCCGGGCGCCGTGTGGGTCGACCTCGACCACCAGCTCGCCGCCCACGGCGCCCCGGCCACCGAGGGCCGCCACCCGTTCCCCACCCCCGACGACTTCGCTGCGGCGATGTCGTCGCTCGGCATCGGCGACGGCACCACGGTCGTGGCCTACGACGACACCGGCGGGCTCACCGCCGGACGGCTCGTCGTGATGCTGCGGATGCTCGGCGAGCAGGCCGCGGTGCTCGACGGCGGCCTCGCCGCGTGGCCCGGCGAGGTGCACACCGGCTGGGTCGAGCCGGTGCCGGCTCGCTTCACGGCGCGTCCGTGGCCCACCGACCGCCTCGCCTCCGCCGACGAGACCGCCGCGCTCGCGTCCGGTGACCGGGGGGTCGTGATCGACGCCCGCGCCCGCGAGCGCTTCACCGGCGAGGTCACCCAGATCGACCCTCGCCCCGGGCACATCCCCGGCGCGGTGAACGGACCCTGGTCGGGGGTTCTCGGCGACGACGGTCGCCTGCGTTCCGTCGACGAGCTGCGCACCCACTACCGGTCGCTCGGCGTGGACGACGACGTCCCGACCATCGCCTACTGCGGGTCGGGCGTCAGCGCGTGCATGAACGTGCTCGCGATGGAGCACGCGGGGTTCGCGCCGCCCCGGCTCTACGTGGCCAGCTGGTCGGGGTGGTCGGCCGACGAGCGGCGGCCGGCCGAGACCGGCGCCTGAGCGGACGATGACCGAGTCGCTCACCACCGACCCGCCCGCGCCCGCGACCACCGGGGTCGACGCCGTCCGCGACCTGCGGGCACGCCGTCAACGCAACCGCCTGGGCGACATCGAGTGGTTCGACGCTGCGTACAAGGTGTACGTCGTCGGTCTGTTCGGTCTCATCGCGCTCGCGTGGCTGAGCGACCTGGTGGGCGACGAGGTGCTCACCGCAGCGCAGGCGGCCGACGTCGCCGACCACGGGCCGTCCGTGCTCGGCCTGGTCGCCGTGGTCGCGCTGGCGGCCGGGCTCCGCAGCGGGGCCCAGGGCGGCCCGC
>WLDE01000089.1 GCA_009704985.1 Actinomycetota bacterium | reverse complement strand
GGCGCTTCGCGTCTGAGGGTTGGGTGATGGTCGGGTAGGGATCCCGGGCGCGGCGCAGGGGCTCTGCGATTCTCAGCGATGTCTGAAGTCGTCGAGTCTCGAGGAGCCCCTGCTTGGAAACGGATGCTACGCGCATGTGCGCGTTGTTGGTCGGCCTGCCCGATGTCACCGTGGTCGGTGTCGGCGACTGGCCGTCGTGGCTCCGTGTCGTGGTCACGATCGACGCCGAGCGCCCTGGGTGTTCGTGTGGTGGTGCGGTGCATCGTCATGGTGTTCGTGAGGTGGTGCTGGTTGATCTGCCGGTGTTCGGTCGCCCGACCCGGCTGGCGTGGCGCAAGCAACGCTGGCGTTGCACGGGGTGTGGGGTGTGCTGGTGCGACGAGAACCCGCAGATCGGCACCGCCCGGTGCTTGCTCACGACGAGAGCGGCCAGGTGGGTGACGGTGCAGGTCGGCCGGCACGGCCGCGCTGTCACTGATGTGGCTGCCGAGCTCGGCTGCAGTTGGCATGCGGTGATGGACGCCGTCGTTGCGGTTGGTGAGCAGCTGATCGATCACCCGGACCGGATCGGCACCGTGACGGCGCTCGGGTTGGACGAGACGTTGTTCGCGAAGGTGGGCAGGTTCCGCTCCCAGTTGTGGTCGACCCAGATCGTCGATGTTCGCCGCGGGCAGCTCCTCGACGTGGTGCCGGGTCGTGACAGCGTCAACCCGTGCCGGTGGCTCGCAGCACGGGATCAGGCGTGGCGTGATCGGATCGAGTGGGCCACGCTCGACCTGTCCGCGTCGTATCGCACGGTGTTCGACACGATGCTCCCGGCAGCGGTGCAAGTCGCCGACCCGTTCCACGTCGTGCGCCTCGGCAACCAGGCGTTGGATGAGTGCCGGCGGCGTGTGCAGAACGACACCCTCGGCCACCGCGGTCGACGCGACGACCCGTTGTGGCGGGCACGGCGCCGGTTGTCGATCGCGCGTGAACGGCTCTCCGACGCCCAGCGCGAACGGATGACCGGGCTGCTCCGTGCTGGTGATCCACGCCAAGAGGTGTGGTTCGCGTGGAACGCGAAGGAGGTGGTCCGGCAGATCTACGACCACACCGACCCCGACCTCGCCGCCGAGTGGGTCGCCGAGATCGGCCGTGATTTCACCGATCGCGAGATGCCGATCGAGGTTCGCCGGCTCGGACGCACCATCGCCCGCTGGGCCGCCCCGATCGTCGCGTGGCACCGCTCACACGTCACGAACGGCCCGACCGAAGCCGTGAACAACCTCGCGAAACGGATCAAGCGCGTCGCGTTCGGACTGGTGAACTTCCGACACCACCGCATCCGCTGCCTGCTCTACGCCGGCCGACCCGACTGGACCCTCCTCCCCACCATCCAACCCTGAAACGCGGAGAGCCGATTTGGTGAGGTATTCGGTGAGCAACGCGGTGAGCATTCCTGTGAGGTTGGATCTTCACGGTGCCGGGCATGGACCTGGCGGATCGGCTCGAACGGGAGCTTTGGCGGTGTGCTCGGGGCGGGATCCCGGAGGAATGGCAGGGGAGCCAGCGTCTCGCAGCGTGCTCTTCGGCTGAGGAGTTGGTGGCCCGGGTTCGGCGCATCGGGGTCGAGTCGGACGTGCTCGTCGACGATCTCCTGGCGGTGAGCGATCTGCCTGAGGTGGCCACGCTGGTGCTCGCGGTAGCGGCTGCGCCGCTCGCTCGTGCCCGGTGCGGTCGAGATCGCGACCGTTGCGACCTTTTGTTGACGGAGTTCGCGTTGGCGGTCTCGGAGGCGCGGGTTGATCGTCCCATGTCCGTCCGGCATCGGTTGTCGTTGTTGTTGGATCGGTCATGGGATCGGGTTCGGCGTGCACGCCCGCATGGCTTCGCGCCGGTCGACCCGGACGAGCTCGATCGCACCGGCGTCGTCGCCGACCCGTTTGCAGGGGTGCTCGACCGAGACGTGCTGGACAGCGTCCGCGCTCGTCTCGAGCGTGATGCCGACGCTGGCATCGCCTTGGTGCGTGCGTGGAACTCGGCCCTGGAGTTGTACGACCGCGAGGGGCGGAGCGAGGCGGAGCGGGATCGGTGGAAGTACGTGCGTCGTTTGCTGCGCCGTCTCGATGTCGATGACTCCGCTGCCTGAGGGCTGCGGTCAATCGAGGTCGATGCCGAAGCCGCTCTCTCGGTCACGGGTCAGCATCGGACTCGGTTGCACCGGCTCGGCGCCGAGCAGCTCGAACGCGTCCGTGATCTGGGCGTGATCGAGCCGTGCGGCGGGCCCGATGCCGCGCCGGTGGCGTGTGTCGGCGATGGCGCCGAGCGTTTCGACGTCGTCGCGGGTGAGCCAGGTGGCATCGCGGTCGACGAGCTCGCCGAGGGCTTGGCGGAGCCACGGGTCGTGATGGGTGATGGCGTCGATGAGCGGATCGTCGGCCGGGCCCGTGATGGATGCGAGGAGCCGGGGGTCGGGGCCCCAGCTGCCGGTGGCGAGGGTGCGGTTGATCTCTTGGAACTCGATGGCGTGGGGCCAGTTGTCGACGATCCATCGCTGTCGCTGGTCGACCTGGGCGGAAGCGCGTGCGAGCAGTTCGCCGGTCTCATCGAGGTCGAGTTGGCCACAGCCGAGCCGGTCGACGAGGCCCCGTGCGTCCTTGGGTGCGGTGGCGAAGAGGTCTTCGAGTTCGTGGCGGCGCTCGTGGAGCTCGCGTCGGCTGGGTCGGATCGGGAAGGTGGGTTGGAGGCGGTCGGTGGAGGCGAGCCAGACCCGTGTCTGTCCGAGGTGCAGGTTCAGTCGGTCCCAGTCGTCGGGATCGTGTGATGGTCGTGGGCCGATGCCTGGCGTCGAGTCGGGGATCTCGTGGACGAGTCGGTGTCGTGCGATCTCGGCGATGGTGTCGTGCCAGACGGCAGCGCCGGCCGGGTCGTGTGGCCGTTCACCCACGAGTGAGTGGAGCCACGACGGGTCGGCGGCGATCAGGCGTGCGGCGGCCCGTTCGACGATGTTGCGTGCGGCGTTGCGGAACCTGGAGTGTTCGCCGGGTTCGACGCCGTGTTCGTCGAGGATCGCATGCCATCGGTCGAGTTGCTGGACGGTCGGGGCGACCATGTCCGCGAGGGTTCGGCGGGCGGTGGGGGAGAGCTCCCGGGGGTGGGTGTCGGAGTCGAGGATGCGCAGCTGGTTCCACCCGAACTGACGGCTGGCCTCGGTGCCGTCGGCCGATGTGAAGCGAAGGGTCACGGTTCCAGCGTGGTCGTCGAGGTCGCTGACGATGCCGACGTTGTGCCGGTCGTCCGGGCTCGCAGCGACGCCGAGGTGAGCGTGGTGTGCGGTGTGGATGGTGCGGTCGAGGCGCTGTTCGAGCTGGTCGACGGTGCTGCCGACGAGGCGGTCGGCGTCGTGCTCGACCGTGGCGGCGTAGCGGACCATTTCCTCGAGCTCGGCGAGCGGCAGATTGCGTTCCAACCGGTCGACCAGCGTGAGGTCCGGGTCGATCGTGTGCGCCAACTCCTTTGCTCGCGACCTGCTGAAGCAGCGGACGAGGTCATCGTCCACCCCCAGCACGGGCTCCGGGTCGAGTCCCGTGTCATGCCGGTCGAGGTCGGGGTCGGCCACGATCGCTGCCAGCTCGGGGTCGGTGAGCGCGACGTGGTTGCCGGCACGACCGCGTGAGAGCGCGACGTACGCGCCTTCTCGGTAAAGGCCGTCGGCGCCGACGACGATCGCCTGATCCCATGTGCCTCCCTGGGAGCGATGGATCGTCAGCGCATACGCATGCGAGACTGCCGACGACACATAGTCCGCAGGCAGCACGATTTCACCCTGATGTCCGTCCAGACGGACGACCAGACCCGAGGATGTCACGCCGGTGACGGTGCCGGTCTGGCCATTTGCGACGCGGCCGTCGCGAGACTGTTCAACCGGGAGGGTTGCGTTGCGGCGGAGCACGATGCGTTCGCCGACGCCGAATGGATCGCCCTCTGTCGGATCGAGCTCGCCGACGGAGCGAAGGCGAGCGAGGACCGCGTCGTTGAGCCGGTCGACGAGGTCGTTGGTGCCCGCGAGCAACACGGGTCGAGCGCCTGCGAGCCGAGCTTCGAACCACCGGTCGACCGCCGCGTCGACCATTGCCCCGGGCGTCGGGTGGACGTCGATTCGATCGTGCTCGACGTATGCCTCGACCGCTGTGCGCACCCGGCCTGCGCGAAGTTCGCCGAGGGCGTCCTGCTCCCAGGCCTCGTCTTGGCGTCGGTTGACCGTGAGTTCTGCGACCGTCCGGGCGTGGGTTGCGGCATGGGCGAAGCCACCGCCGGCGCCGACCTCGGGGAGCTGGCGGTGATCGCCGACGAGGATCACCCGACCGCCGTGTCCGACATGGCGGGACACGGCAGCTTCGAGGATGCGCAGGTCGGCCATGCCGGCCTCGTCGATCACGAGCACCGAACCCGGGATGACGGGTTGGTTGCGAGCGAGCAGCGAATGCAGCGTTGACGACGGGATGCCGGCGCCCGTTTCAAGTTCGATGGCCGCGCGTGCGGATGGTGCTGCACCGATCACGGTCGAGCCGGAGGCCTCGATGGTTGCTCGGACGGCGTCGAGTGTGAAGGTCTTCCCTGTGCCCGCCGGACCGATGAGCACCGAGACCGCCGATGTGGAGCGGCCGAGCAGGCGAATCGCTTCGGTCTGATCGGCCCCGAGTTCGGGTCGAGCCGCGAGGACCGCGGCGATCGCTGCATCGGCCGCTGCGGGGGATGGGACCTGCGTGAGGAAGTGACCGATGAACCGCTGCTCGCGCTCGAGCATCTGCCGGCTCGTCCATCGCCGGATCTCGCCGGAGTTGACGGGGACGGCGTCGCTGGAGGCAAGCACCTGGCTGGCGAGACGTTCGAGTGTCCAAGTCGTCGCGCCCGGTCCCTGACTGGCGGCCAGCGCCTCGATCAGATCGGGGTAGGTGAACGTGGTCGAGACGGCCGTCAGGTCGTCGAGCAGACCGGCGATCCACTGATCAGGCTCGACAAGGGAACCGGGCGTCCGGTTCGTGCTATCCCGTCCCACGCAGTGCCAGCGCGCGCCGCCGCGTTCGGTCTCGACGACCACGAGCCGCGCCGCTGACGCGACGAGCAGTTCGGCCTCCTCCGGCCCCCAACCGTGTGCAATAGCCTCCAGCTTCCAGCCGTCGTCGAAGCGACCGTGTTCCACCTCGCCCTTGCTCCGGCGGGTTGCCCACACGGCGAGCTGACGGCCCTCCGGGGTGTCGGGCGTGCCGGTGCGTGCCAACCAGTGCTCGATCTCGTCGGTGCGCTTCGAGAACACGTCGATCAACTGCTGCGGGACACCGGCGATCTCCGGAACGTGACGGCCGGGTCGCCACTCCAACCCGAGCGTGGTGGTGAGCTGCTCACGGAACACCGCCTGGAACACCTCACCCGCCGCACGGGCATGCCGGTAGAGGTCCGGGTGAGCGAACGCCGACCACTTCCCATCAGTGCCCTCGACCAGGTTCGCGACGAGACAGTGCCAGTGCAGCAGCGGATCGCCCGCCCGTGACGTGCGGTGACGGAACCCGGCCGCCACCACCCCGTGGGTGCCGAGCCGTCGGGGGCCGGCCGACGGATCGCTCTGTCGTGCGAGCCATGCCTGGTTGTGCGACCCACGCTGCACCTGGATCGCCTCGCGCTCCAGCCAGCCGATCGCCTCTCTGATCGCGATCTCGCCGGCGTCGATGATCGCGCCTTGGACGTGAGGGTCGTCGGAGACCGCGTATAGCACGCTCGCGGACTTCGGCACCTTGAACGTCAGATCGAACCCCGGCACCCGCCGCGGGTGCGGCCGCAGGGCTTCACCGTTCGGCGTCAGACCACCAGCGCCCGGTCGGCAGCCTGCGAGGACCGCACGCAGATCGTCCGGCTGCACCTGGCCGTCGAGCCCGAGCCGCGCGGCGCCACCACCGAACCAGACGCCCTCGGCCTCGCCGGCACCGGTGTAGTACGCGTCGAGCGACTCGGCGACGCCTGACAACTGATACGCCTCCTGGGCCACCCGCAGCTTCGCGATCGACAGCACCTCCACCAACGGGAGCCCCCGTGCACCCGCCGGGTAATAGTCTGTGAACCAGCTACTCATGCACAGGGCGACGGTGGGCGGGCCTCGGTGTCCCGGAGTAGGTCGAGTTCGCGCAACTCGACACCGGTCTCGACAGGCGGTGAAATGCTGATTGATTGGCGGTGAACAGTTTCGCGACGGGACGGCCGAGCCGGACCCAGGGTGACACCATCGGTGCTTTCGGAGCGAAAGGTGGCGCGATGGCATCGGTCTGTCCGTGTGGATGTGGGACTCGTGTCGGTCTCACCAAGAAGGGTGCGGCGGCAGGGTGGGCGTCGATCAACGGACCGCTCGTGCAACTTCGACAGATCGTCGATGGCGCCGACCGGTCGCAAGCCAACCCAATCGCTGACATCGTGGACGAGTTGATTCGCCGCGGTCGCATTCTGCTCGAGCTCCTCGAGCTGCACCTTCACAGCCCGAATCCGCTGAGCGTCACCCCGGATCTCTTGGACCTCAATCGCCGGCGGCTGGCATGGCTCGAAGCTGTAAGGCGGTTCGACCACCTGATGGGTGAACTCTCTCGTGGATGACAGGGTCGACGGGTCCGTCGGTCAGCCAATTCTGGAGCGAATCGAAGCAGCAACCGCCAGATGGACTCCGTCGAGAGTCGGTCCCGGCCTACCCTGAGGGGGTCATGTCGTCGAGCCTGGTTCAGATCGAGCGATGAGCGAGGGTTACCTCACGGCTGAGGCTCGCGCACGCGTCGAGATCGACCGGCAGCTCATTGCGTGCGGTTGGGTGGTGCAGGACCGCAAGGATCTGAACCTCTACGCAGCGCAGGGCGTGGCCGTGCGCGAGTTCATCATGGCGCCAGGCCACGGCCGCGCCGACTACCTCCTGTTCGTCGACGGGAAGGCGGCCGGAGCGGTCGAGGCGAAGCCGTCCGGCACCCCGCTCGCAGGCGTCGAGTCGCAGTCGGCGAAGTACGCGGCCGGGCTGCCGAAGGATCTGCCGTCGATCGTGTCTCCCCTTCCGTTCCTGTACGAGTCGACCGGTGACGAGACCATGTTCACCGATGGCTTCGATCCCGAGCCGCGGTCCCGCTCGGTGCTGACCTTCCATCGACCGGAGACGCTTGCCCGATGGCTGCGTCACTGGACCAATGATGCCGATGGAGGCTCGCTGCGGGCGCGCCTTCGGCGGCTGGGTCCCGTGCCGGCAGATGGGCTGCGTCGGATCCAGATCGAGGCGATCGGACGAATCGAAGACTCGATGAGTCAGAACCGTCCCCGGGCTCTGGCACAGATGGCGACCGGGTCCGGCAAGACCTTCATGGCGGCGAATCTCGCGTACCGTCTGGTTCAGACCGCAGGAGCGGAGCGGGTGCTGTTCCTCGTCGACCGGGCGAACCTCGGGCGTCAGACGCTGGACGAGTTCCAACGCTTTGCCGTCCCAGGCGACGGTCGCCGGTTCACCGACCTCTACAACGTGCAGCTGCTCACCTCGAACCGGATCGATCCGGCCGCACGTGTCGTGATCACAACGGTGCAGCGCCTGTACTCCATGCTTCGCGGCGAAGAGGAGCTCCCGGAGGACGTCGACGAGAAGTCCGGAGCCGAACTCGAGCCCGACCGACCGGTCGATGTCGTGTACAACCCACAGATCCCGATTGAGGCCTTCGACGTCGTGATCGTCGACGAGTGCCATCGTTCGATCTACGGCGTCTGGCGTCAGGTGATCGAGTACTTCGATGCGTTCCTCGTCGGGTTGACCGCGACCCCGGCGAAGCAGACGTTCGGGTTCTTCAACCAGAACCTTGTTGTCGAGTACGGCCACGCCGAGGCCGTTGCCGATGGCGTGAACGTCGACTTTGACGTGTACCGCATCCGCACGAAGATCAGTGAGCAGGGTTCGACCGTCGAAGCCGGGCTCGTCACCAAGTTTCGCGAGCGCGACACGCGGAAGGTCCGCCTCGAGAAGCTCGACGAGGACGTTGTCTACGACGCACGGCAACTCGATCGTGACGTCGTCGCCATCGACCAGATCCGCACCGTGATTCGCACCTTTCGCGACAACCTGTTCAAGCCGCTCGACGAGGGCGGGATCTTCCCTGGCCGCACCGAGGTGCCGAAGACCCTGATCTTCGCCAAGGACGACTCACACGCCGATGACATCGTCCGCATCTGCCGAGAGGAGTTCGGCCGAGGCAACGACTTCGCCGTGAAGATCACCTACCGCACGACCGGCGAGAAGCCCGAGAACCTCCTGAAGTGGTTCCGGTTCAGCTTCAACCCGCGTATCGCGGTGACGGTCGACATGATCGCCACCGGCACTGACGTGAAGTCGTTGGAGTGCGTGATGTTCATGCGCCAGGTCCGATCCAGGAACTTCTTCGAGCAGATGAAGGGCCGCGGTGTCCGGACCATCGAATCGAACGACCTTCAGGCTGTGTCGGCCGATGCAATGGCAAAGACGCACTTCGTGATCGTCGATGCAGTGGGCGTGACGGAGGGTGACTTCAACGACACCAACCCACTCGACCGGCGGAAGTCGGAGTCGCTGAAGAAGCTGCTCGACCAGGTCGCTGCCGGTGTCCGTGATGCGGACGTGGTGTCGTCGATCGCTGGGCGCCTTGCCCGGCTCGACCGCGTGATCACGCCGGCAGATCGCAACGAGATCGCAGAAGCGGCCGGCGGTGTCGGGCTGAGCGATCTTGTCCGGTTCCTCACCGAAGCGGTCGACACCGACAAGGCTTGGGAAGCCGCATCCGCAGCGAACGGCGGGACAGACCCGACCGATGATCAGCTGCATGGCGCACGAGCCGAACTGATCGAGAGGGCGTGCCGCACTCTCGCCGAGAGGCCAGCACTGCGGACAAAGCTGATCGAGGTGCGGCGCAGCTACACCCAGGTGCTCGACGAGACGTCGAAGGACGAGATCATCGACGCGGGCTTCTCGCGCGACGCAACGGACCGGGCTCGTTCGACGATCGAGTCGTGGCAGGCGTTCGTGGCCGAACACCGTGACGACATCGATGCGCTGGAGATCCTCTACTCCCGCCCGTATGGCAAACGGCTCACGCTGAAGGCAATCAAGGAACTCGCCGCAGCGATCGGACGGCCGCCCTACAACTGGACGCCCGAGCGGCTGTGGGCGGCGTACGAAGCCCTCGAGGCATCTCGGGTTCGTGGCTCTGCGGGTACGCAGTTCACGAACCTGATCAGCCTCGTGCGAAAGGCGCTCGATCCAGATCGAGATCTGGTTGCGTATCCGCTCACGGTCGACGAGCGGTTCCGAAACTGGCTCGCCCAACAGAAACAGGCCGGTACATCGTTCACCGACGATCAGCTCGCCTGGCTGCACCGCATCAAGGACCACCTCGCCACCAGCCTCACGATCACGGCCGACGACTTCGAGCTCGAGCCCTTCGTCGGTCACGGCGGCTACGGCCGGGCGAACATCACCTTCGCCGGACGCCTTTCTCCGCTGCTCGATGAACTCACCCAGGAACTCGTCGCATGAGCGAAATGCCGAAAGGCTGGGCGATGGCGGCGCTCAACGAAGTCGCGGAGACATCGCTCGGCAAGATGCTGGATGCTAAGCGGCAGACCGGGGAACACCCGAGGCCCTACCTTCGGAACATCAACGTACGGTGGGGAAGCTTCGATCTGAGCGACATCGCCGAGATGGACATTGCTCCGCACGAGCTCGATCGAGTACTCGCACTACCGGGCGATGTCATCGCATGTGAAGGCGGGGAGCCTGGTCGAGCTGCGGTGTGGCGTGGACAGCCGATCGCGCTCCAGAAGGCCCTCCATCGCATTCGGCCGGTACCGGGGATCGCTCCTGAGTATCTCGCATACGCACTGCGGGCAGCCTCGTCGACGAAGCAGCTCGATCGGTTGTTCACTGGCACGACCATCAAACACCTGCCTCAGGACAAACTCCGTCAGGTTCAGATTCCGCTGGCGCCCACTGGCGAGCAGGGGCGCATCGTTGAAGCGGTCGAGGAGGCGTTCTCCAAGCTTGATGCTGGTGAAATCGGACTCCGCACCGGCCGTCGACTGCTCAAGCGAATGCGCGAGTCGGTCCTCTCCGCAGCCGTCACCGGCCGTCTTGTTCCTCAGGACCCCACCGATGCCTCGGCCGCGACACTCCTGGCCGGTGTCGGCGCAGATGCCATCGAGGGGCCGGATAGTGCGACGACGCCATTCGGCTGGGCGTGGTCGCTACTCGGATCGGTAGCCGCAATCGGCGGAGGTATTCAAAAGCAGCCGAGCCGCTTTCCCATTCGAAACAGCGCCCCCTTCCTCCGGGTGGCCAACGTCGGTCGGGGAAAGCTCGACCTGTCGGAAGTTCATGAGATCGAAGTGTTCGACGGCGAGCTCGAGCGTTTCGGGTTGGTCAAGGGCGACTTGTTGGTCGTCGAAGGCAATGGCAGTCCGGACCAGATCGGCCGCTCTGCGCTCTGGCGCGGCGAGATCGCGCCATGTGTGCACCAGAACCACCTGATCCGTGTACGCCCAGGCCCAGCGCTCTCACCGTCGTACCTTGAGCTGTATTGGAACAGCCCCGCCGCTGCGAGGCGTATCCAGGCGCTAGCGAGTTCCTCGAGCGGACTTCACACACTGAGCACGGGAAAGCTCAAGAGCCTTCCCGTCGCGGTGCCGCCGCTCGCCGAGCAGCTTCGCATCGTGACCGAGGTCGAACGACAACTCTCGTTCGTCGAGGCGTGTGAGCGGGCGGTCGATGTAGGGCTCGCACGATCAGCTGGCCTGCGACGATCGGTGCTGAAGGCGGCCTTCGAGGGGCGGCTGGTGCCGCAGGATCCCTCTGACGAGCCCGCCTCGGTGCTGCTCGAGAGGATCAGAACGGAGCGGTCGGCGAGGCCGGCGACCAAGCGTCGGAAGAGGCAATCGACATGAGTCGTCATCACACCGTCGCGGTACGGTCGACTCGTTCGAGTTGCGTGTCCAGGCAGAGGGGTGAGGTTTCGTGAGCGTGCGGGTCGAGGTGAGGCCGGCTGTGCTCGAGTGGGCTCGCGCTCGCTCGGGGATCGACGCAGAGCTCTGGGAACAGCGCTTCCCGCGGTTTGCCGCATGGCTCGCCGGAGACGCCGCGCCGACGCTGAAGCAGTTGGAGGACTTCGCTCGCAAGACGCACACGCCCGTCGGCTTCCTGTTCCTTCAACAACCACCAGTGGAAACGGTGCCGATCCCTGACTTCCGGACGATCGGTGATCGCCCGGTTGCTGGAGTCGGCGGTGTCGTTTCGGCTGATCTCCTCGATGTGATCTACGCCTGCGAGCGTCGTCAGGAGTGGTACCGCGAGAACCAACTCCTTGAAGGCGAACCACCACTGACGTTCGTCGGCGCCGCGAGCACGGCGGACGCAGTCGAGGCCGTTGCCGATCAGATGCGGACGGTGCTCGCCTGGACCGCTGACAGCAGGGCTTCGTGTCGAACACCCGATGCTGCGCTCACCTGGCTTCGTGAGCGTGCGGAGGCGGCCGGTGTCCTTGTCATGATCAGTGGGATCGTCGGCTCGAACACGCATCGAGCTCTCGACCCGAAGGAGTTTCGCGGGTTTGCCCTCGTCGATCCACGTGCGGCCGTCGTGTTCGTCAATGGCGCGGACAGCAAGGCGGCGCAGGTGTTCACGCTCGTGCATGAGCTGGCGCATCTGTGGCTTGGCGAGACCGCACTGTCCGACCTCGATCCACGCTCGGTGCGCAGCAACGACGTGGAACGCTGGTGCAATCAGGTGGCCGCAGAGTTCCTCGTGCCGATGTCGGAGTTCAGGGAGCGGTTCGACCGGCGTCGTGACCTACGAGGTCAGCTACGTCCACTGGCCGAACTGTTCCGGGTGAGCACCCAAGTGATCCTCGGGCGTCTTCGCGAAGCAGGAGTCCTCAGCTGGGATCAGTACATGGCCGAGCTCGAGGTCGAGCGCGAGGCGGTCGCCGCGTTCCTCGCAGATCGAGGGGGCGGCGGCAACTACTACAACACCAAGCCGGTGCAGGTGAGCCGCCGATTCGCTAGCGCGGTGATCGCCAGCGCAAAGGAAGGTCGCACTCCGTACACGAGAGCGATGCGGCTGCTGGACATGAAGAAAGAGTCCACCTTCGACGGTCTCGCAGAACATCTGGGGGTGGTGTGATGGCGTGGCTCCTCGACACCAACGTGCTCGTGAACGCGAAGCGCGACTACTACGGATTCGAGTTCTGCCCCGCCTTCTGGGAGTGGCTCGACCTGGTCTGGGCGGAGGGCAAGGTCGCAAGCATCGAGGCGGTCTACGACGAGCTCGTCGACTACGGCGATCAGCTCAGCGATTGGGCACGTGATCATCGGGCGTTCTTCCTCGCCCCTGGGGCTGCCGAGGTTGCTGCGATGGCACGCGTCAACGGATGGGCGGCTGCGTCGGCTGACTACACACTCTCAGCCAAGCAGGAGTTTGCAACTGCAGCGGACTCTGCCTTGCTCGCCTACGCCCTGGCAGGTGGCCACACCGTCGTGACGCACGAGGTTCCGGCTCAGGCCAAGAAGCGAATTCCGATCCCCAATGCGGCCGCCGCGCTCGGGGTGGCCTGCGCATCGCCGTGGCGGATGCTCCGCGAGGAGCGGCCGCTGTTCGTGCTCGGCCAGGTGTCGTAGCCGTGGCATCGACGACCAACCAGCTCGTCCAGAAGCTGCTCAACTACCGCAACGTTCTGCGGGATGACGGGGTGTCGACGATCGAGTACGTCGAGCAGCTCACGTATCTGCTGTTCCTGAAGATGGCCGACGAGAGACTGAAGGCCGGGCTCGGTGAGGTCGTGCCGATCGGGCTCGACTGGCAGTCGCTGCTGGATCGCGATGGCGACGACCTCGAGGTGCACTACCGGCACATCCTCGAGTCGCTCGGCCGTCAGCCAGGCACGCTGGGGACGATCTTCCGAAAGGCGCAGAACCGGATCCAGGATCCGGCGAAGCTCCGCCGCCTCGTGGTGAACCTGATCAACGAGGAGACCTGGACGTCGGTCGACACCGATGTGAAGGGCGACGCCTACGAGGCGATCCTCCAAGACGGCGCAGCCGACACCAAGTCCGGCGCCGGCCAATACTTCACGCCGCGTCCGCTGGTTCGGGCGATGATGGCCTGTCTGCGGCCGAAGCCCGGGGAGACCATCGCCGACCCAGCCTGTGGCACGGGCGGCTTCCTGCTCGCTGCGCACGAGTGGATCGTTGATCACCACGCTTCGACGATGGATCGCGACGAGCGTCTGTTCCTACGAGACGAGATGGTGCACGGCTGGGAGATCGTCGACGGCACGGCGCGACTGTGTGCCATGAACCTGCTGCTGCACGGCATCGGCACGGCCAACGGGAAGAGCCTCGTCACAGTGTCCGACGCACTACGAGTGGATCCCGGAGTTCGTGTCGACGTCATCGCCGCCAATCCGCCGTTCGGACGCAAGTCGTCCATGACGATGATCAACGAGGCCGGCGAGGCCGAGCGCGACGACCTGATCGTGGTGCGTGACGACTTCTGGGCCTCGACGTCGAACAAGCAACTGAACTTCCTGCAGCACATCAAGACGATGCTGAAGATCGGCGGCCGGGCAGCAGTGGTGTTGCCCGACAACGTGCTCTTCGAGGCCGGGGCAGGCGAGACCATTCGCCGGCGGCTCATGGCGGAGTGCGACTTGCACACAATTCTTCGCCTGCCGACCGGGATCTTCTACGCGCAGGGCGTGAAGGCGAACGTGCTGTTCTTCGACCGCAAACCCGCTGCTGCAGACGCGTGGACGAAGCAGACCTGGGTGTACGACCTTCGGACCAACATGCACTTCACCTTGAAGACGAAGCCGCTCCGCGCAGAGGACCTCGCTGACTTCGTCGAGTCCTATTCGCCGGACGACCGCAGTCACCGAGTCGAGAGCGAACGCTTCCGGTGCTTCAGCTACGACGAGCTGATGGCCAGAGACAAGGCCAACCTCGACGTCGCCTGGCTGCGCGACGAGTCGCTCGACGACGCGGCATCACTGCCGTCACCCGGCGTTCTCGCCGCCGAGATCGTCGAGGAGCTCGAAGCCGCATTGGCTCAGTTCAGCGAACTGGCCGCATCGCTTCCGATCGAGGTCGAGGACTGAGCATGCCGCTACCGGAGACCGACGTCGCTCGCGTACGGCGGTGGCTCGATGCTCGGAACGAACGGCTACCAGATCGAGCGAAAGGCCAGATTCGCTTCGAGCTCGATGTGGATGACCGGGCGCTCACGATCCTCGAGTGCCGGCCTCCGTGGCGTTCCGACTTCGGTGAGAGGGACCCGATTTCCGATCGCTCGTCTCCGCTACACGAAGGCTCGACGGGAGTGGCAGATCTACTGGCGCGACCAGAACATCAAGTTCCACGCCTACGACCTCGTCGGCCCGTCAGCCGACGTGGAGTCGCTGCTTGCCCACATCGACACAGACCCCACCGGCATCTTCTGGGGCTGACATGGGCGACCTCGTCATGGGCGGTGTGCTCTCGTTCGGCAGAAGCGAGCCACTCGACCGGGCAGTACTGTCCATCTCGTGAGGGCCGAACTCGTTCAGCGGTTCAGCGGTCGCTGGGTCGCCTTGGACGCTTCTGGCGAAGTCGTCGCCGATGCCGCTGAGCTGTCGGAGCTGTTGAGCTTCGTCCGGTCCTCGGGAATCTGGGCGAGCGTCGTGCAGCGTGTCCCCGGTCTCCATGACGCCGTGTTCGTCGGCCCGGGCTGACCTCGACACCCCGGCGGGGTCGTCGGCGCGATCGTCGCATCCCGATCTGCGCAGGAGCCGAGCCGAACGGGTCAGGCAGACATGCGGGCGGCTGCGAGGTCGTCGTCGCCGGGGAGTCGTGCTTCGTACCAGCGGAGCATCGTGGTGGTGTCCTTCCAGCCGCCCCACTTTGCCGCGGTCTTGAGCGGAACGCCGGCACGCAACCATCGGGTGGCGGCGAGGTGGCGGAACGCGTGGCGGCCGACGCTGTTCAGGCGGTGCGGGACCGGGAAGGCCAGGTCCCGTGCTCGCTGCCACGCCCGCTCCTGCAGATGGGCGATGTCGACGGGCTTCCCCCGGCTCGTCGTGAAGACCAGGGCTTCCGCGTCACGGCCGGTGTAGTGCTCGAGGTGCGTCCGAAGAATCGAGGCCTCGATCGGCGGGAGGTACGTCCGCCGTCCGCGGCGGTCGCCGTCGGGTCCCTTGGCCTTCGTGCCTCGGTGCTCGTCGGCCGCGCCGTCGGTGGTCCAGTCCTTGCCGGGCTTGCTGTAGCTGCGGCGCACGGTCAGCCACATACCGCGGCCGGGTTCGTCGATGCAGTCGCGTCGGCGGAGCGCGAAGCACTCACCGGCGCGGAGACCTCCGCCGCCCATCACGAAGGGAAGTGCGGCGTAGCGCGGGTGGCCGACGAGACACAGCGCCCAGGCCATCGTCCACATTTCTGACTCGGTGGGGATCGGGTCGTCCTCGCCGGGCGGCTCGATGACCGTTCCTCGCACGCGCCCGACCCGAGTGATGACGCGTTCTTCGATCAAGTCCTCGCTCACCCACCAGCGCAGCACCGTCCGCATGTCGCCCCAGCGACGTCCTTCGGTCGACGAGGCTCGCCCCGTGCCGACCTCGGCGACCAGCCGACGAACGTGTGCGGTGGTGAGCTCGGACACCGGCAACGACCACTTCTCGAGGAACTGTCGGCCGGCGAGCAGCTCGGCGCCGGTGAAGCCGCTGCGATGCCGCTTGATGCGAGCGAGCGCACGATCGGTCGGCTCGTGCTCGGCTCGGAAGGCGATGGTGGCGAGGTACGCCTCCGTCGCCGGCGGGATGGCGGGTGCTCGATCGGTCGTCACTCGAGCCATCGCTCGAAGCACGTAGGCGTGGGTCTTGCGTCCGTTCGCCGACGCGGTGCGCCATGTCGCCGACCGGTACATCTGCAGCGCATCCCACATCGTCACCGACGGGCCCTGCGGTTCCTCCGGGACAACCGGCCGAGCGGAGGCGTCGTACGGGCGACCGTCATCGCCCATCCGCCACGTCGAGCCGGGGAGTCCGACCGCTCCGAGCACGCGGATGAACTGGTCCGCCTCGACGGCTCGGTCGAAGCGCTGACGCAGTTCGCGCATCTCGCCACCCATGAAGTAGACCCGCCAGCGTACCTCGTAACGCTCGACGGCATCTCCGTACCTCACCCTCGTGAGCACCTTGCGCCTGCTGCCGCCGATCACCTTCACCTTCAGGACTTCCACGCCGCTCCTGCCTCCTCGTCCGGTCACGATCAACGGGATCGTGCGGCGACGAAGCGGGGAGAACCCTCTGTGGCATCGAAGCGGCAACGAACCCTGTCGGTCGCTTCCGCCCAGCTCAGGCCATCATTTCTTGAGCTGAAGAAGGATCTCCGTGAACCGTACTGGGCTGGGCGCAGCCGCAACGTGAACTAGCAGCTCACCGGCTGTTTTGCGCCGTTGACCTGGTGTATTTCCGAACAGTTCGGTCGGCGTCGACCTCGCTTGGTTGTCCGTGGCTGACGGTAGTTGACCGTGATGTGCCGGGCAACAGTGTCAACGAG
>WLDE01000009.1 GCA_009704985.1 Actinomycetota bacterium | reverse complement strand
GATGACGGGCTGGCGGGACGGGCTGGGCCCGTGGAGCCCGGTGCTCGAGGGCCACAAGCTGTACGGCCGCGGCGGCGCGGACGACGGCTACGCCGCGTTCGCGTCGGTGCTGGCGATCGAGGCCGCGCAGGCGGCCGGGTTCGCCCACCACCGGTGCGTCGTGCTGATCGAGGCGAGCGAGGAGAGCGGCAGCCCCGACCTCCCGGCGCACCTCGTCGCGCTGCGTGATCGCATCGGCACCCCGAGCCTGGTGCTGTGCCTGGACTCGGGCTGCCTCGACCACGAGCGGCTGTGGGTCACCACCTCGTTGCGCGGCCTCGCCGCGGGCGAGCTCCGGGTCGACGTCCTCACCGAGGGCGTGCACTCCGGTGGCGCGAGCGGCGTGGTGCCGTCGTCGTTCCGGATCCTTCGTCAGGTGCTCGACCGCGTCGAGGACGCGGCGACGGGTGCACTGCGGATCCCGGAGCTGCACGTCGAGATCCCGGCCGACCGGCGGGCGCAGGCCGCCGCCACCGCCGCCGACTTCCCGCACGCCGGCAACGAGCACCCGTACGTGCCGGGGGTGCGGCCGATGGTGGACGACCCGACGGAGCAGCTGCTCGCCCTCACGTGGCGCCCGACGCTCAGCTACACCGGCGTCGACGGCATCCCGCCGGTCGCACGAGCGGGCAACGTGCTGCGGCCGCACACGTCGATGCAGCTGAGCTTCCGGCTCCCGCCGACGTGCGATCACGGGGCGGCCCTGGCCGCGATCGAGCGCACGCTCACGGCCGACCCGCCGTCGGGTGCGCAGGTCCGGTTGCTGAACGGCCATTCCGGCCCGGGCTGGAACGCACCGAGCTTCGCGCCGTGGCTGCAGGAGGCACTCGACGAGGCGTCCACGGCGGTGTTCGGCAACCCGTCTCGAGCGATGGGTGAGGGTGGCACGATCCCGTTCATGGGGATGCTCGGCCACATGTTCCCCGACGCCCAGTTCGTGATCACCGGCGTGCTCGGCCCCGACGCCAACGCGCACGGTCCCAACGAGTACCTGCACGTGCCGGGCGCGCGACGGGTGACCCAGGTGCTGGCCCTCCTGCTGAAAGCGCACGCAGAGCGATGAGCGTCGCACCGCACGAACGTCCGACGAACCCGGCGATCACCGACCGGGTGCGTCAGCTGTGCACGGCCCTTCCCGAGGTGGAGGAGCGGCTGAGCCACGGCGAGTGCACCTGGTTCATGCGTGGCAAGAAGGTGTTCGTGCAGATGAGCGACCACCACCACGACGACCGCCTCGGCCTGTGGTGTGCCGCTCCCCCGGGCGTGATGGTGGAGCTCGTCGAGCAGGAGCCCGCACGCTTCTTCCGTCCGCCGTACGTGGGCGTGAAGGGATGGCTCGGCGTGTACCTCGACGTCCCCGACGTCGACTGGGACGAGCTCGGCGAGATCGTCCGCGACGCCTACCGCGTGATCGCGCCGCCGAAGCTGAGCGCCCTGCTCGACGGCTGAGAACTCGTGGGCGGCCACGCCGCCCCATCCGTCGACGTCACCGCGACCGGCAGCCACGGGTCATCCGAGTGCCGGCGATGCACCCGGGTGGCCTCGTGTCACTCGGGCGGGCGGCTGCCACTCGGGTGGGCGGGGGTCCAGGCGACGGGCATCGAGTGGACGCCGGCGATGAAGTTGCTCGCCATCGGCTCGGGCGTGCCGTTCGCGCGCAAGCCGGGCAGACGGGTGAGGACCTCGCGCAGCATCGCCTGGATCTCGATGCGGGCCACGTGCAGGCCGAGGCACAGGTGCGGACCACCACCGCCGAAGGCCATGTGCGGGTTCGGGGTGCGACCCACGTCGAACACGTCGGGGTTCGCGAACACGTCCTCGTCGCGGTTGGCCGAGCCGTAGAACACCATCACCTTGTCGCCCTCGCGCAGCTGCGTGCCGCGCAGCTCCACGTCGTGCATCACGGTGCGCCGGAAGTGCACCACCGGCGTGGTCCAGCGCAGCATCTCCTCCACCGCGCTCGGCACGAGCGACAGGTCGTCGCAGAGCCGGCGATACTGGTCGGGGTGGTCGAACAGCGCCTGCAGCCCGGCGGCGAGCAGGTTGCGGGTGGTGTCGCCCCCGGCGTTGACGAGCAGCAGGAAGAACCACTGCAGCTCGCCGTCGGTGAGCCGGTCGCCGTCGACCTCGGCCTGCACGAGCGTGCTGGCGATGTCGTCGCCCGGGTTCGCCCGCTTCTGCTCGGCGACCGACTGGGCGTACATGAGCATCTCCATGATCGCCGCGCCCTTCTTCTCGGGCGGCGCCACCGTGTCGTCGGTGGTGTGCATGATCTCCGTGAGCTCGTAGAGCCGCTCGCCGTCCGAGCGCGGGATGCCCATCAGCTCGGCGATCAGCGCCGACGGCAGGCGGCCGGCGACGTCGGTGACGAAGTCGCACTCGCCGCGGTCCACCACGTCATCGACGATCTCCGACGACAGCTCGGCGATGCGGCCGGCCAGCAGCTGGGCGTTCTTCGGCGTGAACCCGCGGCTGACGAGCAGCTTGAAGCGGTCGTGCTGCGGCGGATCCATGTTGAGCATCATCTGCCGGCCCGCGGCGAGGTTCATCTCGTCGGGCTCGGCGAGCATGGTGCCGCGGGCGTACGAGCTGAAGGTGCCGGGTTGGCGGCTGACGGTGCGGATGTCCTCGTGCTTCGTGATCGCCCAGAAGCCGGGTCCGTCGACCTCCTCGTGCCAGTACACGGGGGCATTGGCGCGCAGCCACGCGTACTGCTCCCACGGGTGGGTGAGCTCGAAGTTGGAGGTGGAGACGAGGTCGATCTTCACGGGATCCTCCGGATCACTTCGCGTCGATGATCGTGGTGACGGCGTCGACGAGGTGCTGGGCGCGTGCGTCGTTCGCGAGGTTCGACGCCGGCTGGTTCATCACGTAGGCGAAGCTCAGCTCGCGCTCGGGCTGGGCGAACGCCACCGAGCCACCGGCACCCGGGTGGCCGTAGGAACCCGGGCCGGCATACGGCGTGAACGGCCCGTGGGTCATGAAGCCCATGCCGAAGGTGGTGGGCATGATGAGGCACGCGTCGGGCTCGTTGTCGGGAGTGACCGTCGTGCGCGCCCGCTCGAGCACGGCCGGGTCGAGCAGGCGCACGCCGTCGACCTCGGCGAACGTGGACGCGTAGATGCGGGCGAGCGAGATCGAGTTGGTGATGCCGTTGGCCGCCGGGATCTCCGCGGCATGCACGTCGCGACGGTTGAACGCACCGTCCACCGAGAACGCGCCGTTGAGCGACAGCGCCCGGCCGCCGCGCGTGTTCGGCCCCATGAACTGCTCGATCATCGCCTTCACCGCCGGGTCCATGTCGACGTTGTCCTGCGCGAGCGGCGACCCCGTGATCGGCGCCACGCGCGGCTCGAGCGCCTCGGGGAGACCGATGTACAGCTCGGTGCCGGTGGGACCGACGATCTCCTCGGCGACGAAGCGCCCGATGCCGCGGTGCTGCGGATCCACCCGGCGCACGACCTCACCGGCCAGCCAGCCGTAGGTGAGCGCGTGGTAGCCGTGGGTGGAGCCGATCGGCCACTCGGGCTCGGTGTCGGCGAGCCGCGCGGTGATCGTGGGCCAGTCGAGCGCCTCGGCGAGGGTGATGTCGCCCTGCACGCTGAACAGGCCGCACTGGTGGCTGAGCAGCTGCGCCACCGTGGCCTCGCCCTTGCCCTTCGCCGCGAACTCGGGCCAGTACTGCGCGACGGGAGCGTCGTACGACAGCAGTCCGCGCTGCACGCAGATCGCGACGGCGATGGCGGTGATGCCCTTGGTGGTGGAGAACACCAGCTGGAGGGTGGAGTCGTCGTAGGGGCGCTCGGTGCCGTCGAACGACCCGCCCCACAGGTGCACGACCGGCCGACCACGGTGATACACCGCGACCGACGCGCCCGTCTCCTCACCCCGCTCGAAGTTGCCGCGGAAGGCCGCCTCGACGGCCTCCCACCCCGGCTCGGCCGCTCCTCCGAATGCTGCACTCGTCATGGGGCGAACGTAGCCGCGGGCCCCGGCGGCGGATCACTCGTGCCAGTCGAGCACCGTGCGCATCGTGGTGTCGAAGTCCTCGAAGCTCATGGACGCCTTCGTGGTGCGGATGAGCTCCGCGTCGGCACCCACCGGGTGACGCAGCCGCGGCGGCTGCTCGGTCACCGCGGCGACGATCGCGTCGGCCACCACGGACGCCGGAGCGGGCTCACCGTTCACGAGGGTGCGTTGCGCGGCACGAAACCGGGTGAGCCGGTCGTGCTCGGTGCTGCCGGCCGGCATGGCCGCGGCGATGGTGGCGTTCGACCCGAGCGCGGTGGCGAACTGGCCCGGCTCGATCAGGTGCACGCGGATGCCGCGGTGCGACAGCTCGAAGTGCAGCGCCTCGCTGAGCGCCTCGAGCGCGTGCTTGCTGCCGGCGTAGATCCCGCCGTAGGGCGCGCCCACCAGGCCGGCGATCGACCCGACGTTCACGATGGTGCCGCTCCCCCGCTCGAGCAGGTGTGGCACCACGGCGCGCACCACCCGGATCACGCCGAACACGTTGGTGTCGAACTGGCGCAGCACCTCGTCGTCGGACAGCAGGTGCACGGCGCCGAACACCTCGATGCCGGCGTTGTTCACCACCACGTCGAGCCCGCCGGTGCGTTCGATCGCCTCGGCGACGGCGGCGTCGACGCTGTCGGTGGAGGTGACGTCGAGCGCGAGCTGCACCACCTCCGGGCGTGCGTTCAGGGCGGCAGAGGCGCCGGGCCGCCGCATCGTGGCCACGACGGTGTCGCCGCGATCGGCGAACGCGAGGGCGGTGAGCTCGCCGAAGCCGCTGCTGCACCCGGTGACGAGGACCGTGGCCATCGAACGCCCTGCTTCAGCCGAACAACGGACCGCTGGACGCGATCTCGTACTTGGTGAACTCGCCACGACCGGCGATGAAGGTGGCGGCCTTCTTCCCGAAGGCGGCCATGTGCGGTGCGGCGAAGTGGGCGTCGAGCGCCGCCTGGTCGTCCCACTGCTCGAAGATGCACACCTTCGCCGGGTCGTCCATCGCGAAGGAGAACTGGTACGCCCGGCAGCCGGGCTCCTGCAGCGTGGCCGCCATCATCTCGTTGCCCGCCTCGATGGCGGCGTCACGGTGGGCGAGGTCGATGGTGAGCGTTCCGGCGATGACGATCATGCGCCGCACCCTACGCGCGCCGCTGCTCCGCCCTCCACGTCCAGCGGGCGAGGACGACGAACACCGCAGTGGCCGCGACGCCCCAAGCAGCGTCGACGGCGCCGGCGTCGCCGGAGCGACTGCGGAGCATCACTGCGCCGACCACCACGACGCACACGACGACGCCGATCGACGCGAGCACGGTGAGCGTGGAGATGCCGCGCGGGCTGCGGGTGCTGAGCAGCACGGCGACACCGAGGGCGACGGCGAGCAGCAGCCCGCCGCCGATGGCCTGTGCGAGCAGTTCGGCGCCCTGCTCGGGTGCGAGGTCCTGGGCGAGCACGGTGGTCGGCCTCCTGGCGGGGTTCGCGCGGTGGGTGGGCGGACGCCTACCAGCCGCACACGCTAGGTGCGACTACCGTGCCCGATGTGGGATCCCCGTCCGACCGACCGAACCACCAGACGTCCGACGACGCGCGCTGGGTGGCCGCGGGGCTGCTCGACCCCGCCTCGCCCACCGCCGACGAGCGACGCGAGCTCCTGGTGTGGCTGGACTCGCTCGGCATCCCGGTGGAACAGATGGTGGCCGCCTGCGCCGAGGGGCAGCTCGCGTCCCTGCCGGGCGACCTCGCGCTTCGACCGGGCGCACGGGTGACGCTGACGGAGCTCGCGGCGCGGACGGGCATGGATCCCGACGAGATCACCCGGGTGCGCCGGGCGAGCGGCTTCCCACGGGTGGAGTCCGGCGCTGCCGCGTACACCGACGACGACGTCGTGATGCTCGAGCTCTACCGGCTCGCCGCGACGATGTTCAGCGGGGAGGAGCTGTTCCACTTCCTGCGGGTGGTGGGCACCTCGATGCGACGCATCGCGGAGGCGGCCGGTGAGATGTTCCTCCGCGACGTCGAGGGTCCGCAGGTGCAGGGTCCCCACGTCAGCGAGCTCGGGCGGGCTCGCACGAGCCTGGACGGCATCGAGCTCGGACGGGCGGCGGCGGGGTTGTTCGAACCGATGTTCCGCGCGCACATGGAGCTGGCCGTGGTGGCCACACGGCGGGCGCGGACCGGTCACGACGACTACTCGACGGTGCCGCTGACGGTGGGCTTCGTCGATCTCACCGGGTTCACCGAGCGCGCCGGCCGGGCCGGTCCCGACGAGCTGCTGCGTCTGGTGCAGACCTTCGAGTCCCTCGCGAACGATCTCGTGATCGAGCACGGCGGGCGGCTCGTCAAGCTGATCGGCGACGAGGTGATGTTCGTGACGATCGAACCCGGCGCGGCGTGCGAGATCGCCGGCGGCCTCGTACACGCCGCCGACACCGACGCACGTGGCGGACTCGCCCACGGCGAGGTGGTGGCGAGCGGTGGCGACCTCTACGGGCCGGTGGTGAACCTGGCGTCGCGCATCACGGACCTCGCGATCCCCGGCGAGGTGCTGGTCAACGAGGCCGTGATGCGCTCGGTGACGGACCGGACGTTCGAGCCGGCCGGCCGACGAGCCCTGAAGGGCTTCGCCGAACCGGTGCGACTCTGGAGCCTGGCGGGGGCCTGACCCCGATCAGATGATCGGTGTCAGCTGCTGATCGGGTGACGATCAGGCGTCGACGATCTCGCGGAGCTGCTCGATCTGCTGGACGGCGTTGGGGCCGACCGGGTTCACGGACAGCACCGTGACACCGGCCTCCTTGAACGCGGCCACGCGCTCCTTGACGTAGCTCTTCGGGCCGACCAGGTTCGCGAGCTCGAGCCACTCGCCGGGCAGCGCCGCGGCGGCCTCGTCCTTCCTGCCCTCGAGGTACAGGTCCTGCACCTCGATCGCCTCCTGCTCGTAGCCGTAGGCGCGGGCGATGTCGTTGTAGAAGTTCTTGCCACGAGCACCCATGCCGCCCACGTACAGCGCCATGTTCGGGCGACCGAAGTCGAGGATCTTCTTCTGCGCGTCGCCGACGAGGTCATCACCGATGGCGAGCATGCCGCCGGCCGCGATGTCGAGCCGCGCACGGTTCGGGTCGCGCTTCGCGAGACCGGCCTTCAGCTGCGGGCCCCAGACGTTGTGGTACTTCTCCGGGATGAACATGATCGGCAGCCAGCCGTCGGCCATCTCGGCGGTGGCCTCGACGCTCTTGTCCTTCAGGCTCGCCCACCAGATCGGGATGTCGCTGCGCAGCGGGTGGTTGATGATCTTCAGCGGCTTGCCGAGCCCCGTGCCCTGACCGGCGGGCAGCGGCACCTGCACGGTCTGACCGTGGTACTCGAACTTCTCCTCCCGCTTCCAGATCATGCGGCAGGACTCGATGTACTCCTTGATCCGCTGCATCGGCTTCTCGTAGGGCACGCCGTGGAAGCCCTCGATCACCTGTGGGCCGGAGGCGCCGAGGCCGAGGATGAAGCGACCGTCGCTCACGTAGTCGCAGCCCGCCGCGGTCATGGCCATCAGGGCAGCAGTACGGCTGTACACGTTCACGATGCCGGTGCCGATCTCGACCCGCTCGGTCTTCGCGGCCAGGTAGCCGACCTGGCTGATCGCGTCGAAGCTGTACGCCTCGGCGATCCAGACCTGGTCGAGGCCGGCCTTCTCGAGGTCGACCACGCGCTGGACCGCCTCCTTGAACCCGCCGGCGTAGTTGATCATCATCGAGAGCTTCATCGCATCGTTCCTTCGTCGTGGTGGTCGTGGTCGTGGTCGTGGTCGTGGTCGTGGTCGGGGTCGTTGTCGTGGTGGTCGCGGTCGCCGGCCGGCGACGGCAGCGGCGGTGTCGGCGCCGACGTTACGTGACCCCGGTTGAGGTTCCCGGATCGAAGCCCCTCGAGGTCGAGCGTGACGTAGCGGTAGCCGCACGCCGTGAGCGCGGCCACGACCTCGTCGCGCCGGGCCACGACGGCACCGAGGTCGTCGACGGGCACCTCGATGCGGGCGGTGTGGTCGTAGTGCCGCACCCGCAGCTCGCGGAAGCCGAGGCGGCGCAGGGCGCTCTCGGCGCGGTCGATGCGCGTGAGCAGCCCGACCGACACCTCCGTGCCGTACGGGATGCGGCTCGCGAGGCAGGCGGCGGCCGGCTTGTCCCAGGTGCGCAGTCCCAGCCGGCGCGACGCCTCGCGCACCATCGCCTTCGTGAAGCCGGCGTCGACGAGCGGGAACACGGCCCCCTGCTCGTGCGCCGCCCGCTGGCCGGGGCGATGGTCACCGAGGTCGTCGAGGTTGACGCCGAGCACGACGGTGGCCGCCTCGCGCTCGGCGATGGGCACGACCACGTCCATGAGCTCGGCCTTGCAGTGGTAGCAGCGGTCGATGTCGTTCAGCCGGTAGGCGGCGCGCTCCATCTCGTGCGTGGTGACCGGGGTCCAGCGCAGCTGCCACTCGGTGGCGAGCGAACGGCACTCGGCCTCCTCGTCACCGGCGAGCGAGGGTGACACCGCGGTCACGGCGTGGGCGCCCGCACCGAGGACACGGTGCGCGACCGCGGCGAGGAAGGCCGAATCGGCACCTCCGCTGAAGGCCACGACCACCCGTCCGAGCGAGTGCAGCCGATCCGTGAGCCGCGCCAGCGCGTCGTCGACGGCGTCGGGGCCGGCCGGGTGCGGAGCATCGTGGACGCAGGCGGTGGTCACCTCGGGGACGCTAGCGGGCGTGCCCGATCGCAGGTGGGTGACCGGGTGACCGGACGGGACGCGGCGGACACGACGACGGGAGCGGACGACGGGAGCGGACGACGGGAGCCGACGACGGGAGCGGACGACGGGAGCCGGGAGTGGGAACGCCGACCGGAAGCGTTCCATGAAGGATTCTTCGGAACCGTCCTGACAGACGACATGGTGTCGGGACTACTCATTCTGGGCCACCCACCACGGTGGGCGGGGGCCGCACCCGGAGCGTCGGAGAGGCGCCCCGGACATCTCTGGGAGGGGAAACACCATGAAGACACTGGTCCGGGAGCGCTCCGGCGTCGACGGTGGCGGCTTCGTCGCGACGTCGACCCTCGCGGGTGATGCGGCGGCGCTGATGTCGGTCGTCGACTCGATGCAGACCCGCGTGATGGTCGCGGACCTGCAGCTCAACCTCGTGTTCGTGAACGACCTCGCGCTGCGAACGCTGCGCGGGCTCGAGCGCGAGCTCGTCGACTCGTTCGGCGTCACCGTGGATCAGCTCCTCGGCGGCTCGATCCACCGCTTCCACAAGGATCCGGCCCGCATCGAGCAGATCCTGCGCAACGTCGGGAGCCTCCCGCGACCGGTGTCGTTCGCCTTCGGCGGGCACACCCTGCAGGGCTTCGCCAACGCCCTGCACATCGACGGCCGCCACGTCGGCTACGTCGTCAACTGGGAGGACATGACCGATGAGCTGGCGAAGGTGCGCGCGGCCGAGGCCGACGCCGCCGACGCCCGCGCGGTGCAGCAGACGATGAGCGCCCTGAGCGGTGTGCGCACCGCCGACGAGGCGGCACGCGCCGCGATCGAGGTCGTCCGCTCCGGGTACGGCTGGGCGTACGGCTCGTTCTGGCAGCTCGACCCTGCGAGCAACACCCTGCAGTTCGGGCTGGAGGCCGGCGAGGTCGGCGAGGAGTTCCGCCGGGTCACGCACACGGCGAGCTTCTCCGAGGGCGTCGGGTTGTCGGGTCGGGCGTGGCGCAGCCGCGATCTGGTCTTCGTCCCCGACCTCGGCGAGGTGAAGGACTGCGTGCGTGCACCGGTCGCACAACGCCAGGGCGTGAAGAGCGGCGTGTGCTTCCCGATCCAGGTCGACGGACGCGTGGTCGGCACGATGGACTTCTTCGCCACCGAGACGCTCACACCGTCGCCGAACCGGATGGAGAGCTTGCGGATGATCGGCCAGCTGGTGTCGCAGACGTTCGCCCGGCTGATCGTCGAGCAGCGTGAGAAGGAGCGGGCCCAGGCGGTGATCTCCAACGCCCAGGCGCTGGCAGCGGCGTCGGAGGAGCTCCAGGTCGTCTCCACACAGATGGGCACGAACTCGCAGACCACGTCGCGGGAGGTGCAGCAGATCGCCGCCGCCTCGATGCAGGTGAGCCAGAGCATCGAGTCGGTGTCGGCGGGTGCCGAGGAGATGTCGGCCTCGATCAAGGAGATCGCACGCAACGCCGCGGACGCGACCAACGTCGCCGACAAGGCGGTGCAGGCCGCGCGGTTCACGACGGACGTGGTCGCCAAGCTGGGTGAGAGCTCGATCGAGATCGGTCAGATCGTGAAGGTGATCACCGGCATCGCCCAGCAGACCAACCTCCTCGCGCTCAACGCGACCATCGAGGCCGCACGCGCCGGCGAGGCCGGCAAGGGCTTCGCCGTCGTGGCCAACGAGGTCAAGGAGCTCGCCAAGGAGACCGCCAAGGCCACCGAGGACATCAGCCGGAAGATCGAGGCGATCCAGGCCGACACGTCCCGTTCGGTCGAGGCCATCGAGACGATCACCTCCGTCATCGGCCAGATCGCCGACTTCCAGACCACGATCGCCTCGGCGGTCGAGGAGCAGGCCGCCACGACCAGCGACATGGCTCGCAGCGTCACCGAAGCGAGCCACCAGGCCGGCCGCATCACCTCGATGCTCGGCTCGGTGAGCGAGGCCGCGGCGAGCACCGCGACCGGTGCGGCCGACAGCCAGCAGGCCGCCGGCGAGCTCGCGCAGCTCGCGGCCCAGCTCCACACACTCGTCGACGACGCCCGCTGACCCGTCCCACCGCCTCCCCGCCGCTCGTCGTGCGACCGGTGGCGGGGAGGCGGGGTCGGAGTGCGTGTGCCTACGCTGTCCGCGTGACCATCGAAGAAGCGCCCTACGCGCAGAACACGCCGGCCGACGAGTCGCTGAAGCGGGTGCGCATCCGGCACTTCCGACGCGCCAAGCAGCAGGGCATCAAGATCACCGGTCTCACGAGCTACGACTTCCTGTCCGCGTCGATCTTCGACCGGGCCGGCATCGACTTCCTGCTCGTCGGCGACAGCGCCGGCAACGCCGTGTTCGGCTACGACACCACCCTCCCCGTCACGAACGACGAACTGATCCCGCTGTGCCGCGCCGTGGTGCGCGCCGTGCGCCGTGCGCTGGTCGTCGCCGACCTGCCGTTCGGGTCGTACGAGGTGGGCCCCGACGAGGCTCTCCACACTGCGATCCGGTTCATGAAGGAGACCGGTGCGCACGCGGTGAAGCTCGAGGGCGGCGTGCGCAGCGCGACGCAGATCGAGGCGATCGTGCGTGCGGGGATCCCGGTGATGGCGCACATCGGCTTCACCCCGCAGAGCGAGCACGGCCTCGGCGGGCACCTGATCCAGGGCCGCGGCGAGGGCGCCCAGGCCCTGCTGGAGGACGCGCACGCCGTGGAGCAGGCGGGGGCGTTCGCCGTCGTGCTGGAGATGGTGCCGTCCGGCGTGGCGCAGCAGGTGACCGAGCAGCTCACGATCCCCACGATCAGCGTCGGCGCCGGGCCGCACTGCGACGGACAGCTGATGGTGTGGACGGACTGGGCGGGGTTCACCACCGGCCGCATCCCGCGGTTCGTGAAGCAGTACGCACAGATCGCGCAGGTGCTCCACGACGCAGCGGTGAGCTACCGCGAGGACGTCGAGTCCGGCACCTACCCCGCACCCGAGCACGAGTACGAGTAGTCGGGATCGATCTCCTCACCGGGGGTCACCCGGGCGACGTCCGGCCGTCAGCCACCCGACTAGGGTGACCCGCGACCTGCGCCGGACGGTCCGCGCTGGTCGGGGGGATACGACCATGGCCATCGAACGCAAGCTCTGGGTCCCGGCGAGCGCCGTCAGCCGGCGCACGCTGATCGTGGGCGGTTCTGCCGCAGCAGCGGGCATCGCACTCGCCGCGTGCGGCAGCGACGACGAGGGTGCGGACAGCACCGCCACCACCGCCGGGGGCACCGACACCACCGCGGCGGGGGGCGACACGACTCCCGCCACCACCGCCGCCAGCGGCGACACCACGCCGGCCACCACCGCCCCGGCGGGTGAGGGCAAGCCCGGCGGCACGCTGCGCATCGGCATGGTCGGCTCGACCAACGACATCATCGACGGCCAGTTCATCGTTGCCAAGCCCGACCAGGCCCGCCTCGTGCTCGGCTGGGAGCCGCTCGTCAACTACGACGCGGACTTCAACATCGTCTACGAGCACAGCCTCGCCGAGGAGGTGGAGGCCAAGTCGGCCGACAACTACGTCATCCGCCTCAAGCAGGGCATCACGTTCCACAACGGCAAGGACGTCACCGCCGACGACGTGATCTTCTCGTTCCTGCGCCGCATCGACCCCGACCTCGGGCTCGCACCCGCGCTCGCGCAGTTCATCGACGCGAACAGCTTCACCAAGCTCGACGACCGCACCGTCGAGGTGAAGCTGCTCCAGCCGTCGGTCACCTTCCTCAACGGCCTCGCCGAGTACACCGCCACGATCGTGCCCGACGGCTACACCCGCGAGGGCGAGCAGATCGGCACCGGCCCGTTCAAGCTGGAGAGCTTCACCGCCGGCGCCGAGAGCGTCCACGTGCGCTACGACGGCTACTGGGGCGGGGCGGCGTACCTCGACGAGGTGCAGATCATCGACTTCGCCGACCCGACGGCGCTCGTGAACGCCCTCACCTCCGGCCAGGTCGACGCCGTGGCCGACCTGCCGTTCTCGCAGGTGGGCACGCTGCAGGCCAACAGCGACTTCGCCGTCATCGTCTCGCAGGCGGGTTCGTGGCTCCCGATCACGATGGCCGTCGACCAGGCGCCGTTCGACGACAAGCGCGTCCGCCAGGCGATGCGCCTCATCGTCGACCGTCCGCAGATGGTGGAGCGCGTGCTGTCGGGCTTCGGTTCGGTCGGCAACGACATGTACGGCGTGCTCGACGCCAGCTACCCCGACGACCTGCCCCAGCGCGAGCAGGACATCGAGCAGGCCGTGGCACTGCTCGCCGAGGCCGGCCAGGAGGGCCTCACCATCGACCTGTTCGCACCGGACGACACCGCCGGCCTGCCCGAGATGGCCGCTGCGTTCGCCGAGATGGCGAAGGACGCGGGCGTCACGGTGAACGTGAAGGTCCTCGACGGTGGCACCTACTGGGGTGACGAGTACACGAAGCGCACGTTCGCGACGAGCTTCTGGGGCACGCGTCCGTACCTCAACCAGGTCGCGGCCGGCAGCCTCAACGACGCCGTGTACCCCGAGACCCACTGGCCGCCCGCCGAGCACAAGGAGCAGTGGGACGCGTGGTACGCCGAGGCGCTCGCCGAGACCGACGAGGCCAAGCGGTTCGAGATCATCCAGCAGATGCAGACCCTCGAGTACGAAGAGGGCGGCAACATCATCTGGGGCTTCAACAACCTCATCGACGCCACCGCCACCTACGTGAAGGGGTTCGAGGCGCGACCGAACGTGCTGAACCTCGACCACTACGGCCGCGGCATGAAGCGGGTCTGGCTCGACGTCTGACGTCTGACGTCGGACCTCGCCCGCTCGCACGGCGACCCCGCACGCGACCACGGTCAGCGACACCATGGGCATCCTGAAACTCGTCATCCGCCGGCTCGCGTTCGGCGTCGTGACCCTGTTCGTGGTGTCGCTGGCCGTGTTCATCCTCTCGCAGGCGCTGCCGAGCGATCCGGCCCGCGCCGTGCTCGGCCGCGAGGCCACCGAGGAGAACGTCGCCGCGTTCCGTGAGAAGTTCGGCCTCGACCAGTCCGCCGTCCGCCAGTACACCGACTGGCTCGGCGGGCTGGTGAGCGGCGATCCGGGACTCAGCTACTCCAACGGTGTGCCGATCATGGACTTCCTCGGCGACCGCCTGAAGAACTCGCTGTTCCTGATGTTCGCCGGGTCGCTGATCTCGATCCCGCTGTCGCTCGCGATCGGCGCGTACGCCGCGCTCCGGCGCGACAAGTTGTTCGACAACGCCAACTCGGTGTCGTCGCTGATCCTCGCCGCGATGCCCGAGTTCGTCGTCGGCGCACTCCTCACCGTGCTGCTCGCCACCAACGTGTGGCAGATCTTCCCGGCCACCGTGCGCGTCCGACCGGGTGAGCAACCCTGGTCCGACATCGACGGCCTCGTGCTGCCACTGCTCACCCTCACCCTCGCCGTCACCCCGTACGTGTCACGCGTGGTGCGCGCCTCGATGATCGAGGTGCTCGAGAGCGACTACGTGGAGATGGCGCGGCTGAAGGGCCTGTCCGAGCGCACCGTCCTCTGGCGGCACGCGCTGCCGAACGCGATCGGGCCGACGTTCCAGGTGATCGCGCTGAACATCGCCTACATGGCCGGCGGCGTGATCGTCGTCGAGGCGCTCTTCAACTACCCCGGCATCGGCCTCGCGCTGCGCGACGCGGTGCGCGAGGTGAACCTGCCGGTGGTGCAGTTCCTGGCGATGTTCATCAGCCTCATCTACGTCGTGTCCAACCTGCTCGCCGACGTCGGCACGATCCTCGTCACCCCTCGCCTGCGCACGAGGCTGTCATGACCGCCACCACCCCGACCTCCACCGACCCCGGCAGCACACCGCCGGTTGCTGCGGCTCCCCCCGGGGTGCTGCGCACCGCCTGGCGGATGTGGCGTGTGCGCATCGGCCTGCTGCTGCTCCTCCTGCTCGCTGCGGTGGCGCTCGGCGGACCGTTCGTCGCCCCCTACGGCGAGGCCGAGTTCGTCGGCACGCCCAACACCCGCGACGTCGAGGGCACCCGGTTCGGTACCGACTACTTCGGCCAGGACGTGCTGTCGCGCTTCCTGTTCGGCGGCCGCTCGATCCTGGTCCTCGCCACGCTCAGCACGGCGATGGCGTTGGTGCTCGGCGTCACCATCGGGCTCGTCGCGGCCTACAACCGCGGACGCCTCGACGACCTGCTGATGCGCACGATGGACGTGAGCCTCGCCTTCCCCCAGCTGCTGCTCGCGCTGGTGGCGCTCACCACGATCGGCCCGAAGCCGTGGCTGATCGTGCTGATCGTCGGGTTCACCACCACACCACGCATCGCCCGCATCACCCGCGGCGCCGCCGTGCCGGTGGTGGAACGCGACTTCGTCGGCGCCGCGGAGGCGCTCGGCGAGTCGCGACCGCGGATCCTGTGGAGCGAGCTGCTGCCGAACGTGTCCGGCCCGCTGCTCGTGGAGGCCAACCTGCGTCTCACCTACTCGATCGGCATCATCGCGTCGCTCGGCTTCCTCGGCTTCTCCACCCGTGTGAACGCCGCGGACTGGGGCCTCATGGTGAACGAGAACCGTGCCGCACTGAGCGTGCAACCGTGGGGCACCGTGCTGCCGGCCATCGCGATCGCGCTGCTCACGATCGGCACCGGCCTCATCGCCGACGGCCTGTCGCGAGCGTCGGCGGGCATCGACCGGGCGAAGGGCGACCAGTGAGCGCCGAGCTCGGCACGCTCGGCGACCTGGGCGACCGCGACGACCGCGACGGCGGGGTGACGCTGTCCATCCGGTCGCTGCGCATCGACGTGGTCGACACGGGGCACGACATCGTCGACGAGGTCGACCTGGAGATCGCCGCCGGTGAGGTGCTCGGGCTCGTGGGCGAGTCGGGTTCGGGCAAGACCACGGTGGGGCTCGCCGTGCTCGGCCACGCCCGCCGCGGCGTTCGCATCGCCTCCGGCACGATCGAGATCGGCGGCCGGTCGGTGCTCGACCGCTCGCCTCGCGAGCTGCGCCGGCTGCGCGGCGGCCAGGTGTCGTACGTGCCGCAGGACCCGAGCACGAGCCTCAACCCCGCGCTGCGCATCCGGACCCAGATCCTCGAGGTCCTCGAGCACCACGGCTTCGGCACCACCGCCGCCGACCGCGAGGCCCGCGTGCTGCAGGTGATGGAGGAGGTCGCGCTGCCGAACACGCCCGACTTCCTCCGCCGCTACCCGCACCAGCTGTCGGGTGGTCAGCAGCAGCGCATCGGGCTCGCGATGGCGTTCGCGTGCCGGCCGTCGGTGATCGTGCTCGACGAGCCCACCACCGGTCTCGACGTGAGCACCCAGGCGCACGTGCTGACCACGGTGCGCGACCTGTGCCGGGCGCACGGCGTGGCGGCGCTGTACGTCACCCACGACCTCGCGGTGGTCGCGAACCTCGCCGACCGCGTGGCCGTGATGTACGCGGGCCGCATCGTCGAGCAGGGCACCACGCGCACGATCTTCGAATCGCCGCAGCACCCGTACACGCGGCACCTCACCGCGGCGGCACCGGACATCAGCGGCACCGAGGCCGTCGTCGGGCTGGCCGGTCGAGCGCCGGCACCCGGGAAGCGCCCCGTCGGGTGCTCGTTCGCGCCGCGGTGCGAGCTCGCGACCGACGAGTGCCGCGAGTCGTTCCCGCCGGTGACGTCGCCGGCACACGCGCACCAGGTCCGCTGCTTCCACGCGGGCGGTCTCGCCCACCTGCAGCGGCCCGCGCCCGTCACCCTGCTCCGGCAGGGCCGCGACGAGGTGCCGGCGCTGTCGATCCGCCACGTCGACGCCGCGTACACCGGGCACCGGGTGGTGCACGACGTGAGCTTCGACGTGGCCCGCGGCGAGTGCGTCGCGCTCGTGGGCGAGAGCGGCTCGGGCAAGACCACGCTGTCGCGCTCCGTCGGCGGTCTGCACCGCGAGTGGACGGGCGAGATCCTGCTGAACGGTGAGGCCATGGCGCGCTCGGCGCGCAACCGCCCCACGGCACAGCGCCTGTCGATCCAGTACGTGTTCCAGAACCCGTACAGCTCGCTGCACCCGCGGCGCACGGTCGGCGACTCCGTGGCGAGGCCGTTGCGCGTGGCCGGCGTGTCGGCGGCGGAGGCGACGAAGGCCGTGCACGAGATGCTCGAGCGGGTGTCGCTCACCGCCGCGTACGCCGGGCGCTACCCCGACCAGCTGAGCGGTGGCGAGCGCCAGCGCGTGGCGATCGCACGAGCGCTCGTGAGCCGCCCGAGCGTGCTGGTGTGCGACGAGGTCACCTCCGCGCTCGACGTGCTCGTGCAGGCCGCCGTGGTGGAGCTGCTCGTCGGTCTCCAGCACGACCTCGGGCTGTCGATGCTGTTCGTCACGCACAACCTGCCGCTCGTGCGCTCGCTCGCCCAGCAGGTGGTGGTGCTGGCCGACGGCCGGGTCGTGGAGTCCGGTCCCACCGAGCGCGTGCTCGGCGAGCCCGAGCAGGACTACACGCGTCGCCTGCTGGCCGACACGCCCTCGATCTCGGCCGCCTCCGCCGGCTGACCCGAGGTCCACCCGATGAGCGAGCCGACCACCCGCATCACCCCACGCACGTCGCGCCGTCCCACGATCGGCACGATCACCGAACCCGCCCGTACGGTCGACGTCGTGCACGAGACCGACGTGCTCGTGGTGGGTTCGGGCCCGGCCGGTCTCGCCGCCGCGCTGGCCGCGGCCCGCCACGGTGTGGAGGTCACGCTCGTCGAGCGCTTCGGCTGCCTCGGCGGGAACATCACCACGGTCGGGGTGGAGGGCATGGCCTGGTACCGCCACGAGCACACCGTGGAGGCGAACGGCCTCGCCCGCGAGTTCGAGGACCGCGCGTTCGCGATGGGTGCGGCCGTACCCGAGAGCCAGTCGTCGTCGTACGAGATCGACGCCGAGGGCTTCAAGGTGGTCGCCGACGTGCTGGTGCAGGAGGCCGGCGTCCACACGATGCTGCACCGCACCTTCGTCGCCCCGATCGTGGACGGTGACGCCGTGGCGGGCATCGTCACCGAGTCGAAGGCCGGCCGGGAGGCGATCCGGGCGCGGCGGGTGATCGACGCCACCGGCGACGCCGACGTGGCCCACCGCGCCGGTGTGCCCACCCACCTCACGCCGCGCGAGCAGATGATGGCGGTGTCGGTGATGTTCCACCTCGCCGGGGTCGACAAGCGACGCTTCGTCGAGGGCATCGCCGCCGACCCGCAGACCTACGCCGACTGGTCGGGCAACGGCGAGTGGGACATCGAGACGAGCGGCAAGGAGGACGAGATGTTCTCGCCCTTCCTGCACAAGCCGTTCCGCCGTGCGATCGAGGAGGGCCTGATCCCGCCCGACCTCACCACGATCGCCGGCACGTGGGGTGCGGTGCACGACTCGGGCGAGCTCACCTACATGAACCTGGTGCACGTGGCCGGCATCGACGGCACCGATCCCGACGACCTGACGCGCGGCGAGATCGAGGGTCGGCGGCAGGCGATGCACGCCCTGGACGCGCTGCGTGCGTACACGCCCGGGTGCGAGTCGGCGCGGCTGCGCAACTTCGGCATGACGCTCGGGGTGCGCGACACCCGCAAGGTGGCGTCGCGCTACGACATGACCGAGCGCGACGTGCGCGACCAGGGGCGCTTCGACGACTCGATCGGGATCTTCCCGGAGTTCATCGACGGCTACGGCATCCTCATCCTGCCGACCACGGGCCGCTACTTCCAGCTCCCCTATCGCAACGTGCTCCCCCACGGCGTGCGCAACCTGCTGGTCGCCGGACGCTCGTCGGGCGGCGACCGCGTGAGCCACGCCGCCACGCGCAACATGGCCTGCTGCGCGGTGCTCGGCCAGGGTGCCGGCGTCGCCGCGGCGCAGAGCCTGCACGACGGTTGCGAGCTCGACGAGGTCCGCGTCGAGCGGGTCCAGGCCGAGCTCGTCCGCCAGGGCGTCCGCCTGCACTGACCGACCGCGATGAGCGATGCGTGGCCGTGGGCCACGCATCGCTCATCGCGTGACGGGGTCAGGCGTACTTCGGGTAGGTGTCGGTGAGCAGCAGGCCGTAGGCGTTCACCTGCAGCGAGTACCGGTGGCCCTTCATCAGGAAGTCGTACATGCCCTGGGGCATCTTCCCGGTGATCACGATCGCGAACCAGCAGACGATGGTGAGCACCTGGATCGCGATCCCGATGAGGGCGGCGATGATCGCCGCCGGGATGATCCACAGGAAGCGCAGGCCGACGGTGAGCCGGTTCACGGGAGCGTCGGTCGGCGGCAGGCCGATCTGCACGGGCGTCTTGCCCTGGTCGTCGAAGAAGCCGGGGTACTCGTCGTACATCAACCCGAGGTAGGTGACGACCCGGGCCTGGTACGACAGCACCTTGCCGACGAAGTCGGCGATCGCCTCGTTGCGCGCCCCGGTGATCAGCTGGATGAACCAGTGGGCGAACGTGGCGAGCTGGGCCACGATGTTCAGGACGTAGGCGACGACCAGGTGCGGGATCACCAGGATGATCCGCACGAGCACCGTCACGCGGTTGCGCGTGTCGGAGTACGGGATGTCGAGTGTGGTCTGCATGTTCCGAGGTTCCTCCCTGCCGGCCTCGGTGGACCGGGCGGCTCGCGAGCGTAGATCGTCGCCGGCACGCCCTCGACCGACCCGCCCGGGGCGACCGGTACCGGCGGGTCGCGGCGGGTCGCGGCGGGTCGCGGCGGGTCGCGGCGGGAGGGCTCAGGTGAAGGTGAGACCTCGGAACTCGCCGTCGGTGCGCCAGCGGTCGAGGTACTGCCAGAAGGCGACGGGGCCCTCGGGGTAGCCGCTGCCGTTGAGCCGCTGCTTGCGCGTGATCGGACCGCCCTCGTTGTTGTAGTAGCCGGGGGTGCACTCGGGGTTGCCGATGAACGCCCGCACGCTGCCCTCCAGCAGCTGCACCCACGCCGACTGCGCCTCGGGGGTCACCTCGACCCGGGTGGCGCCCACGTCGTGCGCGTGGCACAGGATCGTGGCGATGGTGGTGCCCGCCTCGGTGAGGTTCTGGGTGATGTTGGAGATCAGGTTCGAGCCCTGGCTGGGGCCGACGACGAACAGGTTGGGGAAGCCGTGCACGTGCATGCCGTGGAGGCTCTGCATGCCCTCGTCCCACGCCTCCGACAGCGACACGCCGTCACGGCCGTAGGTCTCGAACCCCGACCGTCGCGCGGCCGGGGTGCCGACCTCGAAGCCGCTCGCGAAGATGATCAGGTCGAGCTCGACGTGCGTGCCGTTCACCCACACGCCCGTCGCGTCGATGCGCTCGACGCCCTTGCCGTCGGTGTCGACGAGATGGGTGTTCGGGTTGTTGTAGGCCTGCAGGTACTCGTCGTGGAAGCAGGGGCGCTTGCAGAGCTGGCGGTACCACGGCTTGAGCGCCGCGGCGGTGCCGGGGTCGCGGACGACGGCGTCGACCCGGGCGCGGATCTCCTCCATCTTCTCGTCGTCGCTCTCCTCGTACGCCTTCAGCATCGCCTCCGGCCCGAAGGTCGCGCCCTCGCCCAGCATCTTCACCACGCGGTCGCGGATCCGCTGGGAGATGTCGGTCCAGCCGTCGTGCACGAGGTCCTCGTCGGCGAACCCGCCGGTCTGCAGCGTGGCGAAGTTGGTGAGCCACCGCTGCTGCCACCCCGGTCCGAGCGAGGCGAACCACTCCGGATCGATCGGGTGGTTGTTGCGGACGTCGATCGACGACGGCGTGCGCTGGACCACGAACAGCTCGCCCGCGTCGCGCGACAGCGCCGGGATGCACTGCACCGCCGTGGCGCCCGTGCCGACGATGCCCACCCGCTTGCCGGCGAGCTTCGTCATCGGGGCACCCTCGGGGTCGCCACCGGTGAGGCCGTAGTCCCAGCGGCTCGTGTGGAAGCAGGGCCCCTCGAAGCTCTCGATGCCGGGGATGCCGGGCAGCTTGGGCCGGTGCAGCGGGCCGGTGCCCATCGACACGAAGCGGGCGCGGATCGCGTCGCCGCGGTCGGTGTGCACGATCCAGCGGGCGTCGGCGTCGTCCCACTCCAGCTTCGAGACCTGCGTGGAGAACAGCGCGCCCTCGTACAGGCCGAAGTGGGTGGCGATGCGCCGGGCGTGGGCGAAGATCTCGGGGGCGAACACGTACTTCGTGCTCGGCATGTGCCCGGTCTCCTCGAGCAGCGGCAGGTACACCATCGCCGCCGTGTCGCACATGGCGCCCGGGTAGCGGTTCCAGTACCACGCACCGCCGACATCGCCGCCGCCCTCCACGATGCGCACGTCGGTGATGCCCGCCTGCTTCAGACGGGCGCCGGTGGTGAGCCCGGAGAAGCCGCCGCCGATGATCACGACCTCCACCTCGTCGGTGACCGGGTCGCGTTCCACGCGCGGCGTGTAGGGGTCGTCGAGGAGGTGGGCGAACCGTCCGGTGGGCTGCAGGTACTGCTCGTTGCCGTCGGGCCGGATGCGCTTGTCGCGTTCCTCGCGGTACTTGGCGCGCAGTGCGTCGCGGTCGATGGTGTCCGTCATGTCCGGAGCATACGCAGGGCCTCTCCGGGTCACCCGGGCCGGAGGTCCTGCGCGGTACGGTGCCGCGCGTGACCCTGCGGACGAGCCCGCTGCACCCGATGTTCGGCGTCGAGGTGCTCGGCGTCGAGGGGCTCGACGTCGACCTGCGCACGGTCACGGCGACCGCCGGGTACCCGGCGTTGCGCGCGGCGTTCGAGGAGCACTCGCTGCTGCTGTTCCGCGACCAGGAGCTCGACGACGACGCCCACCTGCGGTTCGCCTCGCTGTTCGGCCCGATCGAGGACCGAGCGGCGGGCGCGTACGGCGACGCGCCGCGGATGGACAACGTCAGCAACCGCCTCGCCGACGGCACGATCGCCGCCGCCGACGACCTGCACACCCTCGACCTCAGCGGCAACCAGCTGTGGCACACCGACAGCATCTTCCTGCCCGTGCCGGCGCTCACGAACGTGCTCGCCGCACGGGTCCTCAGCTCGTCGGGCGGCGAGACCGAGTTCGCATCCACCCGGGTGGGCTGGCGCGAGCTGCCCGAGCACCTGCGCGCCCGCGTGGGCGGCGCCGTGTTCACGCACCGCCTCGCGCACTCGCGCCGCGCGATCTCCGACGAGCTGGTGGCACGGCACCTCGCCCGGTTCCCCGACCAGCGGTGGCGCTCGACGTGGCGCAACCCGGTGACCGGTGACGAGGCGCTGTACCTCGCGTCGCACACGTGCGCGGTGGACGATGTCGACGGGCCGGAGGCGCAGGCGCTCGTCGACGAACTCGTCGACCGGTGCACCCGGCCCGAGCGCGTGTACTCCCACGCATGGCGTCCCGGCGACGTGCTGGTGTGGGACGAGCGGGCGATCCTGCACCGCGGCAGGCCGTGGCCGTACCACGAGGAGCGCACGCTCGCGAGCGTGTGCGTGTCGGCCACGGAGGCCGACGGCCTGGCGTCGATCCGGCCCTGAGACGGACCCGATCCGGCTGTACCTGGACGGCCGCACGCCAGCCCGACGTCGAGGGCTGGCACCAGGCGATGTGGGGGGGCGCGGCGCTGGCCGTCGCCGCCATCGTGCTGCTGGTCGTGCGCGGTCCGAAGGACACGCCCCGCGCGGCGGACGACGCTGAGCCGGAGCTCGTCACCGTCTGACCCGCCCCCGACGACCCCGCGATGAGCGATGAGTGGCGCTGGGCCACTCATCGCTCATCGCGTGTCGGTTCGGGTCACCGGTCGCGGTGCAGCAGCATCGCCGCGGCACCCACCAGGCCGGCGTCGCCACCGAGCGCGGCGGGGCGCACCTCGACCCCGCGGGCGTAGGCGAGGCCGGTGTAGCGGTCGAGCCAGGTTCGGATCGGGGCGAACAGCAGCTCGCCCGCGTTGGCGACGCCACCCCCCACCACGGCGACGCGGATGTCGCACACGGTGGCGAGCCCGGCGACGAGGCTGCCGATCGCCCGACCGGCCCGGTCGAACGCCGCGAGCGCGACGGGATCACCCTGCGACGCGGCAACCGCCACCGCGGCCGCCGTGGCCTCGCCGGTGAAGCCGTGCTCCACCGCCCAGGCGGCGATCGACCGGCCGCTCGCGATCGCCTCGACGCAGCCGATGCCACCGCACGCACAGCGCGGACCCTCGAGGTCGACGCTGATGTGGCCGATGTGGCCGGCGTTGCCGGACGGGCCGACGTACGAGCGGCCGCCCAGCACCAGTCCGCCGCCGACCCCCGTGGACACGACCATGCCGACCATGTCGTCGGCGCCGCGACCGGCACCGATCCAGTGCTCGGCCACGGCGACGCACACGGCGTCCCCGGCGAGGTGCACGTCGAGGCCCGGTGCGAGCACCCGGAGCCGGTCGACGAGCGGGAACTCGCGCCACCCGTGGATGTTCACGGGGCTCACGGTGCCCGCCACCGCGTCGATCGGTCCGGCCGTGCCGACGGCGACCCCGACGCACGAACCGTCGGTGGTCGCGAGCACCTCCCGGACGAGTCCCTCGACCGCTCCCCACACCGTCTCGCCGTCGGCGGCCGGGGTCGGCACCTGCACGCGACCGTGCACCCGGCCGTGGTCGTCGACGAGTGCCGCGGCGAGCTTCGTCCCGCCGATGTCGACCGCCACCACCGTTCGTCCGTGCATCGGCCCGACCCTAGCGACGGCCACCGGCACGGTCACCGGGCGGCCGCCAGCACGGGCGCCGGGTGGTGCCACCGGCCCGCCGTCGGCCACGATGGGGACATGCAGGAGCACTACGACGCCGAGCACCAGGAGTTCCGCGCTTCGTTCGCGGCCTTCGTCGCGAAGGAGATGACCCCGCACTACCTCGAGTGGGAGCAGGCGGGCATCGCGCCCCGGTCGCTGTTCGCCGAGGCCGGCAAGTACGGCTTCGTCGGCATGGCGGTGCCCGAGCAGTACGGCGGCGGCGGCACGAGCGACTTCCGCTTCAACCAGGTGATCGCCGAGGAACTCGCCGCCGCGGGCATCGGCGGCGCCGGGTTGGGCATCACGCTCCACAACGACATCACCACGCCCTACTTCGTGGAGTACTGCACCGACGAGCAGGCGCAGCGCTGGCTGCCCGGCATCGCGTCGGGCGAGATCATCACGGCGATCGCGATGACCGAGCCGGGCACCGGGTCGGATCTCGCGTCGATCGCCACCACGGCCGTGCGCGACGGCGACGTGTACGTGCTGAACGGCTCGAAGACCTTCATCACCAACGGCATCAACAGCGACCTCGTGATCGTCGCCGCGAAGACCGACCCCACCCAGCGCCACACCGGCATGAGCCTGCTCGTCGTGGAGCGCGGGATGGAGGGCTTCGAGCGCGGCCGCAACCTCGAGAAGATCGGCATGCACAGCCAGGACACGGCCGAGCTGTTCTTCAACGACGTGCGGGTGCCGGTCGCGAACCTGCTCGGCGAGGAGGGGCAGGCATTCCGGTACCTCACGGCGAACCTCGCGCAGGAGCGACTGTCGATCGCCGTCACCGGCGTCGCGACCGCGGCCGCCGCGCTGCGGTGGACGGTCGACTACGTGAAGGAGCGCCGGGCGTTCGGCCAGTCGATCGGGTCGTTCCAGAACACCAAGTTCGTGCTCGCCGAGGTGAAGACCGAGGTCGACATCGCCCAGGCCTACGTCGACCGCTGCGTGCTACGGCTCAACGCCGGCGAGCTGTCGGCGTCCGACGCAGCCGAGGCGAAGTACTGGTGCACCGAGCTGCAGAAGCGAGCCGTCGACCGGTGCCTGCAGCTGTTCGGCGGCTACGGCTACATGAGCGAGTACCCGATCGCACGGGCCTACGCGGACGCACGGGTGACGTCGATCTACGGCGGCACCAGCGAGGTGATGAAGACGATCATCGCCAAGTCGCTCGGCCTCTAGCCGCAACGCTCCGCGACGCTCCGACGGCGCCGCGACCACTGCTCGGCTACGGCTGCTCCCACACGCTGGTCGCGCCGGAGTGGCCGGCCTGGTACACCGACACCGACGCCACACCGGCGCTCAGCACGCTCACCACGGCGAGCGCCGCGGCGATCTGCCGGGGTCGCTTCACCCGGGCGGTCGCGGCCTCCTCGCCGGCACGGGCGCGCCACCAGGTGAACAGGCCCCACACCACGAGCAGCAGCAGGAAGAGCCCGGCGAACACCGGCACGCGCTCGCCCGCCTCGGCGTGGTCGCGGAGCGTGGACGACAGGGTCTCCCCCGCCGACTCGTACTGCTCCTCGAGCGTCTCGCCGGTGCGTGACGCGACCACGGACGCGACGAAGCCGACGAACGCGAGTCCGGTGACCGCCGGACCGAACGTCCGCAGCCAGCGCGGCCGCACCGCCATCGCGAGCACGCCGAGCGTGGCGAGGGGGACGAGCACCACCGGCAGGTGGACGACGAACGGGTGCGTGGGCAACCCCTCGAACAGAGCGAGCCTCGCTGTCATGCGACCGCCTTCAGGTAGGAGACGAGCGAGTCGACCTGAGCCGGCGAGAGCCTGGCGAACGCCGGCATCTTCCCCTTGCCCGAGGCGATCGTGAGCCGCAGCCGCTGATCGCCGAGACCGGCCAGGCGTGACTGGTCGATTGGCGGCGTGCCCGATTTCCCCTGCAGGTCCGCTCCGTGGCACCGGGCGCACGACCGCACGTACACGTCCTCGCCGGGGACGCCGGACGATGCCCGCTGCGCGGCCGGAACGCCTCCGGCGGTCGGGGCCTCACCCGGCGGCCGGCAGCCGAGGAGGGCGATCGACACGGCGGCGATCGCGACGAGCGGCAGCGCGCGGCGGCCTCGTCGTGCGCGCCGCGACGGAGCGGGGGGCTCGGGGGTGGGTTCGTCGGGCACGACGCCATGGTGGGTACCCAGAGGGGTATCTCGCCAGGGACCTTCGTCCCTCACCCGGGTGGTGTGACCGAGGTCGCCGCACGAACGCACGAACGACACCGCCGTTCGAACGGCGCAGCGCTGCGGTCAGAGCCAGGAGGCGATCCGCTCCCCCACCATCACCGCCGGGAGGTTGGTGTTGGCGCGGGGGATCTGGTGGAACAGCGAGGCGTCGGCCACCACCACGTGCTGGAGGCCGCGCACGCGGCCGCGCCCGTCGCACACGGCCGCGTCGTGGGTGCCCATCGCGCAGGTGCCGACCGGGTGGTAGTAGTGCGCGACGGCGTCGAGCACCGCCCGGTCGGTGCTCACGTCGGTGACGACGTCGCCGAGCAGCGACGCCAGCACCGGATGGTCGAGCATCTCCGACGCGAACGCCAGGCCCTCGCGCAGCACGGCGAGGTCGTGACCCTCGGGGTCGGTGCAGTAGCCGTGGTCGATCGACGGCGCGGCCTGCGGGTCGGGTGAGGTGATGTCGAGCCGGCCGCGACTGCGCGGCGTCATGCACGCCACCTCGATGCCCACGCGGCCGTGCAGCATGCTCGTCTGGTTGCTGGCGCACACCGGAAAGGCGTGGATGTCGTAGAGGCCGTCGAGCGACAGCGACGACACGAACTTGCCGAGGGTCTGCTCCTCCGGCAGGAACCCCGTCGCCGCGGCGACGTCGAGGTGCCGCTGCAGCTCTGGGCCGATGGCACGGTCGGCGATCACCATCGAGTGGTCGTGCAGGTTCGCTCCCACACCCGGCAGGTCGAGCACGGGCGTGACACCGACGGCACGAAGGCGGTCGGGATCGCCGATGCCCGACCGCTGCAGGATCGCGGGCGTTCCGTACACGCCCGCCGACAGCACGAGCGTGCCGGCGCGGACGACCAGCGGCTCACCGTCGCGCACGGTGTGGATGGTGACGCCTCCGGCTTCCTCGGCGATCCGGTCGACGAGCACGTGGTCGACGATGCGCAGGTTCGGCCGGTCGCGGACCGGGTCGAGGTAGGCGAAGGCGGTGTTCCAGCGCACACCGTCGACCACGTTCACCGTCTCCAAGCCGAACGACGCGTTCGCGTCGAGGTCGCACAGGTCGGACGCGACGTGGAGACCCATCGCCTCGGCGACCACCAGGCAGTGCTCGTGGAACGGCACCGCGTCGCTGCGGTCGTAGGCGCGCACCCGCATCCGCTCGACGACGGTGCGGTACAGCGGCTCCACGTCGTCACCGGTCCAGCCGGGCAGCCCCCAGGCGTCGTAGTCGCGGCGGTGGCCGACGGCGGCGATCGCGCCGTTGTGCGACGAGCAGCCACCGATCACCCGGGCACGCTCGAAGGTCCACCGACCGGCGGTGTAGCCCCAGTCGTGCGTGGTCGCGAGCTGGCGGGCGTCGACCAGTTCGGGCGCCCACCGCGGGTCGCCGACGGACCCGTAGTCGGGGCCGGCCTCGAGCAGCACCACGTCGGCACCCCGCTCGGCGAGCCGCCCGGCCACCACGGCGCCACTCGAGCCACCGCCCACCACCACGTACGCCGCCTCGATCGTCACCGCGCCGCCCACGCCGCCCATGTCACCCATGTCACCCATGTCGCCATTCAAGCCGCACCCACCCGTCCGGCACGGCGTAATTCGGGGATCGACGCAGTTCGGACGCACGCGGTGCGACGGGAGGCGTCGGTGGCGTGGACGAGCGCCCAGGTGTTGCGCGCAGTGATGCCGGCGGACGCGCACGTGGAGTGGACCGACCCCACCTCCGCGTACTCGCTCGTGGAACGCCGGGTCGCGCCCCTCGGCGCCGGTCGATCGGTGGCCGAACTGGAGGCGACCGGGGTGCGCGTGTGCCTGCTCACCCGTCAGGGCGTGGGCCACCTCGCGACGCCGGCCCATCTCGTGCAGGAGGACGACGTGGTGCACGTCATCGGCACACCGACCGCGGTGGAGGCGTTCGACCGCTCGATGCAGGAGGCCGTGCGATGAACGAGGGCCGTTCGACGAAGGAGTGCGTGCGATGAGGGTGCGCATCGTCGGTGCCGGCAGCGTCGGTCGCTACATGGCCGTGCAGCTCGCGACGAGCGGGCACGACGTCACGATCCTCGACCAGGATCCGCAGGTGGTGTCGCGCCACCGGTGGCTCCACGAGGGCGTGCACTGGGAGGAGGGTGACGGGTGTGAACCCGCCACGCTGGCCCGCGTGGGTGCGGCCGAGGTGGACGTGGTGGCCGCCGTCACGGGTGACGACGAGGACAACCTGGTCGTGTCGCTGCTGGCGAAGCAGGAGTACGCCGTGCCGCGCGTGGTGGCCCGCGTCAACAACCCGAACAACGAGTGGATGTTCAACGAGACGTGGGGTGTCGACGTGTCGGTCTCCACACCGCACCTGCTCACCGGGTTGGTCGAGGAGGCCGTCAACGTCGGCTCGTTCGTGCGGCTGCTCAGCTTCGACCAGGGTCGGGCCCGCCTGGCCGAGGTCACGCTCGCCGACACCTCACCGGCGATCGGCAACGAGATCGCCGCGCTGGGCCTGCCCCGGGAGTCGACGGTGGTGGCGGTGCTGCGCAGCGCCCAGGTGGTGGTGCCGCGCGGCGACACGGTGCTACTCGCCGGCGACGAGGTGCTCGTCCTCGTGACGGGTGACGCGGAGCCGGACGTGCGACGGGTGCTGGTGGGCTGACGTGGGGTGGATGCGCCGCCGCGGCACCGAGGTCGCCGACACCCGCCCCGCGCTGCTGTGCGGCGGAGAACCCGTCGCGATCGCGGAGGTGCTCCCCCGCCGGCGCGTGGTGGTGCTGGGGCAGGTGACGCACATGCGTGCCAGACCCACGGACGGCATCCCGTCGCTGGCCGTGACGATCTCGGACGGCACCGGCGCGGTGACCGCCGTGTGGACGGGCCGGCGTGCGATCGGCGGGATCACGCTCGGCCGCCGCCTCGCGGTCGAGGGCGTGGGCCGCCTGGTCGGCGACCGGTTGGAGTTCACCAACCCGTCCTACGAACTCCAACCCTGAGCCCGACGACCGGCCTCGTTCTGGTCGCGCATCCTCCCGGGAACCGCGACGATGCGCGACCGGAAACGTGGGAAACCGATCCCTGCGCGACGGGCCGGATCCGGTACAGTCGCCCCCGATGCATTCCGCAGCGACGACCCTCGTGATTCCGGCAGCCCTCGCAGCTGCTGCGTCGCGCATCGTACGCATCGCCGCACCCACCTGACCCGGGCTCCGGCCCGGGCGCGTCACGCCCGGCCGTCGAGCACCGTTCGGGCAGCGTGTCCACCCGGGTCGTGGCCCTCCGCCACCGGAAGGACCACCACCATGTACGCGATGGATCAGACCTCGCACTTCGAGCACAGCCCCGAATCGCGCCGTTCCCGCTGGGAGCTCCCGCGTCGCCGGCGCGGCGACCACGATCGCCAAGCGGGTGAGGGCGCCACCCTCGTCGCCGAGTCGTCGAACGACCAGCCCCGGTCGAGCGACGACTTCGCCGACTGACGCAACCGTCCGTTCAGCCGACGCGCCCGACCTTCGCCATCACGGCGTCGAACTGCGCCTCCATCGCCGCCAGCAGGCTCTGCAGCGTCCGCGGGGCTCCGACGCGAGCCACTGCTCGAGTCGCTCACCGCGGGCATCCGAGCGGGCTGAGACCCACCCGACGTGCGCCGGCCTCGACCCCGTCGTGGGAGGGTCCGACGAGGTGAGGCCGGCGCGGCCGGTGCGACACCGGCTCGGTCAGGGCTGGCGGGGCTCGGGCGTCGACGCCGAGGGGCGGGTCGACCGGTCGCTCGCCCGAACCCTCGATCGGCGCCCGTTGGTCACCGGGCGACGGCGGGGTCCTGCACCAGCTCGGCGATCATCGTGCCGTCGGCGCCGAGGGCGCGGATGGTGACGTCGCCGGCCAGCTCACCCGGCCACCAGATCGCGAACGACCCACCGGCGAGGCTTGCGGTGGCCACCGTGCCGTCCGGCCAGGCCAGCTCCACGGTGGCGACCTGGGCCGCGATCGAGTCGGACACCGTGCCCGTCAGGAACGACACCGTGGTCGCGTCGGGCCAGGTGGTGCTGCCGCTCGCGCCCACCGCGATCGGAGCCCCGTCGAGCGGCGGTCGCACCTCGTCGAGCACGACCGGGCCGCGCTCCCACACCCCGTCGCGCTGTACGAGCAGGCAGTCGGCGCGGGCGGTGGCGTCGGCGAAGTGGGCGTAGCCGCCGTCGCCGCGCAGGTCGAGCGTGACGAGCGGGGGCAGCGCCGTGGGCAACGCCGGCGTGGCGAGCGGCGTGTCACGGCCTGCAGCCGTCGCCTCCGCAGTTGCCGTCGCCGCGTCGGTGAGAGCGCCGGAGCACAGCTCGGTGGCGGTCGCGACATCGACCGCCGAGACGGGTTCGGGCGTGGCCGCCCACGCCACGCCGCTCGAGGCACCCGGTCCTGCGTCGATCACCACGACGGCGATCGCTGCAGCGGCGACGCCGACCAGACCGGCCAACACCGGCCGGCGCGACCGCCCCGGCCGCGGGGCCACCGATCGGTGGGGCCGGCGGTCACCGGACGTGGCATCGGTCAGGGCATCTGACGGATCGTCGATGCCGCGGAGCAGCAGGGGCCGCTCCGCCATCGTGATCGGCGAGAACGCCTCACGGAGACGGAACGCGGTCACGCGGTCGTCGTCGGCGAGGTCGGTGAAGTCGGGTTCGGGCAGGCGGAGGTTGCGCATCGTGGGGGCTCCTGGGTTCGAGGTGGATCGGGGGTCGGGGGTCGACGGCTCGTCGGGGACGGGGCGGTTCGGGGTCACGGTGTCATCACCCCGGAGCGCCGGAGCGCGGCGAGCGCTCGGTGGAGGTGAGTGGCGACGGAGCCCTCACCGATGCCGAGGATCTCGGCGCAACGGTTCGTGGGCAGTCCGAGCAGGACTCGGTACGCCACCACCTCCCGCTGCCGCTGGGGGAGCCGGCGGAGCGCGTCGAGGACCGCCGGATCGACCGCGAGCTGCACTGCGGGCGCCGCCCCGGACTCGGCGATCCGCGGCAGCAGCCGGAGACCACGCTGGTCGCGACGGTGTCGGTCGCGCTGCAGGTTCACCGCGGTCCGCACGATCCACGCCGCCGGGCTCGGGTGTGTGTTCAACTCGGCCCAGCGTGCCCAGGCCCGTGCGTAGGCCTCGGCCACGAGCTCCTCCGCGTCACCGCCACCGCCGGTGGCGACCACGACGGCACGCAGACACCCGTCACGTGTCGATCGGTAGAACTGCTCGAACTGGGATTCCGCTGGGAACGGCACGCCTGCCTTCCGAAGGCTCGGCTCGTCGATGACATCCATGACGCATCAACGAACGACGACCCTGCCACCTTGACACACGGACCTCGGCGATCCGACGACGTCGACGCGCTCCAGGTCCGATCGGAACGCGCGGTGATGGATGTCGTGCCCGTCGGAGCACCCCTGCGCTTGACGCTCACCCCCGGGGAGGGGTGCAGGACGAGGCCATGTCCACCATCGGAGACGACATCACGCTCACGCATCGCCCGGTCCCGACGCGCTCCATCACGGTCGAGGGCTGAGCCGTGGCACTCACCGCACACCAGAAGGACGACCGCGCCACCACCCCGAAGACGGAGGTGCTGACGGCACGGGCGGTCGAACGCCGAGATCGCCGACGCGCTCGACCTGTGCGAGGCGACGGTGACGACCCACGTGTCGAGCCTGCTCGTGACGACCGGCTGCCGCGACCGCGTGCAGGCCGTGATCCTCGCCTACGACTGCGGCATCGTCGCGCCGAGAGCCACTTGACCGGCCACCACGGCGTGCTGCGTGGCCGGGTCCGGGCAGCCAGCCCCGGTCAGCCGTACCCGGTCAGCCGTCGAGAGAGGCGGCCAGGCGGAGCACGGCGCTCGAGGCCTCGAAGGAGCGGGCGGCGAACGTCGCGAACCGCTCGACGTCGTGCACGCCGTGGAACCGGGCCTGCTCGTTCCGGTCGGGCGTCGGGACGCCGCGCTCGCGCCGGCGGACCGCCGGGAACGAGACCTTCAGGATCCGGTTGAGCTGCCCCACCGCACCGGCGGCCACGATGACCTCCAGGGCGGCACGCAGGCGACGGTCCCGCTCCTCGGTCCGGGTCCGCCGGTCGCCGACCGGGACGGCCGACCACCACGGTCCACGCAGCACCCACTCGATGTGGAACAGGGCGTGGCGGCCGATGAGGTCGACGGGCAGGGTGCGGCGGAAGTGGGCGAGACACTGGTCGAGGTCCGCCTGCGCCAGCACCGGGTCGCACTCGACGGTGCGCTCCGCCCAGCGCAGCAGCGGCCCGACCTTGTCGCAGCTGCGGCGATCGGCGACGAGCTCCGCGATGCGACGGCGGGTGACGAGGTCCACGCCGACCTCGAGGCGTTCGTCGAGGTGGTCGTCGAGGTGGTCGTCGAGGTGGTCGTCGAGGTGGCCGTCGAGGTGGTCGTCGAACCCGTCACCGGTGTGACGCGCCTCGCGGAGTGCGGCGCGCACGCCGGCGCGCTCGCGGCGATGGATGCGACGACGACGCTCGGCGGCCGAGCCGAGCGTGCTCGGGAGGACGCTTCGCGCCATGTCGCGCTGCTTCTGGTGGTGATTGCGCACGGAACCCTCCGAAGAGGGTCGACGACGGCCCGGGTGCGGGCCAGCGGTTCGCCGACCCGTTCATGTCCCTTGCACGCAGATCACCTCCTCGATCGAGGCCCGAACGGGCAGTCGATCACCATGCCCAGATCCGCCACGGCGCGTCAACCCCCTGAACCGATCGCAGCAACGGCCTGCTGGGTCATCGGTCCACGAGGTGACGGTCCGCGAACACGGTGACGACGGCGAGCAGGTCGCGCTGGTTGTCGGGGAGGCGGATGCGGAACCGGTCACGGTGACGGGCGTGCAGCTGCAGCGCGAGCACCGCCCCGGCGCCGTGGCCGAGCACCCCGACCCGATCGGCGCCGCCCCGGGCGACGACCGCGTCGATCCCCGTGAGCACGTCCTCGATCGGTTCCGTCGTCGTGTCGCCGCGCTCCAACATCGACCGTTGTCGTCCACCCCATCAACCCGCACCCGAGCGACGTGGGCGCCGGGGAACGCTCGATCGATGCCCCTGTCACGGCGTCTGGCAGCGGTGTGGACGAGACGCGAGCGCGCTCCCCTTGCGAGCGCGTCGAGCAGGTGAACGTCACCGACGATGCGACGCCTCATCGAGCGGAATGCGATACGGCCCGATGACCGAGTTGAACAGCATGTCGCCGTCCTCGAGGAACTGCAGGATCGCGTAGGTGCCGTTGCCCTTGTTGTCGTGTCCGAAGATGGTGCGCGAGACGGTCTTCCCGGTCTCCCAGTCCAGCCCGGTGACCTCCCATCCGTCCTCGGCGCTGTAGCCGTTGACGAACACGGCCCCCGCCCCGGAGCTCGCCAAGGGCACCATGCTGATCGACACCACGTCGCCGCGCGCCCATCCGGAGTAGAAGCGCTGTTCTCTCTGGTTCCAGACGAGCTTCTCGACGCCGTGCGGGGGCGCGTGGACCGGACCGACCGTCAAGACATCGATGATGCGGTCGGGGTGGCCCTCCTCGATCAGGTTGTTCACCACGAACGCACCCGTGCCCAGGACGATGATCGTCTGTTCCGATTGCAGCCAGGCGCGTTCCTCGGAGATCCCGGCGCGTACCGGCTTCTGATCGGCGATCCGAGGCGACAGGGCGCCCTCGACCACCCGAGCTCCGGCGGGGATCTCGTTGCGCCAGAACGCAACGAGCTTCATCCGGTTCGTCCCGTCGGTGATCAGGACGAGTTCGTCCTCACCCTCGCCGAAGCCCATCAGCGTCGGCGTCGACCCGGTGCCGGTTCCGGCCTTGATCGCGGGAGGCCAGTCGCCGCCGTCGTACTGGGCCGCCCAGGCGCCGTCGACGGGATCGTCCGACAGACGTTCGCCCGTCCACACGAGCTTGCGCATCACGCCGGGCATGCGCGGTGTCTTCGAGCCGGTCGCGACATAGATGCCGCCGGCTGCGTCGACCGCCAGCGAGTTGGTGGCCATCTGGTCGTCGTCGTCGAAGCTGACGAACTGGCCGCTGGTCAGTGCAGCGTCGATCACCGCAACACCGTTCAGCGCCCCGACCACCACATGGCCGTCATAGGTCATGTTCATGCCCACCAGTCCGACACGCGGTTCCTCGCCCATCACGCTGGTCGGCGGAATGATGGTGGACGTGTCGAACTGCCCCTTGACCTCCAGCCCCCTGGACGGATCGGCGCGATCGACGAGGCCGATGGCGGAGACCGTCGTGCCGGCATTGGAATAGACGACGTCCTCGTTGCTCACCAGCGCATAGACCCCCGTGGGCAGCAGGCTTCCGGGCGCATCACCGAGAATCGCCTTCAGATGGGCCTCGGCCGACGCGATGTCGGCGTACTCGAACTCGACGATCTGCCGAAGCGCCTCCTGCGAACGTCGACTCGCCCCCGGCAGATCGATGTCCGCGACCACGTCCCATCTCTTGTCTCGGGCGTCGATCAGGGCGACACGATCCGTCGCAACCGACCAGAAGTACCCGTGCATGACCGAGGCGTAGGTGGCATTGTTGACCGGGCCGCCCCAGACCGGGTTCAACGCGCCGAGGTCGATCGTCCGAGTCCCCAGCGGAATCTCGTACGGGATGCTGTTCTGCTGACCCGGGTTCACATGAGTCACGCCGTAGATGTCGGACGACAGGAAGGGGTTCCGTTCGGGCAGGTCATGGGGCCTCGGCATGCCGCCGAAACTACTTCCGATGCCGTCGACAGCGCGGGTCCGCCTCACAGCGGTTGCGATCCGGCGTCGACGCCGACCGACCGACCACCGATCTCGGCATGGGAGTGTCGCAGCCGGCAACGCCGTGCACGGCGACCTCGGTGACCGAGGATCGACCACGACGCCCCGCCGCCATCGACGAGGAGCCGGTCCTGCGGCCAGCAAGGAGCGCCCGAGGGAGATCTCGGCCTGCGTCACCGACGACGAAGTCGGACCCTCGGCCCACGAGCGCGTCACCGCCAGCAGCGCCCATCCCACCCGCGGATGATCCGCCAGAGGATCTCTCGATGTGCCGGACCACGCGGCACGTTGAGCGTCGAAGTCGACGAGCATCGACCGGGCGACCTGGGTGCCGTCGACCATGCAGCACTCCTCGGGCAACCCATCGAGGTGCGCACGAAGATCGTCGAACGTGCGGATCGGACGGGTAGCGCCGGGCGGCTGGCAGCCGTGATCGGCCAGCAGACGGGCCACCACGCCGGCAGTACCGAACGAGGTGTCGAGCACGCCTGCGCCGTCGTACTTCCTCACCTGGTTCGGCTGCGCGAGGACCACCGAACCGTCGGCGCCGGCACACGACCCGCCGAACGCCCCCTCAGCGGGACGGTACCGGACTCTGTCTGCGGAACAGGGCCGGCTTCCACATGTAGAGCCCCGTCAGGGCCAGCAGCGGAATGCCGGCGATCTGCATCGCGAGCTGCATCGGGTCGGTGATCGAGTCGGGGGCGTAGACGAAGGTGCCCAGCACGCCGCCCGCCGCGAGGTGCGCGAAGCGGACGAGGTTTCGCGTCCTGCGGCGGTTGGGTCGGGGTGTGGTGGTCGCAGGCAAGAAGCTCTCCTTGTCAGTGTCAAGTTTCGCCGATGATGGTACGGCGACTTGGCACTGTCAAGGAGAAAGGCGTCCGACACGATCGCTGCGTCGTCGCGGGTGCAGGCCGGACGGCGATCGGGTCACCACGGTGGCCCGGGCGATCCGGCGGGCGCGGGCGCGGTCAGGAGGCGGCTGCGTGCCGTGCCGCGAGGTGCCCGAACGTGATCGCGAGCCCCACGGTCGCGCCTCCCGCCCAGTACGCCTGGGCGGAGGGGAACCCGGCGCAGTTGCCGGCCGCATAGAGCCCGGGGATGACGGATCCGTCGGCCGACAGCACGCGACCGTGGATGTCGATCGCTGGACCGCCCTTGGTGTCGAGCGTCGCCGGTGCCAGCACGATCGCGTGGTACGGCCCGACGGGAGAGAACCGGAACATCGCCGGGTTCCGGTCGTTGCCGGGGCGGGGCGGGCCGTTGCGGAACAGCTCGATCGGCGAGGCTCCGCGACCGAAGGCTCTGTCGACGCCCACGTCCGCGTCGTCGCCGTAGGCGTCGATGGTGGCGGCCAGGGTGGGGCCGAACGCCGGGTCGAGACGGATCCCTCCGGCGACCTCGGGCACCGCCGTCTCGAGGCGTTCGGCGAGACGCTCGGCGAGCTCGTCGATGGTCTCGCCCGTCACGACGTGCGGGGCGGGCACTCCGGGCAGGGGCAGCGGGTTGCCGCTCTTGCCGTCGGCGAACAACCGGGCGGTCGCGTCGTCGAACACCATGAACAGACGGAGGTTCGGGTACTCGGCCGTCGCCGGGTCCCATCGCAGGAAGACCGACGCGAGCTCGTTGTAGGCGAGCTTTTCGTTGGTGACCCGGCGGCCGGTGCGGTCGACGAGGATCATCGAGTCGCCACGCAGGGCGAAGATGTTGGTCGTGAACGCCGTCGGGTCGGCGACGAGCGGCTCGATGGGCACCGGCGCCAGCCACGCGGCGCTCATGTTGTGCAGGCGAGCACCGAGCCGTTGCCCGATGCGGACGAAGTCACCCTCGGAACCGGGGGCCGCTCCCCCGTGGCGCACGGGCACCGTGACGAAGTCGCGCAGCAGATCCTCGGCGTGGGTGAAGCCGCCGGTCGCGAAGACGACACCGCGGCGAGCGGCGATCCGACGCCCACCTGCCGTCACCACGCCGCGCACCGTGCCATCCCCATCACGCACGACGTCGCGCACCGCGCATCCCGTCTCGATGCGGACACCGAGCCGGCGAGCGGTGGCGGCGAGATCGTCGACGAGCTCCCGGCCGGTGAGCTGATCGGGCCGCTCCCGGCCTCGCGACACGATCACGCGCCCGTACGGCGCAGCGTTCTCCGGCAGCTCGGCGAAGTAGTCCGGCGCGCGGTCGAGCATCACCGGGTCGATCGCACCGGCGTCGACGAGCTCGTCGAGCGCCTCGGCCGCGTGGTCGTAGAACGCTGCCAGCATCGCGTGCTCCTCCGGCGGGAGACCGAGGGTGGAGTGGTCCGGTTCGTAGCGGTCGGGGCGGTTGAGCCTGGCCATGTACCGCAGCGCAGCATCACGGGGGTCGTCGATGCCCGCCTCGCGCATGAGGCGGTGGTTGGGGACCCAGATCCAGGTTCCCGAGCGAGCCGTCGTGCCGCCGAGTTCGGGCCGCTTCTCGAGCATCAGCACGTCGAGCCCGGCTCGCGCAGCGGTGATCGCGGCGGAGAACCCCGCTGCGCCAGTGCCGACGACCACCAGATCGGCCGCGTCCGCCGCGTCGACCGGCACCTCAGGCATCAGCCGGCAGATCGATCTCGAGTTCACGGACGATCAATCGTTCGAGCCGCGACACGTGCGCGAGGGTGTCGGCTCGGACGTCCGAGGCGACGGGGCGCGAGTACGCCGCGTTCAACGCGTCGTCGTCGTCGAACCACTGCTCTGCGACGCCGTCCCACTCGCAGTCGCCGGCCGGTTTGCCCGCCAGGTCGTCCCGTCCGGGCAGGTTCACGACGTAGCGACGGAGCCCGGGGGCCACGCGGGCGACGGGCACGTGGCGCTCGAGCCACCAGTCCTCGAACTCCTGCTGGGTGAGATGTTCGGCCCGCTTGAGGAACCACACGATCTTGACCACCCCAGACCTCCCCGGTCGATCACGGCGGGTTGGATCGTATACGTTCTGGACGAGGGTGTCGACCGGTCGGATCCCATCGGGCGATCTCAGCGGCGGCGTCGAGCCCGTGCTGGCGGAACGCCCGACCGACCTCGTCGGCGTCGGGTCGGGCGGCGAGGAACTCGATCAGGCGCTGGTGCTCGGCGGTCGCGTTGCCGACTCGCTGGGGCTGATGCTCGAACACGTTGCGGAGCGTGTCCATCCGCACGTAGGCGGTCTCGACGAGCAGTACCAGCAGACGGTTCGGACAGCGGGCGTGCACGACGGCGTGGAACGCCCGGTCCCGTGCTCGTGCGTCCTCGAGGTCGCCGGAGGTCTCCGCCGAACGCAGCAGACGGTTCTCCCGACGCATCGCGGTGAGGTCCTCGCGGCGGAGATACGGCGCAGCCAGCCGCGCGATCTCTCCCTCGAGCAGAGCGGCTGCCTCGATCGCCTCCGCCAGCTGTCGCTCGTCGAAGTTCGGTACACGGGCTCCGGCCCACCGGGTGAACTCGAGCAAGCCCTCGGCCTCGAGGCGACGAACCGCTTCGCGGACGGGGACGACACTCATCGCCAACTCGGCGCCCACCTCCGGGAGGACGATGCGATCGCCGGGCCCATACGTACCATCGAGCAAGCGCAGTCGGATCACCTGGTACGCCCGCTCGGACTTCGACTCGAGCACGCAGCGGACCATAGCCGCCGTCCTGCAGGCGCGATCGGCCGTCGTCGATCTTGATGGGTCGCGTGCCAGGCCGGTCGGGCCCGGCCGTGCTCGTCGGACGGCCACCGAGCACCATGTTGGCCGGCAGCGACGACACGCCGACCGCCAGTCGGGTGTGGCGGCCGGCATCGCCGAACACCTCCACCAGCACGTCGGAGGCGGCATCGATGACGCCGGTGTGCTGGATGAAGTCGGGGGTGGCGTTCACCAACTGTGGCGGCGAGCTGGTGGCGCGCCGCCAAACGATCGTTCTGAGGTGGACCGGACGAACCGCCGAGGTGGCCACTCCTCCACCGATGGCTCATCGACCGCGATCGCGCAGCAAGCGCCAGCGATCGTCGACACCCCAACTGGTGCTGTGCTCGACGACGTACGTCTCGTCGATGCTGACGCCCGCGGCGAGGATCGATGCGATGTCGTCGAGGTCGCGCGGGCGGCCAGCGATCAGTTTGTGAACGATCACGTCTTCGACGGTCAGGACGCCATCGACGGCGCGGTCGATGGCGAGTCGTTGGTAGTCGGTCTCGGCCAGCAGCACATCGACTCGGGCCGAGCCGAGACGGGCGCACACGAGGTACTCCAGACCGTCGTCGGAGACACTTCTGACATCACAACCTGCGGCCCGGAGCGCCTCGGCAGCACCGTCGAGGGTGGTGGCAAGGAGATCGAGGTCGATCGTGCTCCGCACTTCGAGTCGATAGCGGTTGGCCGCGTGCGCACCGATCACCACCGTCGAGATGCCGTGGTCGGAGAGGATCTGTCTCAGATCATCGGCGGACAAGGCCACGCTCGACGGCCTTTCGATGGAGCTCGGGCTCGGTCTTCAGCGGGTCGAGCCCGTGCCGTTCGCGATCGGTGTCGGCCCGGTCGATCATCGACTGCCGTGTGGCGTCGTCGCCGATCTCGCCCGTGTCGAACGTCGCCAGCGCCGCTGCTTGGCGGGCCATGGCTCGACGGTCGGCGGGGCTGACGGACGTCACGGCGGTCATGCTACGGGCCGAACAGGTAGGGCTCGAGCGATTCCTGGGCTCGGGTGCGCCAGCGGTTCCACATGCCGCCGCCGTAGTAGGCCAGGCTGCCGGGCTCGGCGTCGCCGTAGCCGTTGTAGTACGTGAGGCAGTTGCGCAGCGGCGCCGTGGCGAGGTCGGCCTCGCGGCAGTGCTGGGCGTAGGCGTGCTCGGCCTCGGAGGTGACGTCGACCCGGTCGTGGCCGCCGGCGCGCAGTTGCTCGAGCATCCAGGTGACGTACTCGGCGTGCCACTCGATCGAGTCGGTGAAGTTGAAGCTGCCCCCGCCGCCCTGCGGGCCGGTGATGACGAACAGGTTCGGGAAGCCGTTGCTGTGCACGCCGAGGAACGTGCGGGTACCGCCCTCGGTCCACTTCTGGCGCAGGCTGCGGCCATCGGCGCCCACCACCATGTCGAACGTCGCCGCAGCCATCCAGCGGAACCCCGTGGCGTAGACGAGCACGTCGAGCGGGTACGACATGCCGTCGTGCACCACGCCGTGCTCGTCGATGCGCTGCACCCCCACCGGGGCGGTGTCGACCAGGTGCACGTGCGGCAGGTTGAACGTGGGCAGGTACTGGTCGTGGAACGTCGGGCGCTTGCAACCGTATGGGTAGTAGGGCTTCAGCGCGGCGGCGGTGACGGGGTCGTGCACGATGGCGTCGACCCGGGCGCGGATCTGCTCCATGATGCGGAAGTTGGTGCGCAGTTGGGCCTCGACCATCTCGTCGACGGTGAGCTTGCGCTCGTGCTGCTTCACCTCCTTGTAGGTGTCGACCTTGCCCGACAGGTAGTCGTCGTTGGCCTGCATGGCGGTGCGGCCGGCGGCGATGCGGGCGAAGCGCTGCCGCCGCGCCCGAGCCCATCCCGGCTCGCGCGACCACGCCTCGATCTCGTCGGCGGTGGTTGCCCGCTGGTCGCGCACGTCGATGGTGGAGGGTGTGCGCTGGAACACGAACAGCTCGCCCGCCACCTTGGCGATCTCGGGGATGACCTGCACCGCCGTTGCCCCGGTGCCGATGATGCCCACCCGCTTGCCGGTGAGGTCGATGTCGTAGCGCCAGCGCGACGTGTGGAACGACTCACCGGCGTAGGACTCCATACCGTCGATGCGCGCCAGTTGCGGGGTGGTGAGGATGCCGTTGGCCAGCACGACGAAACGGGCCCGCATCTCGTCGCCGCGGTCGGTGCGCACCGTCCACCGGCGCGTCGGCTCGTCCCAGGTCATGCCCTCGACGGCGGTGTGGAACAGGCAGTGGTCGTAGAAGCCGCTGCGCTCGGCCAGCATCTGGCAGTACTCGAAGATCTCGAAGCCCGAGGCGAACTTCATCGACGGGATGTAGCCGGTCTCGTCGAGCAGCGGCAGGTAGCTGTAGGCCTCGACATCGCACGCCACGCCCGGATAGCGGTTCCAGTACCAGGTGCCGCCCACGTCGCCGGCCTTCTCGCAGAAACGCACGTCGGTGAACCCGGCATCGCGCAGGCGGTGCCAGAGCAGCAGCCCGGCGAACCCGGCGCCGACGACCAGCACGTCGCACTCGTCGGTGAGCGCTTCACGCGGGACGGGCGGGGCGGAGTAGACGTCGGTGAGGTACCGGGCGAACTGGCCGTCCATCGTCGTGAAGTCGGCCGCACCCCGGCGGGCATCGTTGAACTCGCGGTAGCGGGCCTGCGCCTCGTCGTCGAACACCGCGCCCGACGGCAGCGGGGGCAGCGCCTTGCGCGACTCGTCGGTCTCGACGGAGTAGCCGGTGGCGTCGATGCGGACAGGCGCCGCGGCAGCGCGGGTGGCGAACCGCTTCAACCCGGTCGATGGATCCACCCACACCGACATCGCTCACCCCCGTTCGCGCTCGTCCTCCACACTACGCAGCCACTGCTCCATCCACTGTACGAGGGCCTCGTCCTGGGCCAGGCGCACCGCGGGCGCGCCGAGCATCGACCCGGCGTGGAACGAGCCCGGCAGCATCAGCAGTTCGCTGGTGCGGCCCAGTCCGCGCAGCACCGAGTGCAGCTCGAACGACTGCGTGGGCGGGCAGCGATGGTCGCGCTCGCCCACCACGAACAGCAGCGGGGTGTGGCAGCGCGCGGCATGGAACAGCGGCGACCACCGCAGGTACGGGCTGAGGTCGTCGAGCGGGTCGGCCGCGAGGCTGCGCGGCAGCAGGTGCCGGCCCACATCGCTGGTGCCGAACATGCTGACCAGGTTGGTGACCGGGTTCTCGGCCACCGCGGCGCGGAATCGGTCGGTGGTGCACGCCAGCCAGCAGGTGAGGTAGCCGCCGTACGACAGGCCGGCCACACCGAGCCGGTCGGGGTCGGCCCAGCCGCGGGCGACGGCCTCGTCGATCACGGCGAGGACGTCGGTGGTGGGGAGGTCGCCCCAGTTGTCGATGTTCGCGGCGGCGAAGGCTTCGCCGTAGCCGGTCGAGCCGTGCGGGTTGGTGTACACCACGCCGAAGCCGGCTGCGCACAGCGCCTGGGCGTCGATGTTCAGCATCTCACCGAACGCTGCACCGGGCCCGCCGTGGATGAGCAGCACGGTGGGCAGCGGGCCGTCGACGCCGTGCGGCCGCAGGTGCCAGGCCTCGAGCGGTGCGCCGTCGTGGGGTGATGGCACCGTGTAGCGGTGCACCTCGGCCGTGCTGGGCGCGGGAGCGGGGTCGGGGAACGGCAGCGGCGTACCGGTTGCCGATGGGCCGGAGTCGAGCGCGATCACGGCGATCCGGCACGGCGTGTCGGCCGACTGCTCGGCCACCACCAGGCCGTGCTCGGTCATGGCCAGCGGCGAGATGCTTCGGGCCCCGGTGAGCACCTCGTCCCACGAGCCGTCGACCAGCGAGTGGCGGGCCACGCCCATCCGCCCACCCCGATGCGTGCGCACGTACAGGTCGGTGCCGTGCATGGCCATGGCCGTCTCGAAGGCTTCGCCGATGAGGGCCGGGGAGTCGCCGTACACACTGCCGCCCACCTGCACCGGCGCCGTCACCTGCTGCACGGTGCCGTCGGGGAACACGCGGTGGAACTGCTCGTCGGCGTCGGGCAGGGGCCCGGCGGGGTGGCTGACCAGAACCAGCAGGCTGCTGTCGGGCGCCCAGGCGGTGACCAGCGTCAGGCCGCTGGGAACCGCAGGCGAAGTGACCGTGCCGTCGGGCTCGATGATGCGCACGTGCTGGCCGAACGCCTGCTCGTCGGGGTCGAAGCCGGCGACGGCGGCGAGGCGTGTGCCGTCGGGTGACCATCGTGGTTGCGACCACCACCACTCGTCGTCGGTCGACATCGTGCACGCACCGGTGCCCACGTCGCACGTCCACACCTGTGGCCCGTCGTCGAGGTGGCCGATGCCGTCGAACCAGTACACGCCCCGCGTGGTGCGCCATGGCAGCGACCGGTCGACGGTGCGCCCTCGGCCGGCCGTGAGCGCGATGCGGGTGCCGTCGGGTGACCACGACACCGGGCCGGCCACCGGGCCGGGGAGGGTGGTGACGAACACCGGCTCGGTGGCCTCGACGTCGGCGACGGCGACCTGTGGCGTACCGGTGCGCTCGGTGATGAACGCGATCCGCCGACCATCGGGCGACCAGGCGGCGGTGTGGTCGCCCGGTTGCGCAGCGGGCAACGGCCGCGGTTCGCCTCCGGCCGGGTCGAGCAGCACGATCTGCTGCACCTCGGTGGTCGAGCCGAGCGGGATGCGCGTGGTGGTGACGGCCACGCGCGAGCCGCCGGGGGCGACGTCGGCGTGCACCGGATAGGGGTGGGCGAGCCACTGCGCCGTGACCGAATCAGTCATGGGGGGTTCCGTTCGTGTGCTCTCGAGTCTCAGCCGTCGCCCAGCGGCAGGACGAGCCGGGGTGCACGGGCGGCGTCGTGCAGCACCTGCACCCGGGCGACCGGCGCATCGGCGGGCCGGCCGTGTGGGTAGGCGTTCATCTGGATCGACGACGCGTGGCGAACCGCGACTCGCAGGCGACTGCCTGCTCGCACGCGGCGCTGGCACCACTTGAACCCGCGGAACCCGATCGCCGTGGACTCGCCGGGCACCAGCCAGTCGTGGCTGCCGTCGAGGTGCCGGCAACTCAGCCGCAGCAGGTCGCTGGTGAGGAAGATCGACGCGCCGTCGGGGGTGATCTCGTGCACCAGCACCGACAGGTCGACGTCGGGCTGGTCGCACACGAGGTGCAGGTGCAGTTCGGGGTGCCCGACCACCACCAGGTCCTCGGTGAGCGGTGTCGACGTGTACACCAGGCCCTGGCCGTCGATCTCGAGCACGAAGCGTGAGCTGGTGGGGTCGTTGCCCGCCTGGGTGGCGACGAAGCTGTTCATCGGCTGGCCGTGGAACGGTGACTCGGGACCACTGCCGGCAGGTCGTGGCAGCAGCTCGAGGCGTGCGGTCCGCAGGTCGTGCGGGTCGCACGTGAACGTGGCCGTCGGCCCGTCAACGGCGATGTCGTCGACGAAACCGGAGTGGAGCACGTCCATCGGGCCGGCGACCGAGCGGAGCCAGCGGTCGGCCGAGCCGGTGGTGGCCGCCTCCAACGACGGCGCACCCACCCAGTGCTCGCTGCCGGCGACGTAGAGCATCACCCGGTCGCGCAGGAACTCGGGCAGCGGGGCACCGTCGAGCACATGGCGGAGCCAGTCGCGCCGCAACGCGGGCAGGTCCACCGTGGCGTCGGGGCCGAACACCAGCTCACCCACCTGTCCGGGCCCGAAGTGGGTGCCCATGTGGTCCCACGGCCCCACCACCAGATGGCTGCTCGCGACCACGTCGGCGGGGGCGTTGGCCGCGAACCGGCGCCAGTTGCGCAGTGTGCCGCCGCTGCTGTCGTCGTACATGCCGGTGATCGACAGCGTGGGCACGGCGTGAGCAGCGAATTCCGGCGGCTGGGCGAGGAACCGCTCCCACGCCGGGCCCGGCTCGGGATGATCGACGAACCGCAG
>WLDE01000088.1 GCA_009704985.1 Actinomycetota bacterium | reverse complement strand
TCGCTCGCCGGCCACCACGACCCCACGGTCGTCCCGGCAGACACGTGCTGCTGGTTCGGTCCGCCACGATGAGTGCCGAGCCACGAGCACCGATCCACGCCACCGAGCCACGCCACCGATCCACGCCACCGAATCCACGAGAGGAACCCATGCACCACGCCGACTGGTGGCGCGACGCCGTCATCTACCAGGTGTACATCCGCAGCTTCGCCGACGCCGACGGTGACGGCCTCGGCGACATCGCCGGCCTGCGGTCGAAGCTCGACCACCTCGTGTCGCTCGGGATCGACGCGATCTGGATCAACCCGTGGTACCCGTCGCCGATGGCCGACGCGGGCTACGACGTCAGCGACTACCGGGCGATCGAGCCGCGCTTCGGCACTCTCGGCGACGCCGAGACGCTGATCGCCGAGGCGCACGAGCGCGGCCTGCGGGTGCTGCTCGACATCGTGCCCAACCACACCTCCGACCAGCACGTGTGGTTCCAGGAGGCGCTGGCCGCCGGGCCCGGCTCCGCGGCACGCGACCGCTACATCTTCCGCGAGGGTCGTGGCCCGAACGGCGACCAGCCACCGAACGACTGGCGCAGCGCGTTCCACGGTTCGGCGTGGACCCGAGTCACCGAACCCGACGGCACCCCCGGTCAGTGGTACCTGCACCTGTTCGCGTCCCAGCAGCCCGACGTCAACTGGCACCACCCCGACGTGCACGCCGACTTCCTCGAGACGCTGCGGTTCTGGTTCGACCGGGGGGCCGACGGCTTCCGGATCGACGTCGCCCACTCGCTGGTGAAGGAGGACGGCCTGCCCGACATGGCGGAGCGCAACTGGGCGCGGCTGCCGTTCCGCATCCAGCCGATCCCCGGCGTGCACCAGACCGACCACCCGCACTGGGACCGCGACGAGGTGCACGAGATCTACCGCGAGTGGCGCCGGGTGGCCGACGCGTACGACCCGCCGCGGGTCTTCGTCGCCGAGGCGTGGGTGCCCGACCCGTCGCGCACCGTGCTGTACCTGCGCGCCGACGAGCTGCACACCGCGTTCAACTTCGACTTCCTGCGCTGCCGGTGGCTCGCCGACGACCTGCGCGCGGTGATCGACGACACCCTGCGCGAGCACCGGTCGGTCGGTGCCACCCCGACCTGGGTGCTGTCGAACCACGACGTCGCCCGGCACGTGTCGCGCTTCGCCCGGCCGCAACGCACCGGCGTGCGCGGCCACCACCTGCGCGATCTGGCCGCGGAGGCCGACCTCGCACTCGGGCTGCGCCGCGCACGCGCGGCGGCGATGCTGATGTTCGCCCTGCCGGGCAGCTGCTACGTGTACCAGGGCGACGAGCTCGGTCTGCCCGAGGTGGAGGATCTGCCGGAGGAGTCGCTGCAGGACCCGACGTGGGAGCGCAGCGGCCATCGCGACCGGGGCCGGGACGGGTGCCGCGTGCCGGTGCCGTGGAGCACGGCGACGCCGAGCTTCGGCTTCGGTCCCGAGCACGGCGCCGAGCCGTGGCTGCCGCAGCCCGCGTGGTTCGGTGAGTTCGCGGCGTCGGAGCAGGACGGTGTCGACGGATCGATGCTCGAGCTGTACCGCACCGCGCTCGGGCAGCGCCGGGCCGAGGCGGCGCTCGGCGAGGGCGAGATGGCCTGGGTGGCCTCGCCGGAGGGCTCGCTGGTGTTCACCCGCGAGCCGGGCTTCGGCTGCATCGTGAACGTCGAGGCCGAACCGGTCGCCGTGCCCGAGGGCTGGACGTTCGTGCTGTCGAGTGCCCCGCTCGTCGACGGCCGGGTCGCGGCCGACACCACCGCCTGGTTCCACCGCTGACGCGCACGGGCCCGCCGTGCGGCGGGCCCGTGGCAGTGCGGGTGGTGACCGGTCGAGCCGGTCGAGCCGGTCAGCTGCGGCCGATCGCCGCGCCCGTCTGCAGGTCGAACGCGTGCAGCCGCATCTCGTCGACGGTGAGCGTGAGCCGCTCGCCGACGCTCACGCTGCGCCGCGGGTCGAGCGACGCGATCACCGTGGAGGTGGAGCCGGCGCTCACCTCGATCGCCGTGTCGGTGGACCGCACCGAGGGTGCGTCGATCGTGGCGTGCACGAGCTTCTCCGAGCCGAGCATCTCCACGAGGTCGACAGCGACGGAGATCGACCCGTTGCCGTCGCCGCCGAGCGCCTCGGGGCGCACCCCGACCGCGATCTCCTGACCGGCGTACGCGGCGAGCCCGGCGAGGCGCTGCGCCGCCGCACCGGTGAGGCGGAGCGGCTGCCCGGCGACCTCGAGGTGGATGCCCTCCTCGCTCGCACCGGTCACCTTGCCGCGGACGACGTTCATCGACGGTGAGCCGATGAACTGCGCCACGAACAGGTTGTCGGGCGACTCGTACAGCGTGGACGGGCTCGCGCACTGCATGAGCACACCGCGCCGCAGCACGGCCACGCGGTCGCCCATCGTCATCGCCTCCACCTGGTCGTGGGTGACGTACATGGTGGTGACGCCCAGGCGGCGCTGCAGCTTGGCGATCTCGGCACGGGTCTGCACACGCAGCTTCGCGTCGAGGTTCGACAGCGGCTCGTCCATCAGGAACAGCTTCGGTTCGCGCACGATCGCCCGGCCCATCGCCACGCGCTGGCGCTGACCGCCCGACAGCTGGCCGGGCTTGCGGTCGAGCACCTGGGTGAGCTCGAGCAGCTCGGCCACCTCGGCCACCTTGGCCTTGATCTGCGCCTTGTCGGTCTTGCGGAGCTTCATCGCGAACGCGATGTTCCCCTCCACCGTCATGTTCGGGTACAGCGCGTAGCTCTGGAACACCATCGCGATGTCGCGCTGCTGCGGACCGAGCTCGTTCACCCGCGTGTCGTCGATCATCAGATCGCCGCCGCTGATGTCCTCGAGGCCGGCCACCATGCGCAGCACGGTGCTCTTGCCACAACCCGACGGGCCGACGAGGACGAGGAACTCGCCGTCCTCGACGTGCAGATCGAGCCCCGGCACGGCGACGAAGCCGTTCGGGTACTTCTTCTGCAGGTTCTTCATGGTGAGAGTCGACATGCGAGATCCGATCTATCCCTTGACGCTTCCGGCCAGGAGGCCGCGGACGAAGTATCGCTGGAGCGAGAGGAACACGATGAGCGGCACCACCATCGCGATGAACGCACCGGCGGTGAGGAGCTGCCACTCGTTGCCGCGGTTGCCCACCATGTCGATGAGCGCCCACGTCATGGGCTGGTTGGCCGCGCCGCCGCCGAACACCTTGGCGACGAGGTAGTCGTTCCAGACCCACAGGAACTGGAAGATCGCCAGCGAGGCGAGCGCCGGCACCGACAGCGGCATCACGATCCGGACGAAGATCGACATGTGGCTCGCGCCGTCGACGCGGGCCGCCTCGATCACCTCCCGGGGTAGCGACCCGATGAAGTTCTTCAACAGGAAGATCGCGAGCGGCATGCCGAAGATCGCATGGGCGATCCAGATCGACGGCACGCCGTCGAGCGCCTCCGGGAAGAAGTCGCTGCTGAAGAAGCGCAGCAGCGGGATGAGGCACATCTGCAGCGGCACGACCATCAGCGCGACGATGAACACCGAGAGGGCGTCGCGGCCCTTGAAGTTCATCCACGACAGCGCGTACGCGGCGAACGCCGCGATGGTGATCGGGATGATCGCCCCGGGGATCGCGATCTGCACGGTGTTCCAGAAGAACTCGCTGAACGGGCGTCCGCCGACCTTGTCCTGCAGCACCGTCGAGTAGTTCTCGAAGGTGACGTTGCCGGGCTCGGTGAACCAGGTCCACCAGCCGGTCGACTTGATGTCGTCCTCCGGCCGGAACGACGAGATCAGCAGACCGAGCGTCGGGATGGTCCAGAACGCGGCGATCAGCCACACGACGTACTTGCCCGGGCCCTTGCTGGTGGCGTCGGCCACCTTCGTCATGAGCGGGGTCTCGTCCTTCGTGGTCGCCGGTGCGAGCAGCGGGACGTCGGGAGTGGTGGTGGTCATGCGTCAGCGTCCTTCCCGCATCGCCCGCTGGTTGCGGGCGTTCACGTACACGATCGGGGCCACGGCGATGAACAGCAGGACGGCCCAGGCGGCGCCGAGGCCCTCGTTGTCCTGCGGGAACGCCTGCTCGTACATCTCGTTGGCCATGGTGCTCGTGCCGAACGAGCCGCCCTTGCCCATCGTCTGGATGATGTCGAAGATCTTCAGCACGGCGATGACCGTGGTGGTCATCACGGTGATGATCGTGCCCTTGATGTAGGGCAGCACGACCTTGAAGAAGGCCTGGCGCTCGGTGGCGCCGTCGATGCGGGCCGCCTCGACGAGATCGTCGGGCACGCCCTTCAGCGCGGCCGAGATGACCACGGTGGCGAAGCCGGCCTGGATCCAGATGATCACGACCATGATCAGGAGGCTGTTGAGGCCGGGCACCCAGTCGCTCTGGATGCCGAACAGCTTCGGGTCCTGCAGGAAGAACGTCACCTCCTGCTCGCCCGGCCACAGCTGGATGAGCGAGTTGAGCAGGCCGTACTCCCGGGGGGAGTAGACGAAGTTCCAGATGATGCCGGCGCCCACCATCGAGATCGCGGTGGGCAGGAAGATCGCCGCCTTCGCGATCGGCTCGCCGCGCATGCGGTCGGCGAAGCGTGCGATCACGACGCCGATCACGGTGCTGATGCCGGTGACGAGGATGCCCCACCACAGCGTGTTGGTGAGCACCTTGATGTTGTTGCCGTTGGTGAAGACGTCGCGGTAGTTGCCGAGCCCGTACCACTCCTCGTCGCGGTCGAGGAACGAGAAGCGGAAGTTGAGCAACGCCGGGATCACCAGGCCGAGCAGCAGGATCAGGCCCGGGCCGATGAAGACGGCGGTGCGGGCCCGCTCGCGCCACGGCTCGGGCAGTTGGCTCGCGAGCCAGTAGAGGGCTCCGATGACGGTCACGAAGATCGCGATGCCGACCACGACGAGCCCGAGTGAGCTGAAGATGTCTCCCATGTCCCCCCGGAACTGAGATGGCGGCGCCTCGATGTGACGAGGCGCCGGGGCACACAGTAGCGGCGCCCCCGTCGACGGGTTCCGGAACGATCCGGCCCCGGGAAACCGAACGGGGTGGGCCTGCCGGAGCAGACCCACCCCGTGTCGGAAAGGTGATCAGGTCGGCTGGAGTTCAGCCGAGGCCGATCATGCGGGCCAGCTGGCCTCGATGTTCTCGAGGGTCGTGGCGGTGTCCTGCGACCCGACGACCCACTCGACCATCTCGCTCCAGAACGAGCCGGCGCCCACCGGGCCGGGCATCAGGTCGGAGCCGTCGAAGCGGAACACGTCCGACTCGGCGAGGAGCACGGCGAACTGCTGCTCGAGCGGGTCCGTGACCAGCGTCGGATCGGCACCCTTGTTCGGGCTCAGCCAGTTGCCGAGCTTCAGACGCTCGTTGGCGTAGTCGGCGCTGGTGAGGAACTCGGCGACGGCCTTGACCTCGGGACGGTCGGCGAAGGCGGCGATGAGCTCACCACCACCGAGCATGGCCTTCGGGTCGTCCTCGTTCACCATCGGCAGGAAGAAGGTGTTGACCTGGCCGTCGGGGCCCTTGGTCGTGCCCTCCGGCCACTGGTTGCCGTAGAAGTTCGCCTGACGGTGCATGAAGCACTCGCCGTCGAGCAGCGGGAGACCGGCCTCCTGGAAGCTGGTGCTCGGGATGCTCTGGGCGCCGCCCAGGACGAAGTCGTCGTTCTTCACGATGGCGGCGACCTGCTCGAGGGCAGCGGCGACGGCCGGGTCGTTGAACGGGATCTCGTGGTTCACCCACTGGTCGTAGACCTCGGGGCCGGCGGTGCGGAGCATGATGTCCTCGGTCCAGTCGGTGAGGACCCAGCCGGTGGCGCCACCGGACTCGGCGCCGACGCACCACGGCACGCCGCCGTCGTCGACGATCTGCTGGCTGAGGTCGAGCAGACCCTGCCAGGTGGTCGGGATCTCGTAGCCGGCGTCGGCGAACGCGGCCGGCGAGTACCACACGAGCGACTTGATGTTGGCGCCGAACGGCGGGGCGTAGAAGGTGCCGTCCACGGTGCCGTAGCCGACCCAGCTCTCGCCGTTGTTGGCGAGCACGTCGTCCTCGAGGTCGGACAGCGGCACGACCTTGCCGTCGGAGGCGAGGGTGGCGAGCAGACCGGGCTGCGGGACGAAGGCGAGGTCGGGGGCGTCACCGCCGTCGACGCGGAGCTTCAGGTCGTCCTCGAAGGTCGCGGTGCCCTCGTGCACGATGTCGATGCCCGTCTCGGCCTCGAACGCCGCCCACGCGGTCTCGAGGCGCTCGGCCTCGACGTCGCGGATGGAGCTCATGATGGTGACGGTGGTGCCGGCGAGGTCGCCGCCACCCGCCGCGGTGGTGTCCGAGCCACCGGCGGTGGTCTCGGCGGCGGCGTCGGTGTTCTCGCTGGTCTCCTCGTCGTCGCCACATGCGGCGATGACGAGGCTTGCCACGATGGCCGCAGCGGCCAAGCGTCGGCGGTGTGCCATGGTTCTCCCCCTCGGAGATGAGGGCCGCCGGGACGGCCCGTGTATGTAAGCGCTTGCAGAGTACCCCGGTGGCGCGGTCGCGTCAATGACAGCGGCGCAGGTGCAGCACCCCGGACGTGTGACGTCCGTGCAGGGCCCGCTCAGGCGGGGCGCCCCGTGCTGATCCGCTCGATGAGCGACACCTCGATCGGGTGGTGCCGGGTGGGGGCGTAGCCGTCGAGCGCGTCGAGCATCAGCCGCGCGCCGAGGCGCCCGATGTCGCGCACCGGCTGGCGGACGGTGGTGAGACCCATCGCCTCGGCGACCGGGTGGTCGTCGAACCCGACGATCGACACGTCGTGGCCGACGCGCAGCCCCGCCTCGCGCACCGCCTGCAGCGCGCCGAAGGCCATCTCGTCGCTGAGGAAGAACACCGCGGTCGGCGGCTTGGGCAGCTGCAGCAACCGCTGCATCGCATCGCGCCCGCCGGCGATGGTGAAGTCGCCGTCCTGCAGGTACTGCGGCTGCACGCGCAGCCCGGCGGCGGCGAGGGTGTCGCGGAAGCCGGCGGTGCGTTCGGTGGGCACGTTCTTCGCGACGTCGAGGTTGGTGTGGCCGCCGACGAGGGCGATGCGCGTGTGGCCGAGCTCGAGGAGGTGCTTGGCGGCGAGGCGTGCGCCCCGGCTGTTGTCGATCGACACCGAGGTCAGCCGGCTGAGCTGCTCGCCGAGCACCACCACCGGCGTGTCCATCTCCGCGAGGCGGCCGGCGGCCTCCTCACCGCAGAAGACGTCGACGAGGATGACGCCGTCGACGCGCTGCTGGAACCGGGCGTCGCCACGGAAGATGCGCTCGCGGGCGGCCGAGTTGGCGGTGCCGATCAGAAGGTCGAAGCGGGCCTGGGTGAGCACCTCCTCGACGCCGACGGTGAGTTCGCTCGTGTACCAGCTGGTGAGCATCGGGGCCACCATGCCGACCGTGCGGCTCTGGCCCGACGCGAGGCGCGCCGCGTTCGCGTTGGCGACGTACTGCAGACGTTCGACGGCGCTGAGGACGCGCTGGCGGGTGGACTCGGCGACGTAGGGGTGGTGTCGGAGCGCCCGGCTGACGGTGGCCGTCGACACGCCGGCCTCGCGGGCGACGTCCTCGATGGTGGCGCGGCCGACGGGGGGAGCGGCGATGGCGGGTTCGTGGATCACGGGAGGCTCCGAGCGCGGCTCCGCCGCAGGTGGTGGTCGCGCTGCGCGCGAACGCGGCCACCCGGACGGGTGGACGATCGGTGTCCGCATGTAAGCGCTTGCATCGATGTGACAATACACTCGCCGCGATGGAACGGAAGGGGGAACCTGTGTCGGTCGTTGCGCCGGTGCAGGTACCGGCACCCGCGGGGATCGACGCAGGGATCGACGTCGGGTCCGGCGCGGCGGCCGACCTCGAGCACGAGCGTGCGCTGCACCGCCTCGACGCGATCACGCCACGCGTGTGCGAGCTCCTCGCCCATCTCTACCCGACCCACGACACGGCTCGGCTCCACGCTCGCCTGGCCGAGGTCACGCTCGCGGCTGCGGCGCGGCGGCGTCTCGAGCTGCGCCGTCTCGACGCCCGTCGCGAGGTGGAGCCACGGTGGTTCCAGGATGCCGCCCAGATCGGGTACGTCGCCTACGCCGAGCGCTTCGGGGGCACGCTCGCCGGTGTCACGGCACGGCTCGGCCACCTGAGCGACCTGCACGTCACCTACCTGCACCTCATGAACGTGCTGCGCGCCCGCGACGGCGAGAACGACGGCGGCTACGCCATCGTCGACTACACCGACGTCGACCCGTCGCTCGGCACCCGCGACGACCTCGTCGCGCTCGCCGACGATCTGCACCGGCGCGGCATCGCGCTGTGCCTCGACCTCGTGCTCAACCACACCGCCGCCGAGCACCCCTGGGCGCTGGCCGCGAAGGCCGGGTCGGCGCTGCACCGCGACCGCTACCTCGTGTTCCCCGACCGCACCGAGCCCGACGCGTGGGAGCGCACCTTGCCCGAGGTGTTCCCGGAGATGGCGCCGGGCAACTTCACGTGGGACGACGACCTGCAGGGCTGGGTGTGGACCACGTTCAACAGCTACCAGTGGGACCTCGACTACGCGAACCCCGACGTCGTCGTCGAGATGCTCGCGGTGATGCTCGAGCTCGCGAACCTCGGTGTCGACGTGCTGCGGCTCGACGCGATCGCGTTCACCTGGAAGCGGCTCGGCACCAACTGTCAGAACCAGCCCGAGGCCCACCTGCTCGCGCAGCTGTTCCGTGCGTACGTGTCCGTGGCGGCACCCGGTGTGGTGCTGAAGGCCGAGGCGATCGTGGCGCCACGCGACCTGGTGCCGTACCTCGGCGCGCACCGCCACGAGCGTCCGGAGTGCCACCTCGCCTACCACAACCAGCTGATGGTGATGGTGTGGAACAGCCTGGCCACCGCCGATGCGCGCCTCGCGGTGGAGTCGCTCGCGCTGTTGCCACCCACGCCGAGGGAGGCCGGGTGGGTGTCGTACCTGCGCTGCCACGACGACATCGGGTGGGCCGTCGACGACGCCGTCGCCGGCCAGGTCGGCCTCGACCCGGTCGCGCACCGGGCGTTCCTGGCCGCGTTCTACCGCGGTGACGCGCCCGGCTCGTTCGCGATCGGCGCCCCGTTCTCCTCGAACCCGGCGGTTGCGGACGAGCGCACCTGCGGCACGGCGGCGTCGCTCGCCGGCATCGAGCGGGCCCTGCTCGACGGCGATCCCGAGGTGCTCGACCTCGCCGTGCGACGGCTGCTGCTCGGCTACGCCATCGTCTGCTCGTTCGGTGGCATCCCGCTCGTGTACATGGGCGACGAGATCGCACTGCTGAACGACTGGTCGTACCGCGACCGGCCCGAGCAGGCCTGCGACTCGCGCTGGGTGCACCGCCCGTACATGGACTGGTCCGCGCTCGACCAGCCCGCCGATTCCGTCGCCCGTCGGGTGCTCGCCGGCATGCAGCACCTGATCGACGTGCGGCGCCGCACGCCCGCGCTGTCGGCCGGGGGCGAGACGTACCTCCACCGCCACGACCGGCTGTCGGTGCTGGCCTACGAGCGGCGCCACCCGGTGCACGGCCGCTTCTACGGCATCGCCAACGTCGGCCCGCGCTCGGTGTCGCTCACCTCCGACGCGCTGCGCTGGGCGGGGCTCGAGGAGCCCGTCGAGCTGCTCGGTGGTGACGTCTCCGTCGACGAGCCGTGGTTGCGGCTCGGCCCGCTGTCGATGGGCTGGTTCGTCGACGCCCGCGACGGCGGCGTGCAACCCGCACCGCCCGCGCCCGCATCGTCGACCGAACCGTCGACGGCATCGCCCCGATCCACCGCCAGGAGTCCCCTCGCATGAGCGACCCCGTCCGCTTCCCGACCGGCTTCCTGTGGGGGGCCGCCACCGCGAGCTTCCAGATCGAGGGCGACCGGGCCGGTCGTGGCGACTGCGTGTGGGACACGTTCTGCCGGGTGCCCGGCGCCGTGCTCGGCGGCGACCACGGCGACGTCGCCTGCGACCACCTCCGGCTGATGGCCGACGACGTGCGGATGATGGCCGACCTCGGGCTGCAGGCCTACCGCTTCTCGTTCTCCTGGCCGCGGGTGCTGCCCCAGGGCACCGGCACGCCATCGGCGTCGGGGCTCGCGCAGTACCACCGGCTCGTGGATCTGCTGCTCGAGCACGACATCGAGCCCGTGCCCACGCTGTTCCACTGGGACCTGCCGCAGGCGCTCGAGGACAGGGGCGGGTTCCGGCTGCGCGAGAGCGCGTGGTGGTTCGCGGACTACGCCGCGCTCATGGCGCAGGAGTTCGGCGACCGCGTCGAGCGCTGGGCGACGTTCAACGAGCCGTGGTGCTACGCGTACCTCGGCCACGCATCGGGTGAGCACGCGCCGGGGCTGCGCGACCCGGCGGCCGCGGTGGCGGTGGCGCACCACGAGCTGCTCGCGCACGGGTACGCGCTCGAGGCGATGCGGTCGGTCCGCGCCGACCTGTCGCTCGGCATCGTGATCAACCCGGCGCCGGTGCACGTCGACGACACGCTCGGTGACGATGTGCGACGCCGGATCGACGGCACGCTCAACCGCTGGTGGCTCGACGGGGTGCTGCTCGGCCGGTACCCGCTCGACGTGCTCGACGACATGGGGCCGTGGGCCACCTGCGTGCAGGACGGCGACGAGGGCAAGGTCGGCCAGGAGCTCGACTGGATCGGCGTCAACTACTACAACGACCACTTCTTCACGGCCCGCACCGCCGCCCACTCGGGCGTCACGCCGCACGTCACCGCGCCGGCCGCCGCGCCGCTCCAGGTCGACCGGCCGCGCACCGACATCGGCTGGCCGATCACGCCGCAGGGCTTCGAGGCGCTGCTCGTGCGGATGCACGACGACTACGGCGACGCGCTGCCGCCGGTGTACATCACCGAGAACGGCGCGGCGTACCACGACGGCCCGGGCGCCGACGAGGGCGTGCACGACGAGCGGCGGGTGGAGTACTACGACGCCCACCTGCGCGCCGTGGCGAATGCGATGGCCCAGGGCGTGGACGTGCACGGCTACTTCGCCTGGTCGCTGATGGACAACTTCGAGTGGGCCTGGGGCTACTCGCAGCGCTTCGGCCTCGTGCACGTCGACGACGAGACGCAGCGACGCACCCCGAAGGCGAGCGCCCACTGGTACGCCGCGGTCGCGCGCGCCAACCAGCTGCCGTCCTGACCCGCGAGCCCGGGAGGGATGCGCCCAGTTCGGGCGTTTCCGTCCCGCGGTGGCGCCGGCGGTGCTTCGCGTCGGCTGCTCGGCTGCCTCAGCTGCCTCAGCTGCCTCAGCTGCCTCGGCCGCCTCGTCGAACGCGTGGTCATCGGTCCCTTCGTCGTCCGGCGGTGGACGGATCCGTCGCGATGCCTCCAGAATTCACCCGGGCCGCTCTTGTCCGGTCGAACACGTGTTCGATACCCTCCCGGGATGGGCTTCAACAACCCCGGCATGCCCTGGAAGGACGTCGAAGCGCTGCTGTCCGGGCGCTGGACTCCCCATCAGCACGAGCAGCCCGAGCAGCACGAGCAGCACGAGCAGCACGAGCAGGCGCGGGGCAAGGACGGCCGGGCGCCCGGGTCGCCCTCGTGGAACGCCGGGGGCGACGGGCCGGCGTGGAGCCGCAAGCGCCAGCCGTTCCGGCCGAGCGACCCCGACGCCACCCGGCCGCTCATGCGCTCCGACGCCTCCGCGGTGCCCTACGCGGAGCTGCACTGCCACTCCAACTTCTCGTTCCTCGACGGCGCCTCGCATCCCGAGCAGCTCGCCGAGGAGGCCGCCCGGTTGGGCCTCGAGGCGCTCGCGCTCACGGATCACGACGGTCTCTACGGGGTGGTGCGCTTCGCCGAGGCCGCGCGCGCCGTCGGCCTGCCCACCGTGTTCGGGGCCGAGATCACCATCACCGCCGACACGATGAGCGAGGTGCGTCACGTGCGCAGCGAGGCGCACACCCAGCGCCAGGTGCGCGTGGCCAGCGACGAGCAGCGCCACGAACCCGACCCGCACGGGCACCACCTGCTGGTGCTCGCCGACGGCCCCGACGGCTACGCCCGCCTGTCGCGTGCGCTCAGCCTCGGGCACCTCGCGGGCGAGAAGGGGTCGCCGCAGTTCGCGCTCGCGGATCTGGCCGACACCGCGGCCGGTCGCTGGTGGGTGCTCACCGGGTGCCGCAAGGGCACCGTGCCGGCCGCGCTGCTGACCGACGGGCCGAGCGCGGCGCGGCGCGAGCTGCAGCGGCTGGTCGAGCTGTTCGGGCGCGACCGGGTGGTGGTCGAGCTGTGGGATCACGGCGACCCGCTGGATTCGGCGCGCAACGACGCCCTGGCCGAGCTCGCCGGTCGGCTCGACCTGCCGTGCATCGCCACCAACAACGTGCACTACGCCACGCCCTCGCAACGCCAGCTGGCGATGGCCGTGGCGGCGGTGCGGGCGCGGCGCAGCCTCGACGACCTCGACCCGTGGCTGCCGGCCGCGGCCACCGCCCACCTGCGCAGCGGCACCGAGCAGGCGCGCCGGTTCCTGCGCTACCCGGGCGTGGTGGAGCTCGCCGCGGAGATCGGCCGGGCGGCCGCGTTCGACCTGTCGCTCGTGGCGCCGAGGCTGCCGCCGTTCCCGTGCCCACCCGGCCCCGACGGCCGGCCGCTCACCGAGATGCAGTACCTGCGCGAGCTGGTGCTGCAGGGTGCCCGCCGGCGCTACGGCGACCGGCCGGGACCGGGGGAGGACCTGTCGCTGCGGGCGCGGGCGTGGCGCACGATCGACCACGAGCTCGACGTCATCGACGGCCTCGGGTTCGCCGGCTACTTCCTCGTCGTGTGGGACATCGTCGAGTTCTGCAACCGGGCGAACATCTTCTGCCAGGGGCGGGGGAGCGCGGCCAACAGCGCGGTCTGCTACGCGCTCGGGGTCACCAAGGCCGATGCGGTGTCGCTCGGGTTGCTGTTCGAGCGGTTCCTGTCGCCCGAGCGCGACGGTCCGCCCGACATCGACCTCGACATCGAGAGCGACCGCCGCGAGGAGGTCATTCAGTACGTGTACGAGCGCTACGGCCGGCATCACACGGCGCAGGTGGCGAACGTCATCACCTACCGGGCGCGCTCGTCGGTGCGCGACATGGCCAAGGCGCTCGGCTTCGCGCCCGGTCAGCAGGACGCGTGGAGCAAGCAGGTGGACGCGTGGGGCACGGTGGCCACCACCGCCGAGCAGCCCGACGTCACGATCCCGCAGACCGTGATGCGCCTCGCCGCCGAGATCGAGGACGCGCCGCGGCACCTCGGCATCCACTCGGGCGGCATGGTCATCTGCGACCGGCCGGTGATCGAGGTGTGCCCGGTGGAGTGGGCGCGCATGGATCGGCGCAGCGTGCTGCAGTGGGACAAGGACGACTGCGCGGCGGCGGGGCTCGTGAAGTTCGACCTGCTCGGCCTCGGCATGCTGAGCGCGCTGCACGGAGCGGTCGACCTCATCCGTGAGCATCGGGGGTACGAGGTCGACCTCGCCACCATCCCGCAGGAGGACGAGGTGTACGCGATGCTCTGCCGCGCGGACACCGTCGGGGTGTTCCAGATCGAGAGCCGTGCGCAGATGGCCACGCTGCCGCGGCTCAAGCCGCGCCGGTTCTACGACCTCGTGGTCGAGGTCGCGCTCATCCGCCCCGGCCCCATCCAGGGCGGGTCGGTGCATCCGTACATCCGCCGGCGCAACGGCCAGGAGCCGATCACCTACCTGCACCCGCTGCTCGAGAACAGCCTCGGCAAGACGCTCGGGGTGCCGCTGTTCCAGGAGCAGCTGATGCAGATGGCGATCGACGTCGCCGGCTTCACCCCGAGCGAGGCCGACGAGCTGCGCCAGGCGATGGGCTCGAAGCGCAGCCGGGCGCGCATGGAGCGGTTGAAGCAGCGCCTGTACGAGGGCATGGCCGAGCGGGGGATCACGGGTGCCGTGGCCGACGAGATCTTCGTGAAGATGGCCGCCTTCGCGAACTACGGCTTCCCCGAGAGCCACTCGGTGAGCTTCAGCTATCTGGTGTACGCGTCGTCGTGGATCAAGTACCACGAGCCCGCTGCGTTCTGCGCGGCGTTGCTGAACGCCCAGCCGATGGGGTTCTGGAGCCCGCACTCGCTGGTGCAGGACGCCCGCCGCCACGGCGTGGCGGTGCACACGCCCGACCTGAACGCGTCGCTCGCCGCAGCGACGCTGGAACCGTGCGACACCTCGGTCGGCGGGGTGGCGGTGCGGCTCGGCATCGGGTCGATCCGCGGCATCGGCACCGAGCTCGCGGCGGAGATCGAGGCCGGACGACCGTACGCGTCGGTGGAGGACCTGGTGCGGCGGGTGCCGTCGCTCACCCAGACCCAGCTCGAGGCGATGGCCACCGCGGGGGTGTTCGCCGAGTGCTTCGGTCGCGACCGACGCACCGCACTGTGGGAGGTCGGGGCCGCCGTGCAGTCGCGGCCCGACCGGCTGGCGGGCATCGTCACCGGCACGGTGGCACCCACCCTGCCGGGCATGGACGAGGTGGAGACCGCCGTCGCCGACCTGTGGGCCACGGGGGTCGCGCCGGACGGGCATCCCACGCGGTTCCTACGCGACGAGTTGCGCCGGCGCGGGGTGCTCACGAGCGACCAGCTGCAGACCGCCGAGCCGCGCACGCGGGTGACGATCGCCGGGGTGGTCACGCACCGGCAGCGGCCGATGACCGCGCAGGGCACCACGTTCATGAACCTCGAGGACGAGACCGGTCTGATCAACGTGGTGATCTCGAAGGGCTGCTGGGCGCGACACCGGGCCGTGGCGCGCGACGCGTCGGCGCTGCTGATCCGGGGCCGTCTGGAACGCAGCGAGGGGGTGGTGAACGTGGTGGCCGAGCAGCTGGTGCCGCTGCCCGTCCCCGCCGCGAATGCGAGCCGCGACTTCCGCTGACCCGGGTTTCGTCAACCCGTCGTCAAGCGTCGCGCCCGTGGTGGTGGGGTGCGCGCGCCTCGTCTCGGTGCTCGTCCGGTGTTCGTCAAGATCCCGTTCACCGCATTGCGGTCCGTCACGGTGGGGCCGCACCATCGGGTCATGTTCGTGCAGTCCGAGTCCACCCCGAGTCGCCGTCGCCGATTCTTCGGTCGTGACGTCCCTCAGCCGGCGCCGCTGCCCGAGCCGGAGGGGTACGAAGCGCAGTCGCAGATGCTGACCGAGCTGTTCCACGCCGGTCGCCTCGACCGCCCCGGCTACGAGTTCGCCCGCCGTCAGCTGCAGCTCGCCTACGGCATCGGCCTCCTGCCGGAAGCACGCGGCCGCGAGGCCTGAGCGCGCCGTCCGACCATTGCCATGGTAGAGCCATACCACTGTAATGGTACGCTCGTGCCATGAAGGTCACCATGGACCGTGCAGGCCGCATCGTGCTGCCGAAGCCCGTGCGTGATCAGCTGCATCTCGAGACCGGCGCGGAGTTCGAGCTCGTCGTCGACGGGTGGTCACTGCGCCTCGAACCGGCTGCGCCGCCGATCCGCCAGGTGGTCGAGGTCGACGGGTGGCCGGTGCTCGAACCGGTCGACGGCACCGCCATCACCGACGCCGACGTCCGACGTCTGCGCGACGCCGACCAACGATGACCTCGGCCGGTTGGTGCGTCGACACGAGCGTGGCCGTGGCAGCGCTCGACCCGTCGCACCAGGCGCACGTCGAGGCCCGCGACGTGTGTCGCCGACGTCGGCCGGCGCTCGCCGGGCACGCCGCCTTCGAGACGCTCTCGGTGCTCACGCGGTTGCCGGGCAGCGCCCGCGTCGACATGCAGACGGCCGTCGACCTGCTGGGTCGGGCCTTCCCCGAGCGCTGCTTCCTCGGTGCGGCGCAGCAACGCAGTCTCGTGACACGGCTCCCCGAGCTCGGTGTGGTCGGCGGGATGATCTACGACGCACTCGTCGCCGAGGCCGCTCGCGCAGCCGGTCGGGTGCTGCTCACACGCGATCGCCGCGCCCTTCCCACCTATGCGGCGCTCGGCGTGACGTTCGAGATCGTCTGAACCCGCACGGTCCCGGCGTCGTGTCCTCGGACGTCCGCTGGTCGTCGGGCACGGTACGGTCGGTCGCATGGCCCGCCCGTTCCGATTCGCCGTGCAGACCGGACCGTTCGACGATGCCGAGGCGCTGACCGTCTTCGCCTCACCGCATTGCGGTCCGTCACGGTGGGGCTGCACCATCGGGTCATGTTGGTGCAGTCCGAGTCCACCCCGAGCCGCCGTCGCCGGTTCCGCAGTCGTGACGTCCCTCAGCCGGCGCCGCTGCCCGAGCCGGAGGGGCACGAAGCGCAGTCGCAGATGCTGACCGAGCTGTTCCACGCCGGTCGCCTCGACCGCCCCGGCTACGAGTTCGCCCGCCGTCAGCTGCAGCTCGCCTACAGCATCGGCATCCTGCCGGAGGCACGCGGCCGCGAGGCCTGAGCGGCGATCGGCGGCCGCCCGGCTTCGGCCGCGCCGGCCCGGGTGATTCGGTGGCGTCGCCACCCGGATCGAGGTGTGGGACCGAGGTGGCGGACCGATGTCGTTCGCGATGTCGTTCGCAATGTCGCTCTCGTCCCCGACGCGTCCGTCGGAAGGAGGTCCGAGGTCCCTGGCGGTGCGGGGATCAGCGGACCGAGAGTGTCGTCGTGAAGGTGCGTCGCAGCACGGTGGTCGCGCTCGTGGTCCTCGGGTCCCTCGCTGTCGGGTGCGTCGACAGCGGTGCTCCGCCCCTGCCGGTCGTGACGACCGGGTCCGACACGACGACCCGACCGGTGAACACGGACGACCCGACGGTCGAGACCTCGGACCTGTCGCCCGAGACGTCGCCACCCGAGACGTCGCCACCCGAGACGTCGCCACCCGAGACG
>WLDE01000087.1 GCA_009704985.1 Actinomycetota bacterium | reverse complement strand
GCGAGGAGCGCAGCGAGGTGATGCTGAAGGCCCGCTGGAACGCCCGCGAACACGCCCCGGACACCGAGGTGCCCCAGTCCGCCCGGGTGCTCGCCATCGCGAGCGGCAAGGGTGGTGTGGGCAAGAGCTCGGTCACGGTCAACCTCGCCGCGGCCATCGCGGCACAGGGCTTCACCGTCGGCGTGCTCGACGCCGACATCTGGGGCTTCTCCGTGCCCCGTCTGCTCGGCATCGACGACCGGCTCGAGGCCGAGCGGGTGGAGGGCAGCGACAAGCCGAAGATCCTCCCCAACGAGCGCCCCGTCGGTCGTGGGCTGCTCAAGGTGGTGAGCACCGGCTTCCTGGTCGGCGAGGACACGGCGCTCATGTGGCGCGGCCTGATGCTCACCAAGGCGGTGGAGCAGTTCCTGCGCGACGTGCGCTGGGGCGAGCTCGACTACCTGCTGATCGACATGCCGCCGGGCACGGGCGACGTGCAGATGGGTCTGGCCCGGATGCTGCCGCGCACCGACCTGCTGATCGTCACCACTCCGGCGCTCGCCGCCCAGAAGGTGGCGGCCCGCGCGGCCGACATGGCACGGCGCAGCTTCCTGCGCGTGTGCGGCGTGGTGGAGAACATGAGCGCGTTCACGTGCGCGCACGGCGAGTCCTACGCGCTGTTCGGCTCGGGTGGTGGCCAGGCGCTCGCCGACGAGATCGGCGTGCCGCTGCTCGGCCAGGTGCCGCTGGAACCGGCGGTGGCCGCCGGTGGCGACGCCGGTGCGCCCGTGTCGCTCGACGGCACCGGGCCCGCCGCCGACGCGTTCCGGGCCATCGCCCGGCGGATCATCGACGAGGTCGCACCCCCCACGAACATGGCCGGCTGCTCGGCGAGGTTGCTGCACCTGGTGAACCAGGCGCTCGACGCCCGCGACGCCGCGGCCGGCTGACCCGAGCCGGTCCCCGCCGTCAGTCCTGGATGTCGTCAGTCCTGGATGTCGTCAGTCCTGGATGTCGTCGTAGCCGGGGTCGCCCGGAAGCTTGATGCCGGCGATGCGGCCGTCGACGAACACGATCTTCGGCAGGATGCACGGCGGCGGCGGCAGCTCGCGGGCGTGCGCCATCGCCTCGGCGACCGTGCCGAACCCGGCGAGGAACTCCAGGTTCGCCACCGTCGGCGGCATCATCGTGAGTTCGCCCGCGCGGGCACGCGCCAGGGCGTCGGACGGTGTCACCCACATGCTCGCGATCGTCTCGTTGTCGTCGTGCTCGGAGTGCTGGCCCGCGGGCGCCGGCGCGAGGTAGAAGCGGGTGTCGAAGCGCCGCGCACCTTCGCCCTTCGGGGTGATCCAGTGCGCCACCCAGGCCAGCTCGTCGACGGCGGGCACGAGGCCGTGCTCGTCGCAGAGAGCGAGCAGGTCGACGTCGCCCGCGTGCACGCCCACACGGTGCGCGAGCGCCGGGTGGCCGTCGGTCACGGTGGCGCCGGACGCGTCGCGGGCCAGCAGCACCCCGGCCTCCTCGAAGCACTCGCGGATCGCCGCCAGCCGGTGGGCTCGCTCGACGTCCTCGCCGTCGTGGGTCTCCACCTTGCCGCCGGGGAAGACGTACATGCCGCTGCCGAACACCGCGTTGAGCGTGCGGCGGAGCATGAACACCTCGATCCCGCCGGACTCGGCATCGGCACCTGCATCGGTACCTGCATCGGCACCTGCATCGGCACCGACGTCGGCACCGACGTCGCCACCGTCGTCGGGGTCTCGGTCGCGGACCAGCATCACGGTCGCTGCGGGCTTGACCGGCACGGCCTCGCGTACCGGCTCCTGCGTGGGGGGATCGCTCATCGTGGCGTAGTCTTGCCGTTCGTGCTCGTGTGGATGGATCTGGAGATGACGGGGCTCGATCCGTCCAAGCACGTCATCGTCGAGATCGCCACGCTCGTCACCGACGACGAGCTCAACATCGTCGCCGAGGGACCCGACCTGGTCGTGCACCAGCCCGAGGACAAGCTCGCGCTGATGGAGCCGATCGTGGTGGAGATGCACACCAAGAGCGGCCTGCTCGACGCGATCCGGGCCTCGACGGTCACCCTCGCCGACGCGGGCGCGCAGACGCTGGCGTTCATCCAGCAGCACGTCCCCGAGGCGCGCAAGGTGCCGCTGTGCGGCAACTCGATCGGGATGGACCGCCGCTTCCTCGACGCCTACCTGCCGGACATCGAGAACTGGCTGCACTACCGCAGCATCGACGTGAGCAGCGTGAAGGAGCTCGTGCGCCGCTGGTACCCGGGCGTCAGCAACGGCCGGCCGTACAAGGTGGGCACGCACCGGGCGCTCGACGACATCCGCGAGAGCGTGTCCGAGCTGCGCTTCTACCGCGAGCGGGTGTTCGTGCCGTCGCCGCTGGTGGCCCCTGCGGCCGCGTCCGAACCGGCACTCGTGACCGACACCGCTGACACCGCTGACACCGCTGACACCGCCGGGACGCCGGACGCCGGCTGACGGCGGACCCCGACCCGGCTCACTCCGTCGCCTGGTCCGGCTGGAGCGATCGACCCTTCCACGTCACCGTGCCGCCGCGGCGTCGTCGCCACAGGCTGCGGGCGAGCACCGCCACCAGCAGCACCACCGCGAGCGGGTAGGCGACGACCGCCCACCACCGGAACGAACCGACCCGGGGCACCAGCACCGCGAGCTGCACGAGCGACGCGAGGGCGAACCAGGGCGACGTCACCACGCCACCGGCGAGCGAGGTCACCCAGGCCGCGGTCGCGAGCACCGCCCACCAGGGCGTCGCGTCGAAACCGATGCCGAACCCCTTCGTCCACCCCTCCACCACCTGGCGCAGGTCGCGCGGGTACATCCGGAACGACGCACCGTGGCGCGTGCCGGCGAACAACCTCGAGCGCTGCACGCGGCGGGCGAGCGCGATGTCCTCGAGCACTGCACCGCGCACGTCGGGGTGCGCGTGCCCGCCGATCGCGTCGTAGGTGGCGCGCCGGATCGCGATCACCGGCCCGAACGCCACCCGCGTGCGCACGCGTTCGCCGAACGGCGTGGAGGCGGCGGCGCCCATGAGGGCGAGCACGTTGAACAGCCAGCTGGCCTGCTCGTGGGCGCGGACGGCCCGGTGGTGCGGTTGCACCGACACCAGTTCGTCGGGGTGCAGGTCCAGCTGGTGCGCGAGCGCGTCGACCGTGCCCGGGACCAGCGACACGTCGGCATCGAGGAACACCAGCACCTCGTGGCGTGCGTGCGACGCACCGACGTGGCAGGCGTGCGGCTTGCCGGCCCATCCGGCCGGCAACGCCGGGGCGGCGATCACCCGCGCTCCGCCGGCGGCGGCCAGCGCGGCGGTGGCGTCGGTGGAGTGGTCGTCCACCACGATCAGCTCGTCACCGACGCCGAGTCCGGTGGTGAGCGACGCGAGCAGCGCCGGCAGCGACGCCTCCTCGTCGCGAGCGGGGACCACGACCGACACGGGCGGACGGGCCGCGCCCGACCGAGCGGGCGCGGCGGGCAACGGCCGCACGCGCCACAGCATCGACCAGCCGCACAGCCAGCCGATCGTGAACAGCGCGATCGCGGACCAGCTCGGCACCGTGCGAGTCTGCACCACGCCGGGACCGTCGTGCTCGGTGAGACTCCGCCGCATCAGCAGGACTGCTGATCGTGGCGATCAGCGATCCGATCGCGTAAATGACTTGACCCGTTCGGACGATGGTGATTGCCTGGTCCACGGTTCGCTGTCCGGCGGACCGGTCGACCACGACCAGAACACGACGCACCAGGAGACCACGATCCGGATGATCAGCACGTTCGCACCGCAGCAGGGCCGCACGGCCGCTGGCGCGCGCCCGTGCAGCGGCGTGCTCGGTGGCAACGCATTCGGGGCGTCGAATGCGTCGATGGTGATGGGCATGGCAGTTGACGCCGCCACCTACGAGTGGACCCACACCACCAGCAAGCGTCGCCCCACCCGACACCTCGGAGCCGTTCCGTCGTAAGCACTACGTGCAACACGGAGCCACCCACTCCGAGGCCGTCGGGATCACAGATCCCGACGGCCTCTCCGCTTTTTCCGGCCCAGTTCTCCCCCGTCCTCGTTCTCCCGTCTCGAGAGGAACCCCACTCATGTCCGACCGCAACGACTGCCTCGACACGATCACCCACCTCACCGACACCCCGAACCCGGTCGCCACCGGCCTGGTCACCACCGGCCCGGTCGCCGCCGACCTGGTCGCCGCCGGCACGATCCTCGACCGCTCCTCCGACACCCGGGGTTCCGACACCCGGGGTTCCGACACCAGGGGTTCCGACACCTGGGTCCTCCCGGCCCCGGCGGCACACCGCACGATCGAGCTCGACGGTGCCACGGTCGACCGCGTCTTCGACGAGCTCACCGCCGACGACCGCGACCAGCACGACGAGCACGGCACCCCGGTCACCCTGCGCACGCCGCAGGCCCGGTGCGCCGACGGTCACGGCACGCTCACGCACCTGTTCTTCTCCGACGACGTCCTCGACATCGCCCGGGCGAAGGCCATCTGCTCGAAGTGCGGTCTCGCGCCGACGTGCCTCGCCGGCGCGCTCGACCGTGCCGAGCCGTGGGGCGTGTGGGGCGGTGAGCTGATCGAGAACGGGCGCATCGTCGTCCACAAGCGGCCTCGGGGGCGTCCGCCCAAACATCCGAGACCCCTGGTGATCATCGACGAGGTCCCGATCCCACCGCACCTGGTCGCCTGACGCGGTCACGACCTCGGTCGTGGGTGACGTCCATCGAGCCCACGGCTGCCGCCCGACCTCCTGCCACCGGTCCCCCCGCCCGTGGCAGGAGGTGCCGGGCCCTTCGTCACGTTCACCGCCGCGACGGCTCACCCTCGGACCCCCACCGGTAACGTTGCGAACGTGGCCGTGAACCGTCGACTGCTCGCCGGCTCGCTCGCCGGTGCGATCGTCGTGAGCGTCGCCGGGGGCTATGCCCTCAGCCGCGCCGGCGACGACTCGGCAGGCGATACCGCCGGCGGCGACATCGTCGTCCTCGACACGCCGGGCACCGCCCAGATCCCCTCGATCGCGACCAACCCCGAGGTCACCGGCGACCGGCTGCCCGTGATCGACCTCGAGACCGGCGATGGCGACACGATCTCCACCGCCGAGCTGCTCGGCACACCGCTGGTCATCAACTACTGGTACTCCACCTGTGCACCGTGCCGGAAGGAGCTGCCCGCCTTCGCGGCGGTGCACGCCGAGTACGGCGACCGCGTGCGCTTCATCGGGGTCAACCCCCTCGACACGCCCGAGGTCAACGAGACCTTCGCCCGCGATCGCGGCGTGCAGTACGAGCTGCTGCGCTCCCCCGACGACGCCTATGCGTCGACGCTCGAGATCGCGACGGCCCCGTTCACCCTGTTCGTCGCCGCCGACGGCACCATCGTCCGCCAGACCGGGGTGCTCGACGAGGACGAGCTGCGCGCCCATGTCGAGGAGCTGCTCGGATGAACCTGTCGCTCAGCTTCATCCGCGGCATGGTGGCCGCCGTCAACCCGTGCGGGTTCGTGCTGCTGCCCACCTACCTCCTGTACTTCCTCGGGCTGCAGAGCAGCGACGCCGGGCAACGGCGTGCACCGATGCGCCGCGCCCTCGTCGTGAGCGCCGCGGTGTCGGCCGGCTTCCTCAGCGTGTTCCTCGCCGTGGGCCTGGTGAGCGAGCTGTTCACCTCCTGGATCGAGCAGCACGCGAAGTACGTCACCCCCGTCATCGGCGCCGCCCTCATCGTGCTCGGCGTCGCGATGCTGTTCGGCTACAAGCTGCCGATCGCCACCCCCACGGTGGACGCCGGCGGCGGCCGCGACCGCACGGTGCGCTCGATGTTCTTCTACGGCATCGCCTATGCGACGGCCTCGATCGGGTGCACGATCGGCCTGTTCCTCGCCACGCTGTTCGGCACCGCCGAGCGCGAGGGCTACGCGGCGGGCGTCGCCAACATCGTCGCCTACGGCGCGGGCATGGCACTGCTGATCTCGGCGCTCACCGTCACCCTCGCCGTCGCCAACTCCGGTCTGCTCCGCGTGCTGCGCACCGGCATGCAGCACATCCAGACCATCGCCGGTGCGTTCGTGCTGCTGTCGGGCCTCTACCTCGTCTGGTACTTCTGGATCGTCGACGTCCGCGAGGACTCCGACCCGATCACCTCCGCGGTGGAGAACGTCCAGATCGAGGCGCAGAACTTCCTCAACGACCACTGGCAGGCCACCGGCATCGTGCTCGCGCTGATCGTCGCCGGGGCGTTCGCGGTGTCGCTGCTCGGGCGCCGCCCGCAGCCTCCCCACACCGACCCGCCCGGGGCCGAGTGAGCGAGCAGTTCGCCGAGCTGCTGGCCACGCCCGGCGTCGACGAGGTGTGCGAGCTGCGCGGCCGCTTCGGGTTCATGGCGTTCCACGGTGGGGCGCTCGAGGAGATGACCGACGTCATCGCTCGCGCCGCGGCCGAGCGCACCGGGGCCAGCTACTACGGCGTACACCAGCCGAAGGGCATGGAGCGCCACATCCCCTCCACCCGGTTCGACCCAGCCGTGTCCGAGCGCCTCCGCGCCTTCGTCGATCACGTCCACACGGTGATCACGATCCACGGCTTCGGGCGCCGCGGCTACTTCACCACCCTGCTCGTCGGTGGCCAGAACCGCGAGCTCGCGCATCACGTCGGCGGGCACCTGCGGCGCCGGTTGCCGGCCTACGAGATCGCGACCGACCTCGAGCGGATCCCGAAGGAGCTGCAGGGACTGCATCCGCGGAACCCGGTGAACCTGCCGCCGCGCCAGGGCGTGCAGATCGAGCTGCCACCGAGGGTGCGCGGTACCACGCCGATGTTCTGGGACTGGGAGGGCCCCGGACTCACGCCGCACACGCAGGCGCTCGTCGACGGCCTCGTCGACGCGGTCAGCACGTGGCCGCACCCCGAGCCGGCCTGATCATCCGGGCGCGATCATTCGGCCCCGATCATTCGGCCCCGATCAGGGCGCCAGTCGCTCGATCACCCAGGTGACGGCGTCGCCGTCGGCCTCGCTTCCGACGGTGCGGCGGTAGCGCAGCCGATCGTGCAAGCGACTCGGGCGGCCCTGCCAGAACTCGAAGGCGGTCGGGCGCATCAGCCAGCCACCCCAGAACACCGGACGCGGCACCTCGGACACGTCCCCGAACGTGCGGGTCATGTCGGCCACCCGCTCGTCGAGCTCCTCGCGCCCGGCGAGCACCCGCGACTGCGGTGACGACCACGCACCGATCTGCGATCCACGCGGGCGGCTCGCGAAGTACTCGTCGCTCTCGTGGTCGGGCAGCCGCTCCACGGTGCCGACCACCCGCACCTGCCGGTGCAGCTGCAACCAGGTGAACAGCATGCTCACCTTCGGCGTCGCCGACATCTGGCCGCTCTTGGCCGAGTCGTAGTTGGTGAAGAACGCGAAGCCGCGCTCGTCGGCACCACGCGCGAGGAGGTAGCGGCTCTGCGGATACCCGTCGGCGTCGATGGTGGCGAGCACGAACGCGTTCGGCTCCACACACCCGGCCTCCATCGCCTGCTCGTACCAGAGGTGCCACTGCGCCAGCGGGTCGGGCAGGACGTCGGCGACGTCGAGGCCGGCCGTCTCGTAGTCGTGACGCCGGGACGCGAGCGTCATCAGGGCTGCTTCGGGGCGATCGAGGTGGCGCCGCGCATGTACCGGCGCAGCGCCTCGGGGATCAGCACGCTGCCGTCGGGCTGGCGGAAGTTCTCCATGATCGCCGCCCACACGCGCGGCACGGCGAGGGCCGAGCCGTTGAGCGTGTTCGCGATCTGGGTGCCCTTCTCGCCGGGCACCCGGTAGCGGATGTCGGCGCGACGGGCCTGGTAGTCGCTGAACCAGCTGACGCTGCTCACCTCGAGCCAGTTGTCGCAGCCCGGTGCGTACACCTCGATGTCGAAGCTGCGGTGGTGGCTCTGGCCCATGTCGCCGGTGCAGATCTCGATGATCCGGTACGGCAGCTCGAGCCCGGCGATCAGCCGCTCGGCGCGGTCGCGGAGCTCGATCAGCATGTCCGCGCCCTGCGCGGGCGTGGTGACCGCGAGGATCTCGACCTTGTCGAACTCGTGGGCGCGCAGCATGCCTCGGGTGTCGCGCCCGGCCGAACCGGCCTCGCGGCGGTAGCACGGCGTGTACGCCATCATCCGGATCGGCAGCTGGGCCTCGTCGAGCACCTCACCGCCGTAGATCGAGGTGAGCGGCACCTCTGCGGTGGGGATGCACCACAGGTCGTCGCGTTCGATCGCGTAGGCGTCATCGGCGAACTTCGGCAGCTGGCCGGTCGCGGTGAGCGTGGCCGTGGTGACGAGCGACGGCGGCCGGATCTCCTCGAACGCGTCGGCGTTCGTGTCCAGCGCGTACTGGCACAGCGCCCGCGACAGCGTGGCGCCGAGGCCGCGCTGCATCGTGAACATCGCGCCGCTGATCTTCGTGGCGCGCTCGTTGTCGAGGATGCCGAGCGCCGCCGCGGTGTCCCAGTGCGGCACCCGCAGGTGCTCGGGGTACTCGGCCAGCAACCCGTGCGGGCCCTTCACCACCGGGTTGTCGTGGTCGCTCGCACCGTCGGGTGCGTCGGGGTGGGGCACGTTGGGGATGCGGAGCAGGAGGTCGCGCACCGTGCCCTGCACGTCGTCGTACTCGGCGGCGAGCCCGCGCTCCTCCTCACCGAGTGCACGCGACTGCGCCTGGATCTCCTCGGCGGCCGCCGTGTCGCCGGCCTTGCGGAGCTGGCCGACCTGCTTCGAGAGGTCGTTCACCTGCGCACGGATCGCATCGCGACGGGCCACGATCTCGCGTGCCCGCTCGTCGAGGTGGAGCGTCTCGTCGAGCTGCGCGACGAGCTCCGGACTGCCGCGGCGCGCCATCGCGGTGCGCACGAGGTCGGGCTGGTTGCGGAGCTGGCGGATGTCGATCACAGGACACCGAGGCTACTGGTGGCACCCCGCTGCGTTCCGCAACGTTCCGCGCCGTTCCGCGCATAGGGTGGCGCACCGTGATCCCGTCGTCCGGCGCCTCCCCCGCCGATCGCCCGAACCACACCGGATCGGTGGCGGTGGAGGTGGAGGGGCTCACCGTCCGCTACGGCGAGCTCGTGGCCGTTCGAGGCGTCTCCTTCCGGGCGCTGCACGGGCGGGTCACCGCCGTGCTCGGCCCCAACGGAGCCGGCAAGACGAGCACGATCGAGGTCTGCGAGGGGTACCGGCGGCCGTCCGACGGCCGTGTGCGCGTGCTCGGCCTGGATCCCACCACCGACCAGACACGGCTGTCGGAGCGCATGGGGGTGATGCTCCAGGAGGGCGGCATCTCGCCGAGTGCACGGGTGCGCGACACGGTGCGGCACTACTGCGCGCTCTACGGACGCGGGGTCGACGGTGACGAGCTCGTGCGAGCGGTCGGACTGGAGGAGCGGGCGGGCGCCACGTGGCGCCGGTTGAGCGGCGGCGAACGTCAACGCCTGTCGCTGGCCCTCGCCCTCGCCGCACGACCCGAGGTCGCGTTCCTCGACGAGCCCACGTCAGGTGTCGACGTGCACGGCCGCGACACGATCCGCACGATCGTGCGCGACCTCGCGGCACAGGGGTGTGCCGTCGTCCTCGCCACCCACGAGCTCGACGAGGCGGAGCGCCTCGCCGATCACGTGGTGATCTTCGACCGCGGTGCGGTGATCGCCGACGGCACCCTCGACGAGCTCCGTCGTGGCCACGACGAGATCCGCTTCCGCAGTACGCCCGAGATCGACCGGGATGCGCTCGCCGCCGCGACCGGACTCCACGCCTCACCCCTCGGTGGCGGTGAGTACCGGATCGCGAGCGTCCCCGATCCGCAGGTCGTGGCGCGGCTCACCGGGTGGCTCGCCGAGCAGGGACACCCGCTGCTCGATCTCCGCGCCGGAGCGGAGCGGCTCGAGGACGTGTTCCGGCGTCTGACGTCCGCCGGCGGCGACACACCGGGCGCGACCCCGTGAGCGGACCGCTCGCGTCCCAGGTGCGCCACGAGGTGCAGCTCGTCGCCCGCAACGGCGAGCAGCTGCTCCTCACGCTCGGCATCCCCGTGCTGCTGCTCGTGTTCTTCAGCACCGTCGACGTGCTGCCCACCGGCACCGACGACCCGATCGACTTCCTGGCGCCCGGCATCCTCGCGCTCGCCGTGATGAGCACGGCGATGGTGAGCCTCGGGATCGGCACCGGCTTCGAGCGCTCGTACCACGTGCTGAAACGGCTCGGTGCCACCCCGCTCGGACGCGGCCGGCTGATCGCGGCGAAGGTCGCCTCGGTCGTGGTGGTCGAACTCGTCCAGTTCGCCGTGCTCGTGCCGGTCGCCTTCGCACTCGGCTGGTCGCCGCCGTCGCCGAACTGGTTGCTCGCGCTCGGCGCTGTGGTGCTCGGCAGCGTCGCGTTCGCCGGGATCGGCCTGTCGCTCGCCGGTCGGTTGCGCGGCGAGATCAACCTCGCCGCGCAGAACGGGCTCTACCTCGTGCTGCTGCTGCTCGGTGGCATGGTGATCCCGTTCGACGAACTGCCTGCCGTGCTCCGCACCGTCGCCACGGCACTGCCGTCGGGTGCGTTGGCCGACGTGCTGCGCGAGACGCTCAGCGACGCCGGAACCCGGCCGGCGACGAGCTGGCTCGTGCTCGCCGGCTGGGCGGTCGCGTCACCGATCGTCGCGCGGCGACTGTTCCGATTCGACTGATCTGCGACCGCCCGGAGCGGCCTGGCTCACCGTGTCGGCGGCCGGCGTACGGTCGAACGCCGCCTGGACGGCGTCGTAGGTGAGCGGCTCCTCGTCGTTGCCGGTGATCTCGGCGGCGGGCATCCGGCCCTTCCGGACGTAGCTCACCTCCTGCTCGAAGTTGCGCGAGTAGCGCTTGAAGAACAGGTAGACGACGATCGCCCACAGGAACATGCCGCCGCCGATCTTCATGATCGCTCCGGCGATCTGCTGATCCTCGGTCGGGCTGAGGCCCCACACACGCACCGGCTGGTCGTAGTGCTTGTACACCGTGCCCTCGGCGAACGTGAGCCATCCGGCGGGCACCGTGGGCACCACGCTCATCAGGAACAGGTAGACGCATTTGCCGAGCTCGGAGATGCGCAGTTCCTCGAACGGACCCACGACCGGCGCCCACATGAGCAGCGCGGTCACGATCACCAGCAGGTGGAGCAGGTAGTGCAGCAGGCCGTTCTCGGCCGAGGCGTTCACCAGCGTGGGGATGTGCAGGATCATCACCGTCATGTTGAAGATCACGCCGGCGATGACCGCGCTGGTGAAGAACTTCATCACCCGGTACGAGCGGGTGGACGGCTCACCGACGACCGCCACCGCCATCCAGCGCGGGATCGACAGCAGCGCCAGCGGCGGCACGAAGTAGCTGAAGACCATGTGCTGGAACATGTGCACCGAGTACAGGTAGCCCTCGGCGATGTCGTGCACCGGCCAGTCGGCGGCGAACCAGAACAGGCCGACCGCACCCGCGAAGCACCCGGCCTGGCGGCGGGTGACCGGCGGCTGGCCGGCGGGCACGGCACGCGGCCCGATGACGCGGGCCATGTACACGTAGGCCCCGACGAAGAACGCGACCAGGATCCAGATCTCCGGATGCGCGTTGAATGCCCAGGGGCTCTCGAAGCTGGTCGAGGATGTGCTGTCGGCGAACACGGGTCGCCTCCGTCTCTCGTTCGGTGGTCTCGGGGTGGGGGGTGGAAACGCCCCGGATCACAGGAGATCCGGGACGGTCAGGTGGGAGTGAAGAACCGGAACGTCGCCAGGAACGCCGCGTAGACCAACACGGCGAGGATCAGACCCGAATAGAACAACCAGCTGAAGATCTTGTTGTCCCACTTCAGGTGCATGAACAGTGATGCCACGACGACGAACTTGATCGCCATCATGATCAGCAGCGACGGCACGAGGAACGCGCCGAGCTCCTCCACCACCCAGTAGGTGGCGGTCTCGAGCGCGGTCAGGACGCCGAGGAACAGGGCCACCTTCACGTAGTAGCTGGTCGGCTTGTGACCGTGCTCCTCGTGCTGCCCGTGCTGCCCGTGCTGCCCGTGCTCCCCGTGCGCGGCGTGATCGTCGTGTCCGTGCCCGTGTTCGACGTCGGTGTGGTCGCTGTGCTCTGCGGTGGTGCTCATGGTCGCCTCGCTCAGGCCGGGATCAGGTAGACGAGGGTGAAGATGATGATCCACACCACGTCGACGAAGTGCCAGTAGAGACCCACCATCTCGACGACCTCGGCCTTGTCGCCGGGGACGCGGCTGCGCTTGTTGATGCCCACGAGCGCCATCAGCATGATGATGCCGACGGTGACGTGGACGCCGTGGAAGCCGGTGAGGGTGTAGAAGCTCGAGCTGAAGAGGCTGGTCGTGAAGCCCAGACCCTCGCGGTACATCACCGTGAACTCGTAGACCTGGCCGCCGACGAACGTGGCACCCAGCAGAGCGGTGATCGTGAGCCAGAGGTTGGTGCGGCGGTCGTCCTTCTGGGCGGCTGCCGACACGGCGAGCACCATCGTGAGCGAGCTCATGAGCAGCACGAAGCTCGACACCGAGGTGAACGGGATGTCGAAGATCTGGTCGGGACCGAGCTCGGCCGAGTGGCGGCCGCGGTACAGCATGTAGGTGGAGATGAGGCCACCGAACAGCAGGCACTCGCTGCCGAGGAACAGCCACATCGCCATCTTGTTGTTGCTGAGGCCGGTCGAGGTGTGGTGCGCCCCGCCGTGATCAGCGTGATCAGCGTGGTCGTCGTGACCGTGCCCGCCCGAGACGGGCTCGTGGACTGCGATGTCAGCCAATGGTCGCCAACTCCTTGTTGGTGCCGCCACCTTCTGCCGGCGGGTCGTAATCCGAGTCGTCGGCGACCGACGGCTCGAGCGCCCAGCCGAACATGGCGAGCAGGACGATGAGACCGCCGACGACGATGAGCAGGCGGTTGTAGATCACGCCGTACGCCATGACGGGCAGGGCGAAGGCGAGGATGATCGGCCAGTACGACGGCGACGGCAGGTGGATGTGCTTGTCGCCCTGCGCCTCCTCGGCGGCGAGGATCTCCTCGGCCGTGGCGACCTTGCGGACCTCACCGGTCTCGTGGTCGACCTCGTACTTGCGGTGGAAGAACTCGTCCAGCGCGTGCACCGTCGGGACCTTGTCGAAGTTGTGCTCCTTCGGCGGGCTCTGCGTGATCCACTCGAGCGTGCGAGCGTCCCACGGGTCGAGCGGCGCCTTCGGCGTGTTCGACTTCGCGCGGTGCGTGTACCAGATGTTCACGAGGAACAGGAACACGCCGATGGCGAGGATGAACGAACCGACCGAGGCGACCCGGTTCCAGAAGCCGAGGTTGAAGAACCCCTCGCCCGCACGGGCCTCGGTCCAGTTCATCATGCGTCGCGGCTGACCCTGGAGGCCGATGATGTGCATCGGACCGAAGGTCATGTTCATGCCGATCATCATGAGCCAGAAGTTCCACTTGCCGAGCTTCTCGTTGAGGAGCTTGCCGAAGGCCTTCGGCCACCAGTAGTAGAAGCCGGCGAACAGGCCGAGGACGGCGCCACCGAAGATCGTGTAGTGGAAGTGGGCGACGATGTAGTACGTGTCGGTCTGCTGGGTGTCGCTCGGGGCGACGGCGTGGGTCACGCCCGACAGACCACCGATGGTGAAGCTCACCACGAGGCCGACCGCGAACAGCATCGCCGTCGTGAACTGGATCTTGCCGCCCCACATGGTGAGGGTCCAGTTCACGATCTTCACCCCGGTGGGGATCGCGATCAGCATCGTCGCCACCGAGAACACTGCGACGCTCACCGGTCCGAGACCGCTCGCGAACATGTGGTGTGCCCACACGCCCCAGCCGACGAAGCCGATCGCCGCACCCGAGAACACCACGAATCGGTAGCCGAACAGCGGCTTGCGGCTGAAGACCGGGAGCACCTCGCTCACGATCGCGAAGCCGGGCAGCACGATGATGTACACCTCGGGGTGTCCGAAGATCCAGAACAGGTGCTGCCAGAGCAGCGGGTCGGCACCGGCAGCGACGTCGAAGAACGTGGCACCGAAGGAGCGCTGGAACATCAGCAGGAACAGCGCCACCGTGATGACCGGCATCGCGAACAGCAGCAGGAACTGCACGACGAGGATCATCCAGGTGAAGATCGGCATCTTCATGAGCGTCATGCCGGGAGCACGCATGTTGAGGATGGTGACGATCAGGTTGATCGCACCGGTCAGCGACGCGATACCGGTGATCTGCAGGCCGAGCGCCCAGAAGTCGACGCCGTTGGTGGGCGAGTAGAGCGGGCTGGCGTTGGGCTGGTACATGAACCAGCCACCGTCGGCGGCGCCGCCCAGGAACCACGAGGTGTTGAGGAACAGACCGCCGGCGAGGAAGCACCAGAAGCCGAAGGCGTTGATGCGGGGGAACGCGACGTCGCGGGCACCGATCTGCAGCGGGATCAGGTAGTTGGCGAACGCCGCCGCCATCGGCATCACGAAGAGGAACACCATCGTCGTCGCGTGCATGGTGAACATCTCGTTGTAGAGCCCGGCGCTGAGCACCGTGCCCTCGGGACCGGCGAGCTGCAGACGGATCAGCAGTGCCTCGATGCCGCCCATGATGAAGAAGAACATCGCGACGACGCCGTACATGATGCCGAGCTTCTTGTGGTCGACCGTGAAGACCCAGCTGCGCCAGCCCGTGCTCGACACGGGACGGCGCAGGACGCCGTAGGCCTGGGAGGGGGTGACGACCGCTGGTGCGCCGGAGCCGGCGACGGCCGGGACCGGTGCAGGATCGGTGGGTCGCTCGATGATGGCCATTCGTGTGCTCCCGTCAGTTCCGCTCGAGGAGGTAGGCGATGATCTGGTCGATCTGGGTCTCGTTCAGGCCGAGCGCCGGCATGCCGCGCACGAGGCCACCGCTGTTGGCGGCCTGCGAGGGCAGTGCGTACATCGGCTTCTTCGCCGGGGCGTTTCGGATCCACTCGCGCAGGTCGACCTGGTTGAGGCACTCGGGCGTGACGCCCTGGAGGTAGAGCGCACCGAACTCCTCCGGCGGCGCGTTCCACACCCGCTCGCGACATTCCGGCGTGAGCAGGTCCCACGTGGCGCCGGCGAAGGTGTTGCGGGTCATGAGGTGGGTGAGGTTCGGCGCCGCACCCGAGACCACGAACTGGTCGGGGTTGGCGAGCACCGGGGTCACCGTGCCGTCGGGCGCCGTGGTGCTGAGCCCGTTCACCTGGTGGCAGTAGGCGCAGTTGGCGATGTAGGCCTGCTCGCCCAGGGCGGCGAGGCTGCCGGCCTCGGGCGGGGTGTAGGCCTCGAGCTGGTTGGCCTTCCACGTCTCGAAGTCCTCGGCGGAGAGCGCGACGGCCTCCATCTTCATGTTGGCGTGGCTCAGACCGCAGAACTCCGTGCACTGGCCGGCGTAGATGCCGGGCTCGTTCGCGTGCATGCGCAGGAGGTGGACACGGCCGGGGACGGTGTCCTTCTTGCCGTTGAGCGCCGGGATCCAGAACGAGTGGATCACGTCACGGCTCGTGAGGCGCAGGAGCACGTTGGTGTCGGCCGGCATGACGAGCTGGCCGCTCGTGACGATCGGGGCGGAGATGCCACCGCAGCCGTCCTGGGCGGGGTAGTCGTACTCCCACCACCACTGCTGACCGGTGACGTTGATGATGCACTCGGTGTCGTCGGTCTCGGCGAGCTCGAAGATCGTGGTGACCGTCGGGATGCCGACGCCGACGAGGATCAGCGCCGGGAGGATGGTGAGCGTGATCTCGAGCGCCGGCTTGCCGTGGGTCTGCTCCGGCATCGGCTGGCCCGTGTCGCGGTACCGCACGATCACGTAGGCGATGACCGCGATGACGATGACACCCACGATGCCGGCGATGAGGAACACCGGCCACTGGAGGTCATGGATCATCTGGGCGTTGTCGCCCTTGGGCTGCCACGTGTCCTGCGGAGCGTCCTGGGCGCACCCCGCGAGGGCGAGCGCGGCGCCGGCGACGCCGAGCCCGGTGAGTGTGCGGCGACGAGTCATGCGACGAGACATGCGGGTCATGTGGGGCACGGTCCTAACGGTAGCCATGTTGATGTTTCGGTGCGCCATGACTCACGGCACGACGATGGAGACCTCGGCCCCTTCGACACCAGGCACCGTGAAGGTGTATGGCTCGGAGGACGGACCGTTGGGCGGGCTCGACTTCGGGAAGACGAGCGTGAGGAACTGGCGACCACCGGGCTCGACCAGCGTGGTGCAGGTGACCGGCTTCTCCGTGATCTCGGTGCCGTTGACCGTGGAGGTGAACGCACCCAGGTTGGCGGTGAGGCGGACGGTCTGATCGCTCGAGTTGCGGAACATGATGTTCGACGGGTTGCTCCGCGGCAGCGTGATCTGCCGGGTGGCGCCGATGCCGATCGTCTGTGCGAACAGGTCGTTGTCGGCGTCGAGGATGATCGTGGCGGCGACGTTGCTCTTCGCACCCACGGTCTGCGAGCCCTTCTTGTCGGCCTCGGTCTTCTCGGGGCTCGCGCAGATGCTCGGCTCGTTGCTCGCGGTGGGGAACTCGTGCATCGGGCGCTCGCCGTCGATCGCCATCACGGCGCCCGTGCCCACGAGGCCCAGGGTGGCGATGGTGCACACACCGGCGATCACGCTGGTGCGCACGCTCGCCTTGCTCGCGAACAGGAAGCCGGCGACGGTGATGAGCGCGGCGACCACCACGAACACCAGCGGGCCCGACGCCTTCGAGAGCCACAGCATGATCCGCGAGAACGAGTAGATGATGACGGCGAGGCCGACGGCGCCGAGCACCGGGAACTCGAGCGGATGCATCACCCGGCCGCGGACCGACAGGTTGAAGCGGCGGTCGGCCGACGCGCG
>WLDE01000086.1 GCA_009704985.1 Actinomycetota bacterium | reverse complement strand
GAGGTCGGCCAGGAGCACCCAGCCGGTGCCGTCGGCGGTCAGCGCCGCTGCGCCCGCCCCCAGCGCGGTCACGTCGCCCGTCAGCGGCGTGCCGGCGTCGTCGGCCACCGCGCGCAGCCGCACGGCGTTCAGCTGCGCGTGGCGGGCGGGGTCGATCGAGGACGGCATCGCGCGAAGGCTACCCACGGGGGATCACCCGTCGTCCCGGTGGTGCGGGCCCCACCGGCGGCCGGCGTCAGGTGGTGAACCAGCCCATCACGTCGGCGACGAGGTCGACGGTGCCGGCGTTGGAGAACAGGTGGACGCACCCGTCCGCGCCCAGGCGGGCGACGACCATGTTGGGGACCACCTGGCCGGCGCCGGCGTTGAGGTTCGACGCCGTGGGCCGGTCGATGCCGGTCGGGTACACGGTCACGTAGGTCGGTGCCGACGGGGTGACGGCCGTGACGTTCAACAGCACCGCGGACGCGCCGGTTGCGGGCACACCGCTGCGACCGGCGAGCGCGAGCGTCATCGCACCCGACGCGAGCGGCACCGCAGGTGCCCCCATGCCCTCTCGGGTGTCGAGCACACGCTGGGGCGACACCGCGACGAACCGCGACGAGACGCCGCTGCCGAAGCACCCGAGGACGTCCACCACCACGTGCGCGCTGCCACTGTGGTTGTAGATGTTCACCCTGCCACCGTCGCCCAGCTTGGCGAGGACGAGGTTCGGGACGGTCTGGCCGCGCACCATGTTGACGCTCGACGCGAGCGGCCGGCCCTGCCCGGTCGGCCACACCGTGAGGTAACTCTCCCCCGTCGGCTCGGTCGCGGTGACGTTCAGCACGACGGCGGCGGCGTCCGCCGGCACCCCGCCGCGCCCACCCACCTGCAGCTCGATCGTCTGACCGGGCCCGAGCGGCACCCCACCGTCGCGGGTGTCGAGCAGGCGTGCCGGCGCGAGCGCGGACATGCCGACGTCGCCGCTCGTCACGAACCAGCCGACCACGTCGGCCAGCAGGTGGACGTAGCCGGCGTTGTTGAACAGGTCGATCGATCCGCCCGTGCCCACCCGCGCGATGACGAGGTTCGGCGTCGCCACGCCCGGCACCGGGTTGAGGTTCGACGCGACGGGCCGGTCGCCGCCACTCGGGTGCACCGTGACGAAGGTGGGCATCGTGGCGCCGACGGCGGTGAGGTTGATCGCGACGGCGACCGCATCGGCCGGGACGCCGTTGACACCGGCGATCTGGAAGCGCCACGTCTCGCCCGCGGCGAGCGGCGAGGTCCGCCCGCCCGTGCCGTCGCGCGTGTCGAACACGCGCACCGGCGCGGTGGGCACGAACCCGCTGGCGGGAGCCGGCGGCACGGTGACGATGGGGGGGATCGGCGTGGAGGTCGGGGGTGCCCCGGGACCGGAGTGGAACAGGCCGAGGTTGGTGAAGTTGCCCTGCACGATGGTGCTGCCGCCACCGCCCATCCAACCGTCGAGCACCGACCCGATCACCCATCGGAAGTCGACGTACGACGCCATCCGGTCCCAGCGGCGCAGGCCGGCGAGCGGCGCCGCCTGGCCGTAGAGCCCGCCCTTCACCCGGCTGCCGATCACGAACAGCGGTGCGGAGGTGCCGTGGTCGGTGCCGCGCGACTGGTTCGACCAGCTCGTGCGACCGAACTCCGACATCGTCATGATCGTCACCCGATCGCGCAGCGAGGGCGAGAGGACGGCGTAGAAGGCGGCGATCGCGTCGTCGAGCTCGCGCAGCAGCCTCGCGTGGTTGTCCGGCACCTGGTCGTCGTGGGTGTCGAAGCCGTCGAGACCGACGTCGACGATCCGCATGCCGATGTCGGCGTTGATCATCCGGGCGGCGATCGTCATCTTCCGGGTGAGGCCGCCCGTGGGCAGCCCGGACGCGAACGCCGGCGCCACCTCGGTGGCGAGTTCGAGCTGGGTGCGCATCGTGCTCGCGAACTGGTCGTGCCACTGGCCTCGACCCGCGGCCGTGGCCATCGCGCCGAGGCCGGCGTACATCCGCACGTCGTACCCCTCGGTGCTCACACCGAACATGTCGCCCCACGGCGAGATGCCCACCCCGCGACGCTGCACACCCTGCAGGTGCAGCGCCACCGAGGAGTCGATGGTCGCCGCGCCGAGGATCGCCCGATCGGCCGGCAGGCCGTCGAGCCACCGTCCGATCCAGCCGCTGGTCGGTGCGCCCGGCCCGAAGCGGGCTCCCATCCAGATGGCCATGGAGGTGAAGTGCGAGAGGTCGGGGTTGGGATAGCCGACGCCCTGCACGATCGCGACCTGACCCTGCTGGTACAGCGAGTGGAGGTGGTCGAGCTCGGGGTGCAGGCCGATCTGGCCGTTGATCTGGCGCACCTGGTTCTGCGGGATCGCGACGTTCGAGCGCTGCGAGTAGTAGTTGCCGTCGGTGTACGGCACGACCGTGTTGAGCCCGTCGTTGCCGCCGTAGAGCACGATGTTCACCAGCACGCCCTCGTTCGCGCCGAGCGGCGGACCGGCGTAGGCGTCGCGCACGTCACCGGGGATGAGCGACTCACCGAGGCTGCCGGCGACCAGGCCGCCGCCGAGGCCGACCCCGACCGCCTGCAGGAACCCGCGACGCGTCCATCCGTCGGGGCCGACGACGTCGAGGCCGTCGTCGGGTCCACCGTGGCTCCCGGTCGGGAGGCTGAGCAGCCGTTTCGCGTCGGCGGTGGAGATGTCCGGGTCGAGCATGTCGGGTCCTCGTGGTCCTCGGTGGTGCGGTGCGGGCGGGAAGCGGGCGGGAAGCGGGCGGGAAGCGGGCGGGGTGCGGGCGGCCTCAGGCCATGTGCATCTCGGGGGCGAGCATGGCCATGGTGAGCAACGACACCGGTGCCGCCCAGGACGTGCGGGTCCGCTCGTTCTGGTACGTGGTCACCATCGCGTCGCGCGAGGCGGTGGAGAGCGGCGCGATGCGGAAGTAGGCGGCGACGTGGTCGACGGCCGCGGCCGGCGTCATCGAGGCGAGGTTCGCGAAGGCGGGCTGGGTGCGGATCCGCCAGGTCACGTTGCGCGCCATCTGGCCACGGGCGCTCAGCGTGCTCGTGGTGAGCCAGTACGCGTTGTGCTTCCACCCGGCGACGTTCGGCGGGTTGTACACGGACTGACCGAGGCGCTCGCCCATCCACGACGCACCGAGGTCGTTGGCGACCAGCCCGGTGGCCTCGAGGAGGGCGACCATCCACTCGATCGGGGTGCGCACGAGCCCCTGCCTCGCGGTGGTGCCGTAGAACTCGGGGCGCAGCAGCAGCGCACGCATCGTGGCCCGGATGTCGAGATCGGTCGACAGGAACACCGCGGCCAGCGCATCCACCACGGGCGCCGGAGCGCCCGGATGGGCGAAGGCGTCCCACAGCTTGCGCACGATGAACCGGGCGGCGACCTCCTTCTTCGGCGGGTTGTCGCGGAGGATCTCGTCGATGATCTGCGGGCCGGTCCAGGCCCGCGTGGTACCGAAGAAGGTCTTGTTCCCGCTGTCGTGACGGGTCGGGTGGAACTGGTACTGGTACTCGGGCCAGTCGGCGTTGAAGCCCGTCCACGCTCGCGACGACGCCTCGACGTCGGCCTCGGTGTAGTTCCCCACGCCGAGCGTGAAGAGCTCCATCAGCTCACGCGCGAAGTTCTGGTTGGGCGCCTCTCGCCGGTTGTCGTTGTTGTTGAGGTAGACGAGCATGGCCGGCTGCAGGGCCATCGCCTGGGTGAGCGCGCGGAAGTTGCCCAGGCCCTGGGTCCGGAACAGCTGGTTCTGCGCCATCATGTGGTCGGACCGGCCGATGCCGTCCCACCACGAGCTCGTGAAGTGCCCGTGCCAGAACAGCGCCATCCGCTCCTGGAACGGTCGGGGGCGCGTCACCATGGCGTCGAGCCACCAGTTCACGGCCTCGACGTACTGCTCCCAGCCGCTCGTCGAGTTGTGCACGGCGATGCTCGACGGCACGGTGGGACTGCCGTTGAGCGACACGTTCAGGACGTCGTCGACCGCCTGCTCGAGCGTCAGGGCGCTGAGCGCGGTCACACGGGCGGGGCGGGCGACGAACTCGGTCCGGCGCAGCAGGTGGGCGATGTCGGCGGGATCGGCCACGGGGTCTCCTCGATGGGTCGGTCATCCCGTGATCGACCGTTCGACGGGGGTGCTTGAGGACCCGATCGTGGGGTCGACGCCGGATCCCACCGCCTGTCGACCGGATGAGGAGAACTTGAGCGTCGTGCTCGCCCCGGCCGCACCGGCGTCCGGACGCGACTCGACCCGGCGTCACCGCCGGGTCGAGTCGTCGATCTGTGATCAGGCCCGATCAGGGCCGGGGTGAGCGATGGTTCGGACGGCGGCCCGCACGAGCGGGCCGGCCGGTCACTTGCCCTTGCGGGCGCCGTAGCGCTTGTTGAAGCGCTCGACACGACCACCGGTGTCGACGAGCTTCTGCTTGCCGGTGAAGAACGGGTGGCACTCGTTGCAGAGCTCGACGTGCAGCTCGCCGCGCTTGGTGGACGCGGTGGTGAAGGTGTTGCCGCACGAGCACTTCACGGTCATGTCGGCGTACGTCGGGTGGATGTCGGTCTTCATGGTGTGCTCCCGCGTCGAATTCGGACGTGGCAGTGTACCGCCCTCCGGCGACCCCTCCACCGGGCCGGGTGCGGGCCGAGGTGCTCCCCGGGGCGTTCTGCTCCGCAGGGTGGTCGTGGACGACCACCGGCGGGAGCAGAACGTCGTCAGCTCGATCGCCAGGTCCTTCCGGTGCACCGGACCGGCGTTCGTCACTGGTGACGTGACCGCCCGAGCTGCCTCGCTCGCCGCTGCCGCCACCCGCTTCGCGGCGCAGGATCTCCTCGCGACGACCGCCCAACTCGCCGAGTGCGGGGTGACGTCAGGAGTGCTCCGACAGCGCCTCGCGACCGGCGAGTGGATCCGCATCGAACGCGAACTCGTCGGGATCTCGGCGCCGATGACGTGGGAGCGGCGGGTGCGTGGTGCGGTGCTGCTCGGCGGTGCCTCGGCGCTCGTGAGCCACGGCACCGCCGCCCGGCTGCACCGCTTCGACGGCTACGACCGCTTCGACGAGATCTGCCTCTGCTCGATGGGGGGAGCACACATCCGTGGCACCGCCGAGACCAGGATCTCGAGGACACGCACGGTCACGAGCCGCCACCGCCTGGTGACACGGTCGGGCATTCCGGTCGTCTCCATCCCGGTCGCACTGATCCAGATCGCGGGCCGGGAGGGCAGGGACGCGACGGCTCGGGCACTCGACGGCGCGCTCCGCGACGGGATCAGCCCCCGGTGGATCCGGACGGTCGTCGACGAGATCGCCCGTTCCGGGCTGTCCGGCCCGGGACTGCTGGGCGAACTGCTGCACGAGCGCGTCGACCGGCGACTTCCCCGGAGCTGGTACCAACGGCTCGCGAAGCGCCTCCTCGCGGCGCACGGGCTGGATCTCGTGGACGAGTGGCAGGTGCGCGACGGCACGGCGATCGTGGCGTCGCTCGACCTTGCGATCCCGTCGCTGCGCATCGGCGTGGAGTGCCAGAGCTGGGCCTGGCACGCCCCTCCGGCCGCACAGGATCGGGACAACCGACGCAAGCGCCGTCTGCGCGAGCTCGGGTGGGAACTCGTCGAGGTGTGGTGGACCGACCTCGACCGCATCGGCGAAGTGGCGCGGGACGTCGAGGTGGCGATCACCCGACGGCGTCCGACCCTGCCGGGCATCTCCTGAGCCGGTCTGCTCCCCGGGCGTTCTGCTCCGCAGGGTGGTCGTGGACGACCACCGGCGGGAGCAGAGGAGGTCACATGCTCGGCTGCTTCGCGATCTCGTTCAGGAACTCGTCGTTGGTGCGGAAGGTCTTCAGCCGGTCGACGAGCAGTTCGAGGCCGGGGGCAGCGTTGCCGTCGGCGGCGAGGCCGCTCAGCACGCGACGCAACTTCCACACCATCTGCAGTTGCTTGCGGTCGAACAGCAGCTCCTCGTGCCGGGTGCTCGACGCGTCGACGTCGATCGCCGGGTAGATGCGCCGCTCGGCGAGCTTGCGATCGAGACGAAGCTCCATGTTGCCGGTGCCCTTGAACTCCTCGAAGATCGCGTCGTCCATGCGGCTGTTCGTCTCGATCAGCGCGGTGGCCAGGATGGTGAGCGAGCCGCCCTCCTCGACGTTGCGCGCCGCACCGAAGAACTTCTTCGGCGGGTACAGCGCGCCTGCGTCGATACCACCCGACAGGATGCGACCGCTCGCCGGGGCGGCGAGGTTGTAGGCACGGCTGAGGCGGGTGATGCCGTCGAGGATGATCACGACGTCCTCGCCCTGCTCGACCATGCGCTTGGCCTTCTCGATCGCCAGTTCGGCGACGTGGGTGTGCTCGTCGCTCGGGCGGTCGAAGGTGCTGGCGATGACCTCGCCCTTCACCGTGCGGCGCATGTCGGTGACCTCTTCGGGCCGCTCGTCGATGAGCAGCACGATCAGCCTCACCTCGGGGTGGTTCTGCTCGATCGAGGTCGCGATCGTCTTCATGATCGTGGTCTTGCCGGCCTTCGGCGGCGACACGATGATGCCGCGCTGCCCCTTGCCGATCGGCGAGATGAGGTCGATGATCCGGGCCGTCATGTTGGCCGGGTCGTTCGGGTTCTCGAGGCGCAGCTTGGTGTCCGGGAAGAGGGCGGTGAGATCCTCGAAGCGCGGGCGGCTGCGCGCCTTCTCGGGGTCGCCACCGTTCACCCGGTGGATCTCGAGCAGCGCCGGGTTCTTCTCGTTGCGGCCCGCGGGGCGCACGAGGCCGGTGACGTGGTCGCCCTTGCGGAGGCCGTACTGCCGGGTGAGCTTCACCGGGATGTAGGCGTCGTCGCGACTCGACAGGTAGCCGTTCACGCGGAGGAAGCCGTAGCCCTCGTCGCGCAGGTCGAGGTAGCCCGACACCGTGATCGGCTCGGTGCCGGCGGCCTCCTCGCCGTCACCACCGCCGCCACCGCGATCGGGGCGTCGGTCGTTGCGGTCGTTGCGGTCGTTCCGATCGTTCCGGTCGCGCTGCTGGTGACCGTCGGGGCGGTCACCGCCCTGCGGGCCGTCGCCGCCACGGTTCTTGTTGCGGCGCCGGCGGCGACGCCGGCTGTTGCGGCTCTCGCCCTCCGGGCCACCATCGGGACCGTCGTCGCCGTCGTCGCCGTCATCACCGGCGTCACCGGCATCACCGGCGTCACCGGCGTCACCCGCGGCGTCGTCGGAGCCGGACGCGGGCGCCGGGGCGGTCACGTCGGTGGTCGTGAGCTCGCCCGAACGGAGCAGCTCGACCTCCCAGTCGGCCAGCGGTTCACCGTCGGGGCCGAGGACCACCTCGGGAGCATCGGCCGCAGCGGGTGCGTCCGCAACGGGCGCCGGAGCAGGTGCGGCCGCAGGGGCGGCGACGGGCGCGGGCTCCGGTGCTGCGGCGGGCGCCGGAGCGGGCTCGGCAGCCGGGGTGCCACCGGTCGTCTCGAGGATCTTGGTGATGAGCGTCGCCTTCGCAGCACGGGCGTTGGTCTTGATGCCGAGCGCCTGGGCGATGGCGAGCAGCTGGTCCTTGTCCTTGGACTCCAGCATGGACTGTTCGAGAGCTTCCGCGGCCACCGGCCACCTGCTTTCTGACACGGGTGATGGGACTCGGCGTGCGCGTCGTCGCATGTGGATCGACGGACATCGCCGGCGGCCCCACCACCAGGAGAGATCGACCCCGTCGGATCATCGGCGCGAACACGGAGCTCGAACCGGAGACGGGACTGTTCGGGAACCCGAACACCAGGCACTGTAGCGACACCGACCCCCTGCCGCAACGCATGGTGCTCCACCGGGCCGGCGCGGTCCGTCCCCGCCGGAGCGGGCATCAACCGAAGGTGGTCGCGACGAAGCGTTGCACGGTGGCGAGGTCGTTCGGCAGCACCGTCGTGCGCTCCGGCCGCTCGAACAGGTCGGCCAGGTGCGGAGGCAAGGGTGGCCGCACGCCGCTCGCGCGCTCGACGGCATCCGGGAACTTCGCCGGATGCGCGGTCGCGAGCGTGACCACGGGTCCGTGGATCTCGCCCCGGGCTCGGAGCTCGTCGACCGCGCCGACACCCACGGCGGTGTGCGGGTCGAGCAGCATCCCGGTCGCCGCGTGCTGCCGGCGGATCACGTCGAGGGTGCCCGCGTCGTCGAGGCGCGCCCCGAGGAACACCCCGTCGAGCCACGCGGCGCGCTGATCGGCCTCCACCGACAACGCTCCGCTGGCGCGGAACCGCTGCAGCTGCTCGGCGGTGAGCCCGCCGTCGCGGCCGTTCATCTCGAACAGCAGCCGCTCGAAGTTCGACGACACCTGGATGTCCATGCTCGGGCTGAGCGTCGGGACGACCTCGGCGGTGCGCATGTCGTTGTCGCGCAGGAACCGGGTGAGGATGTCGTTGGTGTTGCTGGCCACGACGAACTGCTCGATCGGGGCGCCCATCCGTCGGGCGATCCAGCCCGACAACACGTTGCCGAAGTTGCCGGTCGGCACGCAGAACGTGAGCGGGGTCGACAAGGCGCGGCAGGCCGCCACGTAGTACACGACCTGGCTCATCACCCGCGCCCAGTTGATGCTGTTGACAGCGCTGAGTCGCTGCGACTCGCGGAACGGCGCGTCGTTGAACATCGCCTTCACGAGGTCCTGGCAGTCGTCGAAGGTGCCCTCGACCGCGACGGTGCGCACGTTGGGCGAGTCGACGGTGGTCATCTGCTTGCGCTGCACGTCGCTCGTGCGGCCGTGCGGATAGAGGATGACGATCTCGACGTTCGCGCAGGCCTTCACCCCGTCGATCGCCGCCGAGCCGGTGTCGCCGCTCGTGGCACCCACGATCCGGATGCGCTCGCCGCGCTGCGAGAGCACATGGTCGAACAGCCGGCCGACGAGCTGCAGGGCGACGTCCTTGAACGCGAGGGTGGGGCCGTGGAACAGCTCCTGCACGAAGTGGTGGTCGTCCACCTGCACGAGCGGCACGGTGGCCGGGTGACGGAACGTCGCGTACGCCTCACGACACAGCCGGTCGAGCGTGTCGCGGTCGAGGTCGTCGCCCACGAACGGGGCGATCACCGCGGCGGCCAGCTCGGCGTACGAGGCGTCGCGGTCGACGGTGGGCAGGCTCGGCCACTCGGTCGGGACGTACAGGCCACCGTCGTTCGCGAGGCCGGCGAGGAGGACGTCGGCGAAGCCGAGCTCCGGCGCCGCCCCGCGGGTGCTCACGTAGCGCACGTCAGGCCCCGATCACGCGCAGGAGGCCGCCGACGTTGCGCACGACGTCGAGCTCGCGCAACTCGCGCATCGTGGCCTGCACGGCCGACTCCTTGGCCTCGTGGGTGATGAACACGAGCCGGGCGTCGGGCGCGTTGCCCTCCTGCTCGGCGGCGCGGATGCTCACACCGTGCCGGGCGAACACGCCCGTCACGGCGTGCAGCACGCCAGGCTTGTCGGCGACGTCGAGGCTCAGCAGGTACTCGGCCGAGGTCTCGTCGATCGGGAGCGTGACCGCCTTGCCGAAGGTACCGATCGCGCCGTGGGTGCCCTTCGAGAGGTTGACGGCGGCGTCGATGACGTCTCCGAGCACGGCACTGGCCGTCGGCGAGCCCCCGGCACCGCGCCCGTAGAACATGAGCGACCCGACCGCCCGACCCTCCACGAACACGGCGTTGTAGCTCTCTCGGACGCTCGCGAGCGGGTGGGTGACGGGCACCATCGCCGGGTGCACGCGCACGGCGACCTCACCGGTGGGCAGCTGTTCGGCGATGCCGAGGAGCTTCACGACGTAGCCGAGACGTCGGGCCACCGCGATGTCCGCGGCCGTGATCCGGCTGATGCCCTCGTGGTAGACGTCGCCGGCCACGACCTTCGCGCCGAACGCGATCGTGGCGATGATCGCGGTCTTCGCGCCGGCGTCGAAGCCCTCGACGTCGGCGGTCGGGTCGCGCTCCGCGTAGCCGAGCGCCTGGGCCTCGGTGAGGGCGGCCATGTACTCGGCGCCCTCCTCGCTCATCTTCGTGAGGATGAAGTTCGTCGTGCCGTTGACGATGCCCATCACGCGGGTGATGGGCTCGCCGCGCAGGCTCTCGCGCAGGGCTCGCATGAGGGGGATGCCACCGGCGACCGACGCCTCGAACAGCAGGTCGACGCCGGCGGCGTCGGCGGCGGCGAACAGCTCGGTGCCGACGTTCGCGAGCAGCTCCTTGTTGCCGGTGACGACCGGCTTGCCGTTGGCGAGCGCCGTGGTGATCAGCTCGCGGGCGGGTTCGATGCCGCCGATCACCTCCACCACGACGTCGATCGACGGGTCGCTGACGACCGCGTGGGCGTCACGGGTGAGCAACCCCTCCGGCAGCGGGATGCCGCGGTCCTTGCTGAGGTTGCGGACGGCCACGGTGGCGACCTCGAGCCGGAGACCGGTCCGGGCCTCGATCGCCGGCGCCTGGGCCTCGATGAGCTGCACCAGCGGGGCGCCGACGTTGCCGCACCCGAGCACACCGATGCGGATCACCTTGCTGCGTTCGTCTCCAGGAGTCACGGCGTGAGGCTAGGTGACGGCGGGTCGCCCGCCACGTCCCATTCGTGCCCGGGACCCACGACGAGGGACGAGAGCTCCGCCGCCGCTCGTCCCCCGCCGCAGGGTGGTTCCCGCGATCCGGGAGCGGCGAACGTGACGGTGGCCGCCGAGCGCCCGGCGGATCCTGGCGGTGGCTGCGGTTCCGCCGCCGCGCCACCCGGGTCCTCCGGTCCACACCGTTCCCGTTCACTGCACGCCGTGACGTCTCCTCGGTCTCCCGATCGTTCGTCCGGCGTCGCTCCTGTTGCCCGAGACCTTACGGAAGGACCGGGCGCGCAGCCAGGGGTCGGGCCGTCGATGAGCCGAACGACCCACCGCTGCGACCCACCGCTGCTGCCCACCCGCGTGCCGCGGCCGGGTGACGGGCGGGTGACGGGCAGGTGACGGGCAGGTGACGGGGCCGAGCGCCTCAGCGGCGGGGTGCGTGCTCGCGCCGCAGGGCGGCGACGAGCCCGTCGTAGCGGTCGTGTGCGAGCACCGCGCCCTCGCGTCGGACGCCGCTCGGATCGACGTCGATCACCCGGTCGAGCTTCGCCCAGCTCGGGCGCCCTTCGCGGTCCCACGGACCGGTGCCGACCCCGAACTGCGGCACGCGGTCGTTGCGCTTGGAGGTGAGGGCCACGCCCACGAGCGACCGGCCCCGGCGGCCGACGATCGCGACGGGGCGGTCCTTGCCCTGCCGGGGGTCGTCCTCGTAGGGCACCCAGGTCCACACCACCTCGCCCGGGTCGGGGTCGCCGTCCATCGAGGGCGCGTACTCGAGCTCGACCCCGGCCAGCACGCCGCTCGTCGCGACCGGACCGCCGCCCCCACCCGACCGATCGCGGCGCCCGCCCGGTCGCGGCGCCGGCGAGGGTTCGCGGCCGCGCGACGGCGAGACGAGGTGGAGGGCGCGTCGGACGAGCCCGAGCACGCGACCCGTGCCACTCCCCCGGCGCGGACCCATCAGCGCCGCCCTCCGGCCGCCACCGGGCTCAGTCGACGTCGCACCGCAGGAGGTCGTCGTAGGTCTCGCGTCGCACGACCAGCCGTGCGACTCCGTCGCGCACGAACACCACGGGCGGGCGCGTGAGCTTGTTGTAGTTGCTGGCCATCGAGTGGCCGTAGGCCCCGGTGACCGGCGTGGCCACCAGGTCGCCGGCGGCGAGCCCGGCGGGCACCTCGGCGTCGAACACGAGCACGTCGCCGCTCTCGCAGTGCTTGCCGACGAGCCGGGCACGCTCGTCACGCGGGTCGAGCACGCGCTCGGGGACGACGACCTCGTAGCCCGAGCCGTACAGCACCGGCCTCGGGTTGTCGCTCATGCCGCCGTCGACGGCGACGTAGGTGCGCACGCCGGGGATCCGCTTCACCACGCCGACCGTGTACACGGTGATCGCGGCCGCGGCCACGATCGAACGACCCGGCTCGACGCTCACCCGGCTCGTCACCCCGAGCGACCGGCACGCGTCGAGCACCACACGACCCCACTCCGTGATCGTCGGCGCCTCCTCACCCCCGACGTAGGGCACGCCGAGGCCACCGCCCAGCACGAGCTCGGGCAGGTCGAGCGGCGCGGCGAAGCGCGCCATCACCTCGGCCGCCCGGGCGAAGCTCTCGACCGCGAAGACGTTGGAGCCGATGTGCGAGTGCACACCGACGAGCTCGACGGCCGGCGAGCGACGCGCCCGTTCCACGGCGGCGGCCGCGGATCCGTTGGCGAGGTTGAACCCGAACTTCGAGTCGTCCTGACCGGTGGCGATGTACTCGTGGGTGTGCGCGTGCACGCCGGGCGTGATCCGCAGCACCACCCGCGGGACGGGCAGCCCCTCGGCGTGCAGCGCCTCGAGCCGATCGAGCTCCTCGTCGCAGTCCACCACCACGTAGCGGATGTGCTCACGCAGCGCGTAGCGCAGCTCGTCGAGGCTCTTGTTGTTGCCGTGGAGCGTGAGCGCGTCGGCCGGCACCCCGGCCGCGAGCGCCACGTGCATCTCGCCGCCGCTCGCGACGTCGAGGAGCATCCCCTCCTCGTACGCGAGGCGCGCCATCGCGGTGCACAGGAACGCCTTCGTGGCGTAGACGGCACGCTGGTGGCCGAAGGCGTCGACGGCCTCGCGGCACCGGCGACGGAGGTGGGCCTCGTCGTACAGGAACACGGGCGTACCGAACTCCGCTGCGACGTCGGCGACGCGCAGCCCGCCGAGATGGAGCGCGCCGCGGTCGTCGACCGTGGCGGTGTCGGGGAGCAGGTGCAGGGGCAGCGAGGGCATCGTCGTGTGGGTCCTGGCTCGACGCGGGGCTACATCCGCTCGGGCGCGTCGATCCCGAGCAGACCGAGACCCGAGGCGAGCACGCGTGCGGTGAGCGCCGCGAGCGCGAGGCGGCTCGTGCGGAGCTCGTCGGACGGTGCCTTGAGCACCGGGCACGCGTCGTAGAACGCGGTGAAGTCCTGGGCGAGCTCGAACAGGTAGGTGCAGAGACGGTGGGGCGACCAGCGTTCGAGCGTCTCGGCCACGGCACCGTCGTACGCGAGCAGCTTCAGCGCGAGCTGCAGCTCGGCGGGCTCGCCGAGCAACGGCGTCTGCCCGAGCACGCTGTCGGGCGACACCTCGGCGCGCCGGAAGATGCTGTGGATGCGGGCGTGCGCGTACTGCAGGTACGGCGCGGTGTTGCCCTCGAACGACAGCATCCGGTCCCAGTCGAAGACGTAGTCCTTGATCCGGTCGGTGGACAGCTCGGCGTACTTCAGCGCGCCGATGCCGATCGTGCGGCCGAGCTCGTCGCGCTCGTCGGCGGACAGGTCGGGCGTGCGGTCGGCCACGATCGCGCGGCCACGTTCGATGGCGGCGTCGACGAGGTCGAGCAGCATCGCCGGTTCACCGCTGCGGCTCTTCAGGATCTTGCGGTCCTCGCCGAGCACGTTGCCGTTGTTCACGTGCACCGCACGCGCCGGCGGCACCAGCACGCCGAGCATCTCGGTGGCCTTCCACACCATCTGCAGGTGCTGGCTCTGCGGCGTGCCGATGCAGTACACGAGCAGCGTGGCGTGGAGGCGTTCGACGCGGTCGAGCACGCACGTGATGTCGCTCGTGGCGTAGTTGAAGCCGCCGGTGCGGGCCTGCACGATGAGCGGGAGCGGGTCGCCCTCGCGGTTGGTGAAGCCCGGCACCCACACCACCTTGGCACCGTCGCTCTCGTCGAGCAGCCCGGCGGCGTCGAGCCGCTCGATCACCGCCGGCATCATCGGTTGGTAGAAGCTCTCGCCGACGATGTCCTCGCGGCGCAGCAGCACCCCGAGCCGGCCGTAGACGAGGTCGAAGTAGTCGGCCGACTGGTCGACGAGCCGCTGCCACAGCTCCATCGTCATCGGGTCGGAGCGGCTCTGCAGCAGGGTGACGCGCTGGCGCGCCCGCTCCTTGAACTCGTCGCTGGCGTCGAACTTGGCCCGCGCCTGCTTGTAGAGGGCGCCCGGATCGGTGAGGTCGATCTCGCCGAGCTCGCCACCGAGGTCGATCACGTGCTCGATCAGCATGCCGAACGGCGTGCCCCAGTCGCCGATGTGGTTCTCCCTGATCACCCGGTGACCGACGAAGCCGAGCATCCGCACGAGCGCATCGCCGATGAGGGTCGTGCGCAGGTGGCCGACGTGCATCTCCTTGGCCACGTTGGGAGCGGAGTAGTCGACCACGACGGTCTCGGGGGCCGCCGCCGGGCGCACGCCGAGGTGGTCGTCGGCCGCCACGAGGGCGACCTGGCCGGCCAGGAACTCGGCGGTGAACGTCAGGTTGATGAAGCCGGGGCCGGCGACCTCGAGCGCGGCCACGCCGTCGAGTGCCGCCGCAGCGACGATCTCGGTGGCCACCTCACGCGGGTTGCGACCCAGTTCCTTCGCGAGCGGGAGCGCACCGTTCGCCTGGGCGTGCGCTCGGTCACTCGGGCGCACCACCGGGTCGACACCGCCACGGCCGGCGACGCGTTCGAACGCAGGAGCGAGCAGGGAGGCGACGGTGACGAGCGGATCGGCCATGAGGGGACGATCGTACCGGTGGGACCCCTCCCGGCCCGGCGCTTTCGAGGGATCCGCCGTGGTGGGCCCGTCATCGCGACCGATGACGAGCACCGCTCCGCACGGCGTGGCGCCCCCGGAAGGATTCGAACCTCCGACACATGGTTCCGGAAACCATTGCTCTATCCCCTGAGCTACGAGGGCGGGATGCAGCGAGGATAGCGACCGGTGCACCGCGTCCCTCCAATCCGTCCACCCCGGGCACCGGTGGCACGGCGCCGGGAACGCGCCGGCTGGGCCGGGAATACCAGGAGGGGTATCATGGTTGTCTCCCACGTCCTCGCGGGACCTCGGTCCGGGCGCCGACGTCGGCCCCACCCCGCCGGGCGGAAGAAACGGAGTTGCACCATGTCCACCGCCACGATCGACCTGACCGCCGAGACGTTCTCGTCCACCATCGAGTCGAACGACATCGTGCTGGTCGACTGGTGGGCGTCGTGGTGCGGCCCGTGCCGGATGTTCGCCCCGATCTTCGACGAGGCCGCGACCAAGCACCCCGACCTCGTGTTCGCGAAGGTCGACACCGAGGCGCAGCAGGAGCTGGCGGGCGCGGCGAACATCCGCTCGATCCCGACGCTGATGGTGTTCCGCGAGAACGTGCTCGTGTTCTCCCAGGCCGGTGCGCTGCCCGCCCACGCTCTCGACGACCTGATCTCGCAGGTGAAGGCGCTCGACATGGCCAAGGTGCACGCCGCGGTCGCCGAGCGCCAGGGCGACTGACCCCACCCGCGCGACAGCCGCTCGACCGGCCCACGACCCGGGGATCCCCGTCGGGTCGTGGACACGTCGACGGCGGGTTCACCTGCCCGCTCGGTAGCCTGGCGCGCCGTGAATCAGATGAAGACCCGTCTCCAGGCCCTCGCGCTCCTCGACCGAGCGATGTCGGCCATGACCGACGCCGAGCTCGAGGCCCTCGTGGCCACGTTGCCCGAGGACCACGTCGCGGCCCTCGACAAGCTCGCCGGCGCCCGTGAGGTCGGGTTCGACGATCCTGCGGCGCGCACCGCGGCCGTGCGGGCCGCCGTCGCCCGGGGCCGGATGAGCGGTGGGCTCGAGCAGATCACCACCGTGCTCACCGACCCGTGCCTCGCCGACTTCATCACCGCCCTCGGCGACAAGAGCGACAACCCCTCCGAGGACGACCTGCAGGCGATCCTGCCCGAGCGCATCGAGCAGCACGGCCTCGCCACCGTCCGGCTCACCATCGCCGCGTCGATCGCGGGCGAGGCGGCGGCGTCGGTGATGCTCACCCGCGTGTTGAAGCACGATCCGGTGGTGGCCCTGCCGCCCGCGGCCGAGGCGGCCGCACCCACCGTGCTCGTCCGGTCCGCGGACGACGACACCAAGGCCAAGCGCAAGGCGGCCAAGGAGCGCAAGCAGGCCGAGGCCCGCTCCCGCCGCGAGCAGGCCGCCAAGGCCCGCAACCGCGCCTGACCCGCCCGCGTCGGGCGTTCGGCGATCCGGAGCCGGCGGCCCGTGGCCGTCGCCCCGGTCAGCGGTCGGCCAGCACCCGTCGCTCGTGCTCGAGCAGCCACGCCTTCGCGTCGAGGCCGCCCGCGAACCCGGTGAGGGTGCCTCGGTGGCCGACCACCCGGTGGCACGGCACGATGATGCTGATCGGGTTGCGTCCGTTCGCCGCCCCCACCGCGCGGGCCTTGTTCGGGTCTCCGAGCGCTCGCGCCTGGTCGCCGTAGCTCATCGTGGCGGCGTACGGAATGGTGCGCAGCACCTGCCAGGCCGACCGCTGGAACGGCGTGCCGACGGGGTCGAGCGGCAGGTCGAACGTGGTGCGCTCACCGGCGAAGTACTCGCGCAGCTGGGCGACCGCGTCGGCGAGGATGCGCTCGCGAGCTCCGGATCCGTGCTCCGACGCGGCTCCGGCTCCGGTGTCGGCGACCGCGTGCGTCCCGGCGAGCGTCCGTTCGTCGTCGGGCCAGGTGACGAGGCGGACGCCGAGGTCGGACGCGCCGACCGTGAGCACCCCCACGGGCGTGTCGATCGTGGTGGTGGCGAGCGTCGGGTCGGTGCGCGTCGGGTCGGTGCGTGTCGGGTCGGTGCGCGTCGGGTCGGTGCGCGTCGGGTCGGTGCGCGTCGGGTCGGTGCGCGTCGGCGGATCGATCGGGGTGCGGTTCACAGCTGGACTCCTCGCGGTCGGGAGGGGGACGGGTCGGGGGTGAGCGAGCGCCAGAGGTGGTGGAGCGCGTAGCTCCGCCACGGGCTCCAGCGGGCGGCCGCTGCCTCGGCGGCCCGCGGCGTGTCGTCCCCACCGAGCGCGGCGAGGG
>WLDE01000085.1 GCA_009704985.1 Actinomycetota bacterium | reverse complement strand
GTCCGCCGGGTCCGCTGGCACCCGCGCCGGGCGCACCTGCGCGCCCTGGTGACGGGTCTCGCCGCCGCCCCGCGGCTGCTGGTGGCACGCCGCCGTGCGGCGCGCCGCCGTGCGGCCACGACGCGGTAGCGAACGTCTCCCGTCCATCAAGAGTTCGTCTGATCGTCGGCCCCCCGTGGGGGATCGCCGGATCGCCCTCAAGACCGCGAGCGCCGTCTCCCGATACCTCCTTGACAACGAAGGCGGACCACGGAGCGGGACGGATGTCGATGGCACGGAGGATGATCGGAGGACTGGTGGGCGGCGCCCTCGCGCTCGCCTCCCTCCTCGCCGGTGCAACGGCGCCGGCCGCAGCTTCCGGGGCACCCGTCCCGACGCCGATCCCCGCCGCCGCCGACTGGCTGACGACCGTCAACTACTTCCGTGCGATGGCCGGCCTCGGCCCGGTCACCGAGGACGCCATGCTGTCGGACGGCGCCTACAAGCACTCGTGCTACATGGTCCGCAACGGGATCATCTCGCACGACGAGAACCCCTCGCTGCCCGGGTACACCCCCGAGGGCCACGCTGCGGGCCAGAACGGCAACGTGGCCGTGTCGAGCTCGGCGACGGCGACCGCCCGGAGTCACATCGAGCTCTGGATGACCGGTCCGTTCCACGCAATCGGTGTGCTGCGCCAGAACCTCCAGCGCGTCGGCTTCGGCCTCTGCGCCGACCCCGCCGCGACGCGGTGGCGTTCGGGCGCCACGCTCGACGTGCTGCGCGGCCGCGGTCCGGCGACCCCGCGCACCGCCCCGATCGTCTGGCCGGGCGACGGTACGACCACGAGCCTGAACCGCTTCATCGTCGAGACCCCCGACCCGCGGAGCTACTGCGGCTACCCGACCAACCAGCCCGCCGGGCTCCCCGTCATCGCGATGATGCCGGAGGCCGTGAACGGCAACGTCAGCGCCAGCGTGGTCGGCCCCGACGGACCGCTCCCGACGTGTGCGCTCTCCCGGCTCAACACCAACGACGTCGCCCAGAGCATCCTCGCCGGCGACAACGCGATCGTGGCGATGCCGCGATCGCCGCTGGGCCCGGGCACCTACACCGTCACGGTCACGAGTCAGGCTCGCACGGTGACGTGGAGCTTCACGGTCGACCCGGCCGCGGCGAACGGCGTCGTCCCGCCGGCACCGACCGCCTCCCCGTCGGGACCGGCCGTCGGCTTCCAGGCGATCACGCCCGCCCGCGTGGTCGACACCCGCGAGTGGCTCGGCGCCACGCGCCTCGAGGCCGGCGTCACCAAGACGCTGCAGATCGCCGGGTCCGGCGGCGTGCCCGTCGGGGCCAGTGCCATCAGCGGCAACTTCACCGTCGTCGGCCAGTCCGGGGGCGGGTTCCTCACGGTGTGGAACTGCTCGCCCACGCGGCCGCTCGCCTCCACCGTCAACTTCCGGGCGGGTGAGGTGACGCCCAACGCGGCGACCGTGCCGCTCGACGCCGGTGGACGCATCTGCGCGTTCTCCACCACGGACACCGACCTCGTCGTCGACGTGAACGGCTTCTACGGCTCCGCCGGTGCCAGCCGCTTCACCCCGGTCGCCCCCACGCGGCTGATGGACACCCGCATCCCCCTCGGGGCGCCGGGCCGTCTGTCGCCCGGTGAGACCGTCGAACTGCAGGTCACGGGTCGCGGTGGGGTGCCGGCGGGGGTCAGCGCGGTCACGCTGAACGTCACCAGCACCGACGCCTCCACCCTCGGGTACGTCACCGTCTACGCCTGCGACGGCGAACGACCGCTGGTGTCGAACCTGAACCCGTCACCGGGTCGGGTGCGCCCGAACCTGGTGATGACACCCGTGTCCGGCGACGGCACCGTCTGCCTCTTCACGCTCGGCGCGACCGACCTCGTCGTCGACGTGACGGGCTACCTGAGCGCCGGCTCCACCGGGGTGTTCACCCCGACCGAACCGTTCCGGTTCCTCGACACCCGCGAGCGCTTGAGCACCGAGATGAACGGCGGCACCGGTGGCAACGTCCTCGGCGGTGGGCAGACGCTGCGGATCCAGATCGCGGGTCAGCGCGGCGTCCCGTCGGACGCGAAGGCGGTGTCGATCAACCTCACCGTCACCGATGCGCTCGGTGCCGGGTACGTGACCGCCTGGCCCTGCGGCGAACGACCGACCACCTCGACCGCGAACTACAACGCGACGCAGCCGGTGTCGAACGGTGCCCAGCTCCCGCTGGCGGCCGACGGTGCCCTGTGCGTGTTCAGCCTCTGGCCGACCCACGTCGTGATCGACGTGAACGGTTGGTGGTCGTGACCGACCGGCTCGGCTGTCAGACCAGGTAGGGGTCGACGGCCTCGGGGTCGATGCCGTAGTCCGAGATCGCCTTGGCCACCAGGTCGGCGTCGACCTGGCCCTGCCCGGCGAGCGCGTGCAGCACGGCCACCACCACGTGGCCCTCGTCGATCTCGAAGAACCGACGCAGCGCCTCGCGGGTGTCGGAGCGCCCCATGCCGTCGGTGCCGAGCGGGGTGAAGTTGCGGCCCGGCAACCAGCGCGCCACCTGCTCGGGCACGATCTTCATGAAGTCCGTGACCGCCACGATCGGACCGGGCGAGCCGGCGAGCAGCTCGGTCACGAGCGGCACCCGTGCGGGCTGCGTGGGGTGCAGCCGGTTCCAGCGCTCGGCCGCCAGGGCGTCCTCGCGCAGCGCCTTGTACGACGTGGCCGACCACAGCTCGACGCCGACGTCGTACCGCTCGCGAAGCGCCGCGGCCGCGGCCTGTGCGGCACCGTGCGCCGAGCCGCTGAACAGCAGCGTGGCCGTGCGCCCGGCCGCCGGAGCGGGGGCGAAGCGGTACAGGCCGCGCATGACCTGCGCGGTGAGGTCGGGCACGTCGGGTGCGACCGGCATCGGGTAGTTCTCGTTGTAGAGCGTGAGGTAGTAGAAGACGTCCGGGTCCTGCTCGGTCCGGCCGTACATGCGGTGGAGACCGGCCTGCACGATGGCGGCCACCTCGTACGCGAACGCCGGGTCGTACGCCTGCACCGGCGGCACCGTGGAGGCGAGCACCAGCGAATGGCCGTCCTGGTGCTGCAGACCTTCACCGAGCAGCGTGGTGCGGCCCGCGGTGGCGCCCATCAGGAAGCCGCGGGCGCGGCAGTCGGCCGCCTGCCAGATGAGGTCGCCCACGCGCTGGAACCCGAACATCGAGTAGAAGGTGTAGAAGGGCACGGTCGGGAAGCCGCGGTGCGAGTACGACGTCGCCGAGGCGATGAAGCTCGACATCGCGCCGGCCTCGGTGATGCCCTCCTCGAGGATCTGGCCGTTGCTCGCCTCGGTGTACGACAGCAGCAGGTCGTGATCCACCGGCTGGTACTTCTGCCCCTGCGAGGCGTAGATCTTCAGCTCGCGGAACAGCGCGTCCATGCCGAACGTGCGGGCCTCGTCGGGGATGATCGGGACCACGTGGCGGCCGAACTGGTCGTCGCGGGCGAGGTTGCGCAGCAGGCGCGTGAAGCCCATGGTGGTGCTGACGGCCTGGCCGCCCGAGCCCTTGCGCAGCTCGGCGAACGCCTGGTCCGCAGGCTGGGGGAGCGGCTTGGTCGGGGTGGTGCGACGCTTCGGGATGCTGCCGCCGAGCGCCCGGCGGCGGCCCATCATGTACTGGTACTCGACGCTGTCCTCGCGGGGCCGGAAGTAGGGCGGCAGGTCGCCGTCGAGCGCCGACTCGGGGATCTCGTCGTGGAGGTAGAGCCGGTCGCGCAGCGCGAGCAGCTGCTCCTTGTTCATCTTCTTGATCTGGTGGGTCGCGTTGCGCGCCTCGATCTCGGGGCCGAGCGTCCAGCCCTTGATCGTCTTCGCCAGGATCACCGTCGGTGCGCCCGAGCCGAGGTTCTCGGTGGCCGCCTTGTAGGCCGCGTACAGCTTGCGGTAGTCGTGGCCGCCACGCGGGAGGTTCACGAGGTCGTCGTCGCTCAGGTGCTGCACCAGCGCCCGCAGCCGCGGGTCGGGCCCGAAGAAGTGGTCGCGGATGTACGCCCCGTTCTCGACGGTGTACCGCTGGAACTCGCCGTCGACGGTGGTGTTCAGCTTGTTGAGCAGCACCCCGTCCTTGTCCTTGGCGAGCAGCTCGTCCCACTTCGAGCCGAGGATCACCTTGATCACGTTCCAGCCGGCGCCGCGGAACACGGCCTCGAGCTCCTGGATGACCTTGCCGTTGCCGCGCACCGGGCCGTCGAGGCGCTGCAGGTTGCAGTTCACGACGAAGATCAGGTTGTCGAGCTTCTCGCGGCTCGCGAGCGAGATGGCACCGAGGGTCTCGGGCTCGTCGCACTCGCCGTCGCCGAGGAACGCCCACACCCGGCTCTGGCTGGTGTCGTCGAGCTGGCGGTTCAGCAGGTAGCGGTTGAAGCGGGCGTGGTACAGCGCCGTGATCGGGCCGAGACCCATCGACACGGTGGGGAACTCCCAGAACTCGGGCATGAGTCGAGGGTGCGGGTAGCTCGACAGGCCACGGCCCGGACGGGCGATCTCGCGGCGGAAGTGGTCGAGGTCGTCCTCGGTGAGCCGGCCCTCGAGGAACGCACGTGCGTACGCACCGGGCGCGGCGTGGCCCTGCATGTACACGTGGTCGCCGGCGTTGCCGTCGTCCTTGCCGCGGAAGAAGTGGTTGAACCCGATCTCGTACAGCGATGCCGAGCTCGCGAAGGTGCTGAGGTGGCCGCCGATGCCCTCGGCCGTCTTGTTCGCGCGCACCACCATCGCGGCCGCGTTCCAGCGCACGAAGGCGCGGATGCGGCGCTCGATGTACTCGTCGCCCGGGAACCACGGCTCGGCCTCGCGGGGGATGGTGTTGATGTACGGGGTGGACACCGTGGCGGGGAAGCTGACCTGGCTCTCGCGGGCCCGCTCGAGCAGCTTCGACAGCAGGAACCGGGCGCGGGGCTTGCCGTGTTGCTCGATCACGGCGTCGAGGCTGTCGAGCCACTCCGAGGTCTCGCCCGGGTCGGTGTCGGGGAGTTGGTTCACGTACCCGTCGAAGATCATGCGATCTAGTCTCGCACCATTACCGACCGGTAACCGCGGGTGTCCCTACAGTGTTCGAGATGCCCGACATCGGTCCCGCCCCGCTCGTCGTCTACACCGACGGTGCCTGTCAGGGGAACCCGGGCCCGGGCGGGTGGGCGTGGGCGATCGCCCCCGAGGGATCGGTGCACGGGTCGGGTGGCGAGGCCCGCACCACCAACCAGCGGATGGAGGTCCAGGCGGTGCTCGAGGCGCTGCGCGCCCATCGCCACCACCCGGTCGGGTCGATCACGGTCGTGAGCGACTCCACCTACGTCGTCAACTGCTTCCGCGACCGCTGGTGGGTGCGCTGGCAGCAGAACGGGTGGAAGAACTCGAAGAAGGAGCCGGTGGCCAACACCGACCTGTGGAAGCCGCTCATCGAGCTGGTGCAGCAGCTGCAGCCCGGGTTCCGGTGGGTGAAGGGCCACTCCGGTGACCGGATGAACGACCTCGTCGACCGGCTCGCGGTCGAGGCGGCCAAGGGCCCCTTCGGCCCGGGGCCGTCGACCAGTTCGACGAGTTCGACGAGCGGCGACCCCGACCAGGCGTCGCTGTTCTGACCCCCGGTCCGTGTGGTTGCGCCTGCGTGGTCGCGGTGGAAGCACACGGACGGATCGACGTGGGGCGACGTCACACCGGGCGGGCATGCTGACGGCCATGGGACCGCGCAAGAAGCAGCGTCGAGCTGCCGCCACCCATCGCGCCCGAGCCGGCGCCTCCTCCCACCACACCGACCGCTCGTCGCAGTGGCCGGATGATCGACCCGTCGACGCACCGTCCGATCGAACGTCCGGTCGGCCCGGTGAGCGTCGTGCTCCGGGCGTCACCGCCGACGGGCGCTACGACCCGCGAGCCGTGCTCGACGACCTGGTCGCCTCCGGCATCCGGTGCGTCCGCAGGGCGATGCTCCCCGACGATCGTCCGCTGGGCAGCGTCATCCTCGCGATCCGCGACGTCGGCCGCGACGACCTGATCGACGACGTGCTCGTGCGCCACCTGGTGCCGCTCGTGGCGCCGCTGTGGGAGCGCGGGTGGTCGCCGGTCGACCTCGTCCACGCCGCCGGTCACCGCTTCGACGCGGCCATCGGTGGTCTGGTGGCGTCTGCCGTCCTCGCCGATCCCACGCTCGACAGCGCCGACCGACCGGCCGTGTGGACCGACCAGATCCAGCAGCTGCGGCGCCGTCGCGGCCGGTCGCGCGGCGACATCGGGTTCGAGCAGCTCGAGCACCGCTTCCAGGTCGTTGCGTTCCTGCTGCAGCTCCCGAAGGTGGTGCCGGTGGTGGTGCCGCCGTCGCAGTGGCGTGCGGCCGCGGCCGCCGGGCCGGTGCGCACTCGGCGGTCCGACGAGCAGGTCGACCCACGGATGCTGGAGCGTGTGCGGGCACTGCTCGCCAAGGCCGAGTCCACCACGTTCGACGCGGAGGCCGAAGCGCTGGTTGCCAAGGCGCAGGAGCTCATGGCCAAGTACGCGATCGACGTCGCGATGGTGGCCGCCGCGTCGGCCGGCACCCGGTCGCTGGCGGCCGGGGTCGAGGCCCGCCGCCTCCACCTCGACGACCCGTATGCCCTGCAGAAGGCGCAGCTGCTCGGCGCGGTCGCCGCCGTCAACGGTGGCCACGTCGTGTGGCACGAGGGGTGGGGCTTCGCCACCGTGATCGGCTTCCCGGTCGAGCTCGAGCTCACCGAGCTCACGTTCACGTCGCTGCTCGTGCAGATGACGCGAGCCATGGCCGACGCAGGGGCGTCCGGCGGGCACACCCGCTCGGCTTCGTTCCGGCGTGCGTTCGTGCTCTCCTACGCGCAGCGCGTCGGCGAGCGCCTCGAGGCCGCCCGCCGGCGAGCGCACGAGGCGGCCGACCAGCAGTACGGCGCCGCGCTCGTGCCGGTGCAGGAGGCGCGTCGGGCAGCCGTGCAGGAACGGGCCGACGAGTGGTTCCCGAACGCCCGGGCGATGCGCTCGCGTTCGGTCGACGCCGGCGGATGGCACGCCGGTCGCGCCGCTGCCGACCTCGCCGACCTCGAACCCGGCCTCGGCGAGATCCGATGAACCAGTCCCTCTCCTATGATCGTCCTCTGACTCTCCGATCGGTGATGCTGCAGCTGCGGGAGGATCAGATCGCTCGCCTCGATGCGCACGCCGCAGGTCTCGGTGTCTCCCGGTCGAAGTTGGTGCGCGACGCCGTCGATGCGTCGTTCGACCGACCCGTCGCTGTCGATGTGGCCGCGCAGTACGCAGCCGCCTACCCCGACAGCGATCGGCCCGACGCATCGGCCGCCGACGTGGATGCCTGGGGCGACCTCGACCGCTGGCACGACGCGGCCGCGCACTCGCGTCGGACCGACGCAGGATCGGATCCGACGTGGTGAGTCGACGGCCGAACTGGGCGGAACTGTGGTGGTGCGAGCTGCCGTCGGCCGGCCGTCGGCCCGTGCTGATCCTCACCAGGCCTGAGGCCGTGGACCGTCTGCCGCGGTTGCTCGTGGCTCCAGCCACCACCCCGGTCCGCGGCCTGCCGTCAGAAGTCCCGCTCGATGAGGTCGACGGCGCGCCGCGTGCGTGCGTGCTCAACCTCGACACGCCCGAGCTCGTGCCCCGCTCGACCTTGGTCGAGTTCATCGCGCCGCTCCCGGCGTATCGATGGCACGACGTCTGTGGCGCCTTGGAGCGAGCGGTCAACTGCTGATCCAGCCAGTGCGGAGCGGAACCACGGAATCGGGTCTCGTCGGCCGACACCTACGCTGCGGCCCATGCGATGGCTGGTGGGCGGTGAGGTGCTCGACGTCGACACGGGCGAGTTCCGTCGGGTCGACATCGGGATCGACGGCGGCCGGATCGTCGAGCTCGGTGCGGCGAGGCCGGGGGTCGACGACGACGTGGTCGACGTGTCCGGTCGCTGGGTGCTGCCCGGCCTGATCGACTGCCACGTCCACCTCACCCTCACCACCGACACCGGCGACCCGATGGCCGATGCGGCGCGCACCGACGCCCACGTCGCGCTCGACACCGCGGCCGCGGCCGAGCGCACCCTGCTCGCGGGCATCACCACCGTGCGCGACGTCGGCGGCTGGAACTACGTCGAGATGGCCGTGCGCGACGCGATCCGGCGCGGGATCGCCCGTGGCCCGCGCATGTTCCTGGCGGGGCGGTTGCTGTCGATCACCACCTCGACGGTGGAGTACTACCCCGGCATGTACGAGGTGGCCGACGGCGCCGACGCCGTCCGGGCCGCGGCGCGCCGGCAGCTGGCGCGGGGCGCCGACCTGATCAAGGTGATGGCCACCGGCGCCATGCTGTCGTCGGAGACCGAGGACTCGCGCGCGATCCAGTTCACCCTCGACGAGCTGAAGGCCGCCGTGGAGATCGCGCACGACAACTTCAAGCACGTCGCCGCGCACTGCCACGCGCTGCGCGGCATGCACCAGGCGGTCGACGCCGGCGTCGACAGCATCGAGCACGGCACCTTCGCCGACGACGAGGTGCTGCGGAAGATGGCCGCGGCCGGCACGGTGCTGGTGCCGACGGTGTGCGCGGGCGAGCTGCTGTTCCGTGACGAGCGTGCGGTGGCGACGATGCCCGACCACCTGCTCGAGCGGATGCGTGCGTTCAACGACCAGCACGTCGAGGCGCTGCGTCGTGCGCGCGAGCTGGGCGTCACGATCGCGATGGGCACCGACGCCGGCACCCCCGGCAACCACCACGGGCTCAACGCGTGGGAGTGCGTGTTCCTGCACCGCCTGGTCGGCATGTCACCGATCGAGGCGATCCGTTCGGCCACGGTGCACGCGGCCCGCCTGCTGCGCCAGCCCGATCTCGGCCGGCTGGCCGTGGGTGCCCACGCCGACGTGATCGCAGTGGACGAGCACCCGTTCGACGACCTCGAGGCGCTCACCCGGGTGTCGATGGTGATGCTGGCGGGCGACGTCGTGCGGGCGTGAGCCGGCCGGCGGCCTCGGTCGGCCGTCAGCCGCGGGCGCCCACCACGCCGCGCACCCGCAGGTCGGCGATCTGCTCGGGTGTGCGACCGAGTTCGGCGAGCACCTCGTCGGTGTGCTCGTCGAGCTTCGGTGCGTGCCGGCCGAGCGACGTCGGCGTCGCCGCGTAGTGCACCGGCGGCCGGGCCTCGCGCACCCGGCCGAGCCACGGACGCTCGTGCTCGACGATCGTGCCGTTGTGCTGCACCTGCGGATCGAGATGCACCCGCTCGAGCGGGTTCACCGCCGCGCACGGCACGTCGTGCGCGTGCAGCGTGGCCACCAACTCGGCCGAACCGTGGCGGGCCACCTCGGCGCCGATCAGGTCGCTCAGCGCCGCGGCGTTGGCCTCACGCGCCTCGAGGGTGGCGAAGCGCGGGTCGTCGAGCCAGTCGGTGCCGAGCGCGGCGCACAGCGCGGGGAACTGGGTGTTCGACGTGGCCATCAGTGCGAGGTGGCCGTCGAGCGTGGGCCGGACCAGGTAGCCGTCGGCCATGTGCGGCCCCGGGGTGACGCGATCGGTGTCGAGCAGCGTGTGCTGCATCATCCCGTCGGGCCACAGGAACGCGAGCGCGGCGTCGATCATCGACACCTGCACGTGCTGGCCGCCGTGGCCCCGCAGCCGGGCGACGATCGCGGCGAGCACCGCCTGCGCGGCCGTGTGCGCCGTCACCTTGTCCACCACGATCGTGCGGATCAGCTGCGGGTCGCCCGCCGCCCCCTGGAGCGCCGCCATGCCCGACAGGGCCTGCACCACGTAGTCGTAGCTCTTCTGGTCGATGTACGGGCCGGTGTCGCCGAAGCCACTCACCGACACGTAGACGAGGTCGGGGTGGGCGGTACGCAACGTCGGCTCGTCGATGCCCAGCCGCTGCACCACGCCCGGCCGGAAGTTCTGCACGAACACGTCGGCGCGACCGACGAGGTCGCGGAAGATCGCGCCGCCCTCGGGGTGCTGCAGGTCGAGCACCACCGATCGCTTGCCGCGGTTCACCCCGGCCCACATCGCCCCGATGCCGCCGACGCGCGGACCGAGGTAGCGCATGCGGTCGCCACCCTTGGGCGTCTCCACCTTGATCACCTCGGCACCGAGGTCGGCGAGCAGCGTGCCCGCGAGCGGCCCGGCGACCATTTGGCACGCCTCGACGACGGTGAACCCCTGCAGTGGACCCGGCACGATCGGCACCGTAGCGCCCGGATGCCGGGCCCGCGACGGGCCGTCGCGTCCGTGGCCGGGTTGGCCGCCCCGACGGGGGCTCGCGTAACGTCGCCCACCATGGACATCAACGGTGCAAGCGCAATCGTCACGGGTGGGGCCTCCGGCATCGGGGCCGCCACCGCACGTCTCCTCGCCGCCAAGGGCGCGAAGGTCGTGATCGCCGACCTGCAGGAGGACAAGGGCCGAGCGCTCGCCGACGAGATCGGCGGGGCGTTCTGCAAGGTCGACGTCACGAACACCGACGACATCGTGAACGCGGTCGAGATGGCCAAGAGCATGGGCCCCGTGCGCGTGCTGGTGAACTCGGCCGGCATCGGCTGGGCGCAGCGCACCGTCGGCAAGGACGGCAGCTACGAGTCGGCCGCGAACCTCGATGCGTTCAAGAAGGTGGTCGCGATCAACCTCGTCGGCAGCTTCGACTGCATCCGCATCGCCGCCACCGCGATGAGCACCACCGAGCCGCTGGAGTACGGCGAGCGCGGCGCGATCGTGAACATCGCGTCGGTCGCCGCGTTCGACGGCCAGATCGGTCAGGCGTCGTACTCGGCCTCGAAGGGTGGCGTCGTCGGCATGACCCTGCCGATCGCCCGCGACCTCGCTGCCGTCGGTGTGCGCGTGAACACCGTCGCGCCCGGCCTCATCGACACCCCGATCTACGGCCAGGGCGACGCGAGCGAGGCGTTCAAGGCCAACCTCCAGAAGGGCGTGCTGTTCCCGCAGCGCCTCGGCTTCCAGGAGGAACTCGCCTCGATGGTGGTCGAGTGCGTCACCAACAGCTACATGAACGCCGAGACCATCCGCGTCGACGGCGGGATCCGTATGCCACCCAAGTGAACCCCCGAACCGGTCCCCACGCGGGACCGCCGACCTGCGAGGAGCATCGATGAAGGCGACCTGGAACGGCGTGGTGCTGGCCGAGAGCGACGACACGGTGGTGGTGGAGGGCAACCACTACTTCCCGAAGGAGTCGATCGCGTGCGAGTACTTCGTGGAGACCGCCACCCACACGGTGTGCGGCTGGAAGGGCACGGCGAGCTACTACACCCTGCGCGTGGGTGGTCAGGACAACGTCGACGCCGCCTGGTACTACCCCGAGCCCAAGGACGCGGCGAAGGAGATCACCGGGCGCATCGCGTTCTGGAAGGGCGTGCAGGTCACGCCCTGATCACCGCACCCGACGCTCGAGACGTCACGGCCCGGACCGCGTTCGCGGTCCGGGCCGTCGTCGTTCCGGGGTGCACCCGCCGAGCGGCGGCGGCGATGCTCAGGTGGTGTAGTCGGCATTGATGCGCACGTAGCCGTCGGTGAGGTCGCAGCCCCACACGGTCGCGCTCGCGTCGCCGGCGCTCAGGCTCACGTGGATCCGCACCTCGTCGCCACGCATGTAGGCGCTGAGGCGCTCGAGCCCGCTCTCGTCGACGGAGGCGGGGTACACCTCCTGGTCGCCGAAGCGGATCACCACCTGCGACTGGTCGACCTCGTCGGCGCCGGTGCTCTTGCCGACGGCCATCGCGATGCGGCCCCAGTTGGGGTCGGCGCCGTGGATCGCGGTCTTGACGAGCGGTGAGTTGACGATCGCCTTCGCCACCCGCTTGGCCTGGACGGGATCGGCGGCACGGTCGACGTGCACCTCGATCAGCGTCTCGGCGCCCTCGCCGTCGCGGGCCACCTGCTTGGTGAGCGACAGCGCCACGTCGAACAACGCGGCCTCGAGCGCCGCCGCGTCGACGGCCCCGGCGGCCCCGCTCGCCAGCACGATCGCGGTGTCGCTCGTGGAGGTGTCGGTGTCCACCGACACGCAGTTGAAGGTGCGATCGATCACGCGCCGGAACATCGCGTCGAGCGCGTCGGGCGCGACGTCGGCGTCGGTGAACAGCAGGGTGATGAGGGTGGCCATGTCGGGCTCGATCATCCCGACGCCCTTCGCGACCCCGACCACGCGGGCGACGCCGGCCGACGCCTCGGCGGTCTTCATCACGGTGTCGGTGGTCATGATGCCGGTGGCGACGGCGCGTGCGTCGGTGCCCGCCGGGTGTGCGGGCAGCGCCGCGAGGCCGCTGCGCACCCGGTCCATCGGGTACTGGCGTCCGATGACGCCCGTGGAGGCGATGAGCACGTCGGTGGCGTCGAGACCGAGCCGTGCGGCGACGCCGGCGACGACCTCCTCCGCGTTCGCGAGGCCCTCGGGGCCGGTGGCGACGTTCGCGTTCTTGGAGATCACCACCACGGCCTGCGCCCGGTGATCGGCCACGTTGCGGCGACTCACGAGCACGCTCGGCCCGGCGAAGCTGCTGCGGGTGAACAGCCCGGCGGCCGCGCACGGCCGGTCGGCCACGACGACCACGAAGTCGTCGGTGTCGTCCTTGATGCCCACGTTCGCGACGTGGCAGCGGAAGCCGTCGGGCAGGGGCATCGGCGGGGCCTCGGCGCTGGAGGCGGTGTGGGAGGGCGAGGTCACGGCTGCTGAGTCTGGCTGGCGAGCAGTCCGTCACGCACCTTGGTGAACGCGCTGGCGAGCGCCTCGACCTCGCGCCGGTCGAGCTGGTCGATGAGGTGGCGTCGCACGCCCTCGACGTGGTGCGGCGCCGCCCGCACGAGCAGGTCGTAGCCGGCGTCGGTGAGCACGGCGAGCATCACGCGTCGATCGTCGGGCGAGGGCTCGCGGCTCACCAGGCCGGCGCGCACCAACCCGTCGAGGCGGCGGGTGAGGCCGCTCGGCGAGAGCCGGAGCTCGGCGGCGAGGTCGCACATGCGCTGCTGGCGCTCGGATTGCTCGGACAAGCGGACGAGGACCTCGTAGTCGCCCATGGTGAGGCCGAACGGGGCCACGTCGGCCTCGAGTGCGTGCTGCAGCGCGTACACCGTGTCGACGTAGGCCCGCCAGGCCTGCATCTCCACGGGGTCGAGCCAGCGGGGTTGGTCGATCGTCTGGGGCAGCTCGGGCGCCATGACCTCCAGGATAACGGTTGCTCTCGGCAACAGTTGCGATCGCAAGATGTTGACGCTACAATTGTTGAGGTCGCAAGGAATAGCGACACGGCGCCCCCCGCCGTCCTCCCATCCCGGCCTCCCGGGCCACCCCGTCACAACCCCATCACAACCCCATCCGAAGGAGATCCCGATGTCCACCGACACCACCAGCAGCACCGTCCCCCAGGCGCTCACCCCCGGCACCTGGAACGTGGACCCGAGCCACTCCAGCGTCGCCTTCGTGGCCCGCCACCTCATGGTCAGCAAGGTGCGCGGCGCCTTCGCCGGCTTCTCCGGCACGCTCACCATCGCCGACGACCCGCTCGCGTCGAAGGTGGAGGCCACCGTCGACGCGTCGACGGTCGACACCGGCGACGCCAACCGCGACGGCCACCTCGCCTCGCCCGACTTCTTCGACGTCGCCCAGTACCCGACGTGGAACCTGGTGAGCACGAGCATCGTGCCCGCCGGCGACGACTACCGTCTCACCGCCGACCTCACGATCAAGGGCGTCACCCGTTCCGTGGTGTTCGACCTCGAGTTCGAGGGCGTCGCCGTCGATCCGTGGGGCAACACCAAGGCGGGCTTCACCGCCTCCACCGAGATCAGCCGCAAGGACTTCGGCCTGGAGTGGAACGTCGCGCTCGAGGCCGGCGGTGTGCTCGTCGGCGACAAGGTGAAGATCCAGCTCGACATCCAGGCCGTCAAGGCCTGAGCCACCCGTCCGTCGACACGTCCGTCGACACGTCCGTCGACACGTCCGTCGACACGTCCGCCCACCCGTCCGCTTCCGCCCGAAGGAGCACCGCCATGATCCGCCGTCTCAACCACGCCGTGCTGTACGTCCGCGACGCCGTCGCCTCCGCACGGTTCTACACCGAGGTCCTGGGGTTCCAGGTCGTCGCGCAGATGGGGGATCAGGCGGTGTTCCTCCGGGCCGACGGCTCCGACAACGACCACGACCTCGGACTGTTCAGCGTGGGAGCGCGTCCCGCCCCGGCGCACGCGATCGGGCTGTACCACCTGGCCTGGCAGGTGCACACGCTCGAGGAGCTCGTGGCGTTGCGAGCCACGTTGCTGGAGGCCGGTTCGCTCGTCGGCGAGAGCGACCACGGCGTGAGCAAGAGCCTCTACGCGAAGGACCCCGACGGCATCGAGTTCGAGGTGATGTGGGCCGTGCCCCGCGAGGACTGGCCGTCGGCACCGTTCACCGGTCGGCTCGACCTCGCCGGGGCGCTCGCTCGCTGGCCCGGCCTGGACACCGCCGACCAGTGACCGCGCTCAGGCGGTCGCCGCAGCGACGGCCTCCGCGCAGCGACGACCGCTGAACAGCGCCCCCTGGATCGAGGCGGTGTCGCGGTGGTCGCCGCACACGAACCTGCCCTCGCCGAGCGCCACCCGCTCGCGCGGGTGGAACGGCGGTGACTGGTCGGGTTGACCGTGTGCGATGCGGTAGGTGCGCAGGTGCCGCCAGCCGTCGACCGACGCACCCCACCACCCACGCAGCTGGGCACGCGCCGCGGCCTCCAGGTCGCCGTCGGGAGGCAGGGGCATCGCCGCGGCGATCAGGTGCTGACCCGCCGGCGCGTACGACGGCGCCACGTTGCTCATCACCGCGACGTTGAGCACCGGTCCGCTCGCCGCTCCGTCGAGCACCACGTACTTGTGGCGCGTCGGTGCGGCATCGGCGGCGAAGTACACGCACGCGACCTCCTTCGACCCGACCGCCCGCACGCCGAGCAGCCGTGACGCCGCCGGACCGTCGGTGGCCACCACCACCGCACGCGCGTCCATGGCGCCGCCGTCCGCCAGGCGGACGCCGGTGCCCTCGATCGCGGTGACCGCACGTCCGAGCTGCACCGTGCCCGCCGGGAGGCCGTCGGCGAGCTGTGCCGGGATCGCACCCATGCCGGCCGCCGGCACCGCCGAGTCGCCCTCCGACAGCATCCGGAAGATGACGTCGAACATGCGCGCCGAGCTGGAGAGCGACGGGTCGAGCTGGATGCCACCGAACAGCGGACGGAAGAACCGGTCGATCATCCGCGTCGAGAACCCGGCCGCGCGCAGGCGGTCGAGCGTCGGCTCGTCGGGACCGCGCAGCAGGTCCGGCGGGGGAGTGCGGCGTACCCGCCGTCGCAGCGCGAGCAGGCGCAGCTTGTCGAGCGGCGACCCGACCGGTGCGAGCACCGTGGCGGGCAGCGACCGCGGCTGGCGGAGCGGGTCGCCCACGACGTGGAACCGGCCGCCCGTGTACACCTCGGCACCCGGGTCGAACGCCCGCAGCTGGAGTGCGCCGAGATCGAGCTGGCGGGCGGCCTCGGGGTAGGCGGTGAGGAGCACCTGGAAGCCGCGATCGAGCAGGAAGCCGTCGACGTGGTCGGTGCGGACCCGGCCGCCGATGCCGTCGCTCGCCTCGAGCACCACCACCGATCGACCCGCCCGGTGCAGGTGTCGCGCAGCGCTCAGCCCCGCGAGGCCGGCGCCCACCACGACGACGTCGACGGTGCCGTCCGGCGATCCGTGCCCGAGTGGAGCGGCGTCGGCGGGGGCGCCCGGGCTCATCGGCCGAGCAGCGCCCGGAGTGCGACCTCCAGGGTGGGGTGCCGGAACAGGTAGCCGGACGCCTGCAGGCGCTCGGGCAGGACGCGCTGGCCGGTGAACAGCAGCGCGTCGGCGAGCTCGCCCCCGAGCACCAGCTTCGGGCCGAACGACGGGATCGGCACGAACGCCGGACGCTTCAGCACCGAGGCGAGCACCTTCGTGAACTCCCGATTGGTGACCGGGTTCGGCGCGGTGAGGTTCACCGGCCCGGCGACGTCGGCGGTGAGGAGGTGCTCGATCGCGGCGACCTCGTCGTCGATCGAGATCCAGCTCTGCCACTGGGTGCCGCGGCCGAAGCGGCCGCCGAGGCCGAGCTTGAACAGCGGGAGCTGCTTCTTGAGCGCCCCGCCGCTCGGGCTGAGCACGATGCCGGTGCGGAGGTGGGCGGTGCGCACCCCGGCGGCCTCGGCCGGGCCGGTCGCCTCCTCCCACTTCTCGCAGATGTCGGCGAGGAACCCACTGCCCGCCGTCGACGACTCGGTGAGCTCCTCGTCGCCGCGCGGCCCGTACCAGCCGATCGCCGAGCCCGACAGGAACACCGACGGCGGCCGCTCGGTCGCGGCGATGGTGCGCGCCAGCAGCTCGGTGGTGTGGAGACGGCTGTCGAGCAGCTCGCGCTTGTAGGCGTCGGACCAGCGGCGGTCGCCGATCCCGGCACCGGAGAGGTTCACCACGGCGTCGGCACCGTCGAGCGACGCGGCGTCGAGTGTGCCGGCGGCCGGATCCCACGAGATCTCGTCGGATGTGCCGGCGCTGCGGCGGACGAGTCGCACCACGGTGTGGCCCTGCGAGCGCAGCGACGCCACGAGCGCGGTGCCGATGAGACCGGACGATCCTGACATGACGACGCGCATGCGCCCGACCCTACGGCTGTCACCGCGGTCACGCACGATCGTCGTGTGAAACGGGCGTCACAGATCGACGCTCACCGAACGTGCATCGGGCTCACGTCCGCGGCACCGCAGACCGATACCAACGAGACGCGACGCAGCCGAGCGGCTGCGGGACAGGGGATAGGGTCGAGACATGAACGCACCGCAGGACCAGCCGCAGGGGCCGTGGGCCCCGCCGCCGTCGCCCGCGCCCCCGGGCCCGTCGGGTCCCACGCTGCCACCGGCGGGCGGTC
>WLDE01000084.1 GCA_009704985.1 Actinomycetota bacterium | reverse complement strand
GACCGCCACCTGCGGTCGAGCGGGCCCGGACCCGGACGGAGACGCCGAGCGGCGTGCCCATCGGCGTGCCCGGAGGCACGTCCGACGGTTCGCCGTGCCCGGCGCCGAGCGATCCGGCGCCGCCACCGCTCACGGACGCCCGCCGGGGACGGCGGCGTGCACTTCCCCCGCCCCGACCACGATCTCGTCCCGCGTCGCTCCGGCCCTCATCCCCCCAGCCTGGCAGCCGGACGCACCCGCCCCACCGTCCGATCGTGCGACGATGTCCGCGCCGGCGCCGACGCCCCAGGAGGTGACGCCACGACGACGATCCGAACCCGGCGACGAGCCACTCCCGCCGGGCGACCGTGATCCCGAGGTCGCGGAGTTCGGCGCCGCTCGCGACACCGTGGAAGGTACGGACGTGATCCGCGAGGTCGATGGTGAACACGCGCGCCTCGTCTCGTGGTCGAGATGCCCTCGGGGGACGCGCCGCGCGCCGTATCGCCCGTCCGCCCGAGCGCGTCCGTGTGCTTCCACCTGCCCCACACCGGCCCGACCACACGAACCCTCTCCGATCCGGGTCCCTCCACCGCCCGGCCGGAGCGGACCACGCGGACGTGAGCGGTCGCTCCCCTACGATGCTCGGCGATGAGCGCGCTGCGGGCGGAGGTCGACGGGTTCGTGGCGGACGTCGGCGGCCTCGTCGGCGAGCTGAGCGGCAAGGGAGCCGATGCCCACCGCCAGGAGGTGCTCGTCGAGGCCTCGAACCTCGTCGGCGCGCTGATCGACAGCGACGGCCGCCAGACCGACGCCGAGCTCGACGCCTACCTCGACACCATCGGCCCACAGCTCGAACCGCCGCTCATCGCCACAGCGGCGCGACTGCGCGAGGGCGGGATGCTCGGGGGCCGACGCACCTGGCTGCACACGCCCAGCGTGCTGTTCGACCTGCTGCTGCGCGCCGACGCCCGCGACGGCGAGCGTCGAAGCCACCGCTACTACACCACCGCGCTGGCGCTGGCCCATCGCACGGCGGCTCTCGACCTCGTCCCGTCCGCGGACGAGATCGCCGCGATCGACCGCTTCCGATCGACGCTGCTGCAGGCGATGGACGCAGCCCGCATCAACCGTCCCGGCCAGCCCCACACCGGACCCGCTCCGGGGACGCCCTCTCGTCCGGGCGCGCCGGGCGCGCCGGGCTCGTCCGTCGGACCCGGCCCCGCCCCGACCGCCACCACCGCCGACTCCCCGACCGCACCGACCGTCGAGGTCGAGCTGCCGCCGGCACGATCGCTCGACGACCTCCTCGCCGAACTCGACGAGCTGGTGGGGCTCGACAAGGTGAAGGCCGAGGTGCGCCGCCTCACGAGCCTGTTGCACGTGCAACGACTCCGCGAGGAGCGCGGGTTGCCGACGATCGAGACGAGCAAGCACCTCGTGTTCAGCGGCAACCCGGGCACCGGCAAGACCACGGTCGCACGACTCCTCAGCCAGATCTACCGCTCGGTGGGCGTGGTGTCGAAGGGGCACCTCGTCGAGACCGACCGGTCGAAGCTCGTCGCCGGGTACGTCGGGCAGACCGCGATCAAGACACAGGAGACGCTGGAGGCGTCGCTCGGTGGGATGCTGCTGATCGACGAGGCCTATGCGCTCGCCCGCGGCGGCGAGAACGACTTCGGCCGCGAGGCGATCGACACGATCGTGAAGTTCATGGAGGACCACCGCGGCGACCTGGCGATCGTCGCCGCGGGCTACACGGAGGAGATGGGTGTCCTCATCGACACCAACCCGGGGCTCAAGAGCCGCTTCACCCGCACGATCCACTTCCCGGACTACGCCGACGACGAACTGGTCACGATCTTCCTGAAGCTCGGCGACAAGCACCGCTACCACTGCTCGGACGACGCCCTCGCGGAGGTGCGGCGACTCGTGGCCGCCGAGCCGCGCACCCGCGGTTTCGGCAACGCCCGTTTCGTGCGCAACCTGTTCGAGACCGCCGTCGCGCACCAGGCGCTGCGCGTGGCACCGCTCACCGATCCGAGCGACGAACAGCTCACCACGCTCGTCGCGGCCGACATCGTCCCCGTCGACGCCTGACACGAGCGCGGCCGCACCGACGGCGGATCACGTGTTGCCAGGGGCGATGCTGCCCGTCGCAATAGGCTCCCCGCCGTGGAGATCGTCGCGGCGCTGATCGGGGTCGTCGTCTGCGTCGTCGCGGTCGTCGCCGCGCTGAAGCTGCGCCCGTCGAAGAGCGGCGGCCGCACTGCGACCTCGGGCCGTCCGCCCGTGCGCGATCCGTTCGCGATCGGTGACCCGTGGCGCCGCCACGTCGCCGCCGCGCAGTCGGCGCAGAAGCGGTTCGCCGCCATCGTCGGCACGATGAAGGAGGGCCCGCTGCGCACGCGCATGGCCGAGATCGGTCGGCAGGTCGACGAAGGTGTCGAGGAGTGCTGGCAGATCGCGAAGCACGGCGACCAGCTCGACGACACCATCCGGTCGCTCGACGGCACCGGGCTGCGCGCACGGTTCGACCGGGCGGCGGACGACGCCACGCGCACGTCGGTCCAGTCGCAGCTCGACTCGCTCGAGCGGATCCGCTCCGCCCGCCAGCAGACCGAGCAGCGGCTCCACACCCTGCAGACGCGCCTCGGCGAGCTGGTCGCCCAGGCGGCCGAGGTGTCGATCGTGAGCGACACCACCGCCGAGCTCGGAGCCGCCGTCGGCGATGTGGTCGTGCAGCTCGAGGCCCTCCTCCAAGCGGTCGACGAGGTCAACACCACGGGCCGCTCCCGCGGGTTCGAGACGGGCGGACCGGGCACCGCGACGCCCACCACGTGAGCAGCCTGCTCCGCAGCAACATCGTCGTCGCGCTCGGCACCGCGCTCTCGCGTCTCACCGGTCTCCTTCGCGTGGCCGTGTTCGCGATCGTGATCGGACAGACGGCGCTCGCCGACGCCTACAACGGGGCCAACAACTCCCCGAACGCGATCTACGAACTGCTGCTCGGCGGCGTGCTGTCGGCGTCACTCGTCCCGATGTTCACGCGTCATGCCGAGGACGACGACGAGGACGCCACGTCGGCGGTGCTGAGTGTCGCGGTGCTGGTGCTCACCGCACTCACGGCGATCGCGGTGGTGTGCGCGCCGTTGATCTTCCACCTCTTCTCGATCGACGTCGCCGACGGGGTCGACCCGGACGAGTACCGCGAAGCGGGCACCCTGCTCGCCCGCATCTTCCTCGTGCAGATCTTCTTCTACGGCGTCAGCGCCCTCGCCAACGCGCTGCTGCAGGCCCGCCGCCGGTTCTTCGCCGCGGCGTGGTCCCCGGTGCTGTCGAACCTGGTGATCATCGCCTCGCTGCTGATGGTGCCGAGCGCGGTCGGTGGCCGCGAGCCCGAGCTGATCGAGGTGATCACCAACGACCGGCTGCGATGGACGCTGGGCCTCGGCGCGACGCTCGGCATCGCGGTGATGGCGATCGCCGTGATCCCCGCGCTCACCCGGGCGAACGTGCCGCTGCACTTCAACCCGCAGTTCCGGCACCCGGCGGTGCGTCAGCTCGTGAAGCTCTCCGGCTGGACCTTCGGGTACGTGGTCGCGAACCAGATCTCGATCATCGTCGTGCAGAACCTGGCGCAACCGGGCAGCGGCGACCTCGACGCCTACATGAAGGCGTACATCTTCTTCGTGCTGCCGCACGGGCTCCTCGCGATGTCGATCGTCACCACGTTCACACCGGAGATGGCGCGCGCCGTCGCCCGCAAGGACCGCCAGGCGTTCATCGATCGGACCTCGATGGGCATCCGCCTGGTGGCGCTCGCGACCTTCCCCGCGGCAGCCGCGATGTTCGTGCTCCGACGGCCGCTCATCGGCGTGTCGCTCGAACACGGCAACTTCGACCCGGCCGACACGATCGACACCAGCCGCGCGCTCGCGGGCTTCGCGCTCGGGCTCGTCACCTTCTCGGTGTACCTGTTCGTGCTGCGTGCGTTCTACGCGCACACCGATGCGCGCACGCCGTTCGTGATCAACCTCGTCCAGAACGTGATCAACATCGTCCTCGCGATCGTGCTCGTCGGCCGGTTCGGGGTGCTCGGGCTGGCCGCGGCCTTCGCACTGTCGTATGGCATCGCCGCGCTGTGGGCACTGCAGGTGCTGACGTACAAGGTTCGTGGCTTCGCGCTGCGGCCGATCGTCGGCAGCATGGCCCGCATGGCCCTCGCCGCCGTCGTGATGATGGAGGTGACGTGGGTCGTGGCGCGAGCCGTCGGTGGTGACTCGGGACTCGCTGCGTTGGCGCGCGTGGCCGTCGCCGGCACGGTCGGTGTCGCCTCGTACCTCGTCGTGCTCACCCTCCTCGGGGTGCAGGAACTCCGCCAGCTGCGGGATCGGATCGCAGCCCGGTTCGCCTAGGCTTCCGTCATGTTCAAGGCTCTCAAGAAGTGGTGGAAGTACCTCGGCGCGAAGCTCAACCGGAACTTCGACAAGAACGCCGATCCAGCCGTCCAGCTCGAGCAGGCCATCACCGAGGCCCAGCAGCAGCACCGGCGCCTCAAGGAACAGGCCGCGAACGTGATCGCCAGCCAGAAGCAGGCCGAGATCCGTCTCAACGCGAAGATGACCGAGCTCGAGAAGCTCAACGCCAACGCCCGTCAGGCGCTGCTCATGGCGGCCGACGCGGAGAAGGCCGGTGATCCCGCGAAGTCGCAGCAGTACACCTCCGCCGCCGAGACCATCGCCAACCAGCTCATCCAGGTCGAGCGCGACGTGGAGAGCCTGAAGCAGATGGTGATGGAGAGCACCCAGGCGTCCGACCAGGCCAAGGCCGCCGTGCAGCAGAACAGCCGTCTGCTGCAGGAGAAGCTCGCCGAGAAGAACAAGCTCCTCAGCCAGCTCGAGCAGGCGCGCATGCAGGAGGAGATGAACTCCGCCATGGCGCAGCTCAACGAGACCGTCGGCGACGACGTCCCGACGCTCAAGGAGGTCCAGGAGAAGATCGAGGCCCGCTACGCCAAGGCGAAGGCGACCGCCGAGCTCTCCGAGACCTCGGTGCAGAGCCGCATCCTGGAGATCGAGCAGGCCACGGCCAACGTCGAGGCGCAGAGCCGTCTCAGCCAGCTCCGAGCGGAGCTGGGTCTGGAGTCGGGCACCGTCGCGCAGCCGGCCGCGGTCGAGCAGCCCAAGCCCGCCCAGGGCTGAGCAGCTGCCCTCCAGCGCGAAACTCGTTCGAACCCGGTCCGGTCGATCGGGTTGGATGACCGCATGACCACGGTCAGGCGCATCACCGCCGGCGACGCCGCAGTGCTGCGCGCCGTCCGCCTCGCCGCACTGGCCGACTCGCCCTCGGCGTTCGGCTCCTCGCTCGACCGCGAGCTCGCGTTCACGGACGACGAGTGGCTGGCCCGGGCGTCCGCATCCGCACAGGGCGACGATCGACTCACGTTGCTCGCCTGGGAGGGCGACGAGGTGGTGGGCATCGTCGGCGGGCTCCGCGCCGCCGAGCACCCCGACGTCGTCGACCTGGTGTCGATGTGGACGCGTCCGCCGGTGCGGCGATCGGGTGTCGGTGCGGCGCTGGTGCAGGGCGTGCTCGACTGGGCACGGGCGATCGGCGCTGCCCGGGTGGAACTGTGGGTCGTGCGCGGCAACGAGCCGGCGCAGCGACTGTACGAGCGGCTCGGCTTCGCAGTGACCGACCGGTACCAACCCCATCCGAACGACCCCTGCGCCGAGGAGGTCCGGATGGCTCTCGACCTCCGCTGAGCGCACCCGAGGTCGACGGCGAGGTCGAGATCGACGGAGAGGTCGAGATCGAGGTCGAGATCGAGGTCGAGATCGACGAGGAACGGTCAGTGCAGCAGCACGAGGTCGTCGCGGTGGACGACCTCGTGGGCGATCGCGCTCGGCAAATCGCCGGTGCGCTTGCCCTTGATCGACCGGAGCGTGTCGGCGTCGCAGAGCACCATGCCGCGGGCGATCACCCGGCCGCCCGTCGAGCAGACCTCCACGATCGACTCCTCGTCGAACGAGCCGCGCACGTCGACCACACCGGCGGGCAGCAGCGAGCGGCCCCACTCCACGAGGGCGTGCACCGCACCGTCGTCGACGGTGATGGTCCCCTCCACCAGCGACGCGAACCCGATCCAGAGCTTGCGCGCCGAGAGCTTGCGGTCGTTCGGCATGAACGTGGTGCCGACCTCCAGGTCGCTCGCCGCGTCCGCGAGCACGTCGGGCCGCTTGGAGGACGCGATCACGGCCCGCACCCCGCTGTACGACGCCGTGCGCGCCGCGGCGAGCTTGGACGCCATGCCCCCGCTCCCCCGGTTGGAGCCCGACGCGCCGGCGCTCACCGACAGCAGCGGGTCGTCGGCCTGCACCCGGGCGATCAGTCGGGCCGACGGATCGGTGCGCGGGTCGCTCGTGTAGAGCCCCGCCGTGTCGGTGAGCAGCACCAGCAGATCGGCGGCCAGGTTGTGCGACACCAGCGCGGCGATGCGGTCGTTGTCGCCGTAGCGGATCTCGTCGCTGGCGATCGCGTCGTTCTCGTTGATGATCGGCACGCAGCCCAGCTCGAGCAGGCGGACCAGCGTCTGACGGGCGTGCAGGTACTGGCGGCGGTCGACGAAGTCGTGCGGCACGAGCAGCACCTGGGCCGCCACCACGCCGCGCGCCCCGAGGTGCCGGTTGTACACCTCCATGAGCCGGCTCTGTCCGGCCGCCGACAGCGCCTGCAACGTCGGGGTGTCGGTGGGCCGGGCCGCCAGGCCGAGCGCGGCGACACCGGCCGACACGGCGCCCGAGCTGACGAGCACCACCTCGTGGCCGAGGTCGCGCACCTGCACCACCTGTGCGCAGAGCGACTCGATCACGGCCTCGTCGATGACCCCCAGCTCGTCGGTGAGCGACGACGTGCCGATCTTCACCACGATCCGCACGTCAGCTGCCCTGCTGGTACTCGAAGCTGAAGTCGGCGATCCACACGACGTCGCCGTCCATCGCACCGGCGCGCGCCAGCAGCTTGGGGACGTTGAGCCGTTCGAGCTGGTGGTCGATGTAGGCCATCGCCTCCGGGGTGGTGACGTCGTTGAGCGCGACCACGCGCTCGACCTGGCGACCGACGAGACGGAACTCGTGCTCGCCGAGCCGCTCGACCTTCGCCCCCTCCGCCTGTGGGCGGATGATCACGATGCCCTCCTGCACCGGCTGCGCCTGGCGCGCCTCGTGCACCAGCGCGGCCAACCGGCCGACGAGCTCGCGCACACCCTGGTGCGTGATCGCGCTGATCGACTCGCCGTCCCATGCCTCCGTGGCCATGTCGGCCTTGGTGCCGATCGTGATGCGCGGCCGTCCCAGCAGCTCGGGCTGGTACTCACCCAGCTCGCGCAGCAGGATCTGCTCCTGCTCGTGCGGACCGATGCCGTCGACCGGTGCGAGGTCGAGCATCACGCACAGCACCCGTGCCCGCTCGATGTGGCGCAGGAACTGGTGGCCGAGTCCCTTGCCCTCGCTCGCGCCCTCGATGAGACCGGGGATGTCGGCGACGACGAAGTCGGTGTCCTCGTCCACCCGCACCACGCCGAGGTTCGGCTCGAGCGTGGTGAACGGGTAGTTGGCGATCTTGGGCTTCGCGGCGCTGATCACGCTGATGAGCGTGCTCTTGCCGACGTTCGGGAAGCCGACGAGCGCGACGTCGGCCATCAGCTTCAGCTCGAGCTTCAGCCAGCGCTCCTCGCCGTGCTCGCCCTGCTCGGCGAAGCTCGGCGCGCGCCGCTTGTTCGACCAGAACTTCGCGTTGCCACGACCGCCACGCCCACCGTGCGCCGCGAGCCAGCGGTCGCCGTGGTTGGCGAGGTCGGCGAGCAACTCACCGGTGTACATGTCGTAGGCGATGGTGCCCTCGGGGACGTGCACCTCGAGCGCGTCGCCGCGCCGGCCGTGCTGGTCCTTGCCCTTGCCGTGCACCCCGTTCACGGCGCGGCGGTGCGGGTGGTCGCGGAACGCGAGGAGCGACGCGACGTTGCGGTCGGCGACGAGCCACACGTCGCCGCCGTTGCCACCGTCACCGCCGTTCGGGCCGCCGTAGGCGACCGGTCCCTCGCGACGGAACGCGACGCAGCCGGCACCGCCGTCGCCGCCTCGCACGTTCAGTTGGACCTCGTCGACGAAACCGCTCATGACCACTCGCTCTGACACCGCTCACGGCCCGCGACGGGCCTCGTCCGAGGCTATCGCCGCTCCTCCACCGCTCCCGGGAGGATTCCACCCCGACGCCGAGGGTCGATCGGGCATGCCGGGGGCGTGTCGCACCGGTTCGGTACCCTCGACGCATGAGCGTCCAGCGCCTCACCCCCTGGGCGGCTGCAGCACCCCCCACCGATCCCGACCCCGCGACCGATCCCGACCCCGCGACCGATCCCGGCCCCGCGACCGATCCCGGCCCCGCGACCGATCCCGACCCCGCGACCGATCCGGCTGCCGTCGCCGACCTGGCCGAGCGAGCCGAGCGCGCCACCCGCTGGGCGTCCACCATGGCCGGCCACGGGGCCGAGCACGGGGTGCGGCTCGCCCACGCCGACTCGTGGGCGGGCAGCGGCACCACCCACATCGCCCGTCGCGCCGACCGCGAGCGACGCGAGGCCGAGCACCTCGCCGTGCTCGCCACCCGCGCCTCGGGGGCCGGCGACCGGCTGATCGACGAAGAACCCGATCTGTGGCGCACCTGCTTCGAGCGCGACCGCGACCGCATCCTGCACGCCAGCGCCTTCCGGCGCCTCGCCGGCAAGACCCAGGTGTTCGTCTTCCCCGACGACCACCAGCGCACCCGTCTCACCCATGCGCTCGAGGTGGCCCAGGTCGCCACCAGCGTCGCCCAGGTGCTCGGGCTCAACGTGCCGCTCACCGAGGCGATCGCGCTCGGGCACGACTGCGGCCACGGGCCCGGTGGCCACGCGAGCGAGGATGCGCTCAGCCCCTATCTCGAGGGCGGGTTCGATCACGCCACCTGGGGTGCCGATGTCACCCTCACCTCGCTCAACCTCTGCGTCGAGACGCTCGACGGCATCCGCAACCACTCCTGGAGCCGCCCGGCGCCGATGACTCCGGAGGGCGAGGTCGTCAGCTGGGCCGATCGCATCGCCTACGTGTGCCACGACTTCGAGGACGCCGCGGCCGCCGGCATCGTGAGCCTCGACATGCTGCCCGCGCTGGTGCGCGACCGCTGCGGCGTCCAGCGTCGCGAGCAGCTCGGCGCGTTCATCGGGGCGATGATCGACGCCACCGCCCAGACCGGCCGGATCGGCATGACCGCCCGCTTCGCAGAGGCGCTCGCCGCGTTCCGGCAGTTCAACTACGAGCACATCTACCTGCGGCCCGCGTCGGCGGCCCAGGCGCAGAGCGTCATCTCGCTGCTGCGCGCCCTCGTCGAGCACTACGCCGACCGGCCGAACGCGCTGCCGGGGGTGGAGGGCACCGAGGCCGGCAGCGCAGCCGCGCTGCACGCCGCGGTCGCCTACGTCGGCGGGATGACCGACCGGTTCGCCTGCCGCCAGGCCGTCACCCTGCTCGGCTGGTCGACCGACCGGCTGCCGCAGGGCATCGGCACCAGCGCCTGACCCGCCTCACGGCGGGCATCGGACCGCCGGTCAGGACAGGATGATCGAGCCGCCGATGGTGGCCGTGTTGCCGCCGAAGTCGATGACGTTCAGCTCCACCCACAGCTCGGTGCCGGGTTCGAGCGGCTCGAGCTCGTAGGCGATGTCGGGCAGGTTGGCGTACAGGCCGACGTCGCTCGTCGGCACCCATTCACCCGACCCGTCGGCCGCCATCACGAACACGTACGGCACGATGATCGCCTCCGGGTCCGCGGTGAGCTCGCCGTAGGCGTCGGTCTCGGGGTTGTAGACGTAGTACGTCTCGCTGATGATGTCGCCGGCGTCGTCGAGCACGAGCGACAGGATCACGTCGTCGTAGACCTCGTCCTCGCCCACCGGGTAGTACGCGAGCGGCACGTCGATCGTGACCAGCCCCGCCTCGGGGTCGAGGTACAGGTCGACGTAGGCGTACGCCGTGTCGATCCCGTCGCTCATCGTGAGCGCCGTGAGGTCGTAGAACCCCGCCACGAGACCCGAGCCGTCGTCGCTCACCTCTGCCGGCTCACTGCCGAGATAGGTGATCGTGCCGTCGGCGTCGACGATGCCGTAGTCGATCGTCGCCTCGGTGGCGTTCGCCAGCGTGACCGGGTCGAACAGCGCGCTGACCTCGATCCCGCCTTCGACGAACACCACCTCCACGGCGTCACCGATCGCCGACGGCTGCTCGGCCTCGGGGATCGCCTGACCACCCGTGTAGTACGCCTGCAGGAAGCTGGACCAGCCGGCTGCGGCGGGCACCTCGGTGTACTCGGCCTTGAACCACTGCTCCTCGGTCGGGAAGTAGATCGACAGCCCGGTGGCAGCGCGGGTCGCGGCGCCGGCCACCCGGTCGAGGACGAGGTCGTTCAACGCCCGGATGACGTCGTCCGCCTGCGGGCTGACGTCGAGTGCGTCGACACCGATCTCACCGATGAGGATGCCGAGGTCGACCATCTGCGAATCGCTCGACGGGTCCGGGCTGCGACCGAACGACAGCGTCTGCGCACGGGTACGACCGATGATCGGCCCGAGCGCTCCCGCACGCGGGGTCACCGCGTCGGTGAACGCAGTGAGTGCGGCGTCGAGTGCCGGCATCTGCTCGAGGTCCACCAGCGACAGGGTGATCTCCGTGCCGGTCCCCTGCTCGGCCGCCTGCGCCTCGAAACCGTCGATCAGCGCACTCGCCAGGGCGTCGACGTCGGTCGCCGGATCGTCGTTCAGCATCTGCAGCACGCCGTAGTTCCAGCCGTGCCCCGGCTCGAGCTCCTGCGACGCGAGCAGCCGACGCGCCGTGGGAGCGAGCGCGCTCGCCACCTCGTACGTGGCCATCAGGCAGGCGTCGAAGCCGAGCAGGTCGAGCTGGTCGATGCCGGCTCCTTCGAGACCGGCGGCGATGCCGGCCCCGAGCTCGGCGAGGGTGAGCCCGTCGTAGCCGGTCGACTCGTCGCCGCCGACGCCCGGCCACGAGGCACCGTGGTCGGAGAGCACCAGCGCGTAGTTCTCCGCCGGGAACTGCTGGATCCCGGTCGCGATGAAGTCGGCGAGCAGCTGGGGGTCTCCGGTGTTCACGTCGCCGAGATCAGCGAGCTCCACCGCGCTTCCCCGTTGCACATGCAACAACTTGCCACCCTGCCAGTCGTCGATGCCGAGCACCGGGTCGCTGCTGTAGTCGCTCGCGCGGTCGACCAGCGACACGATGTTCACGCCCGGCCCCGAACCGACGCCGCCCATCTCGGTGACGTCGTCGAGCAGGAACGGCTCCAGGTCGGTGTCCGCGATCGAATAGACGAGCACGGTCCACCCGGCCGACGGCTCGGCCGCCGGCACGGTGGTCTCGATCACCGTCGCCTCGGTCACGTCCGTCGCCTCGTCGGTGGCCTCGGTGTCATCGGCGGCGGTCGTGTCGACGACCACCGCCGAGTCCGCGGTCCGGCCGCCCGCTTCGTCACCGCCTCCGCAGGCGGTGACGAACAGCGTCGCCGCCCCCACGATGCCGATGACCCGGAACGTCTTCCTCTGTTGCTTCATGTCCGCCGCTCCCCTCGTGACGAGTCGTCACGTCGTTATCGAATGTCACGGGTGCACCGAGGCACCGTCACGGTCGACCGTGACCGATCAGGCCCAGCCCTTGCCCTTGGCGATCGCCTGCAGGCCGGGGAACAGGAGCAGGAACGATGCGGCGAGCATCGCCATCTGCAGTCTGCGCACCTTGAACAGTGCGGCGATACCGGCGAAGAACAACGACACGGCGAGGTACACCGCGGCCAGATCGAAGTTGTCACCCCGATCGTCGATGTTCTGCGCCTCGGTGAACGTCGCCGACGCCGCGTCCGCGAGTTCGACGTAGCGGTCGTACTGCGGCACCACGTACTCCTCCATCCCGAGCGGGTTCAGCGGTCCCTCGCCCTGGGGGACCTCGAGCCAGGCGTCGAGCGCGGTCTCCAGCTCGAGCGACATGATGTCGCTCTTGACGACGGCGGCCGTGTCGAGCTCACCGCGCTCCACGAGGATCTGGTACTGGAGGAAGGTCGCCTGGTCCGAGGCGTAGGTCTGCGCATAGTCGATGTACTCGGAGTTCGCGTCGTTGTTCAACCGCGAGGACTCCGTGTAGGCCTTCAGCGCGTCGCCTCCCGCCAGTGCGCCGTTGTACGCGGCGTAGGCGGTCAGGATGCCGGCCAGACCCAGCAGGATCGCGGCGACGAGCTCGATCCAGGTGGACGGCTCGCCGTCGACGTCGGCGGGCGCTGAAGGTGACGTAGATGACGCGGTGTCGGACATGGATGCCTCGGATGCTCGAAGGGACGGTTCGCGGTGGACGCTGCTCGTGGTGCCGATGACGGGCCGGCGCGACCAGGCAGCGGCGCAAGCTACCGCAGACGGTGCAGGAAGCCGGGGATTCGTCCAGTCGGCGAGGGACGTTCCGATTCCCGGTTCGAAACCGCCCCGAGTTGGGGCCGATCAGCCGGCGGTGATCCGCTCGCGGACCGGCTCGGTCGGCGCGGGCGCGTCGTCTCCCACCGTGTACGCGGCGGCGATCCGGGCCGCCGCAGCGGCCGCAGCGTCCTCGGAGCGAGCGTGCACGACGCACAGCGGTCGATCGGGGCCGACCGGCGCCCCCAGCGCTGCCAGGTCGGTCAGGCCGACCGCGTGGTCGACGTCGTCCTGCGGGCGCGTGCGGCCACCGCCGAGCACCACGACCGCGAGGCCGACGGCGCGCGTGTCGATCGCGGTCACGACACCCGACGACGGCGCGATGACCGGAACCTGGATCGGCGACCGCTCGAGGTGCGCCCACGGCGCGTCGACGAGGTCCGCCGGCCCGCCCATCGCTGCGACCATCCGCCCGAACCGCTCTGCCGCCTCGCCGGAGGTGAGCACGGCCTCGAGCCGGGATCGTGCCTCGTCGGTCGTGGCAGCCAGCCGTCCGAGCACGAGCATCTCCGCGCACAGCGCGAGCACGACCTCGTGCATCCGCGGCTCGCGTCGGGCCCCTGTCAGGTAGTCGATCGCGTACGCCATCTCGAGCGCGTTGCCGGCCGCCGACGCAAGCGGCTGGTCCATGTCGGTCAGCAGCGCGTTCGTGGGCATCCCCGCCCCACCGGCGACGCTCGTGATGCTCTCGGCCAACGCACGGGCGTCGGGCACGGTCGACATGAACGCCCCGTTGCCGAACTTCACGTCCATCGCGAGTGCATCGAGGCCGGCCGCCAACTTCTTCGACAGGATCGACGCCGTGATCAACGGGATGCTCTCCACCGTCGCCGTGACGTCCCGGACCCCGTAGAGGCGCTTGTCGGCGGGAGCGAGATCGCTCGTCTGACCGATGATCGACACGCCCACCGACGCGACGACCTCGCGGAAGACCTCCATGGTCGGGGTGGCGACGTACCCGGGGATGCTCTCGAACTTGTCGTAGGTCCCGCCGGTGTGCCCGAGTCCCCGGCCGGAGATCATCGGCACGAAGCCGCCACATGCAGCAACCATCGGGCCGAGCATGAGGCTCACGGTGTCACCCACACCACCGGTCGAGTGCTTGTCGACCACCGGTCCCGGCAGGTCCCAACGCAGTTGCGTGCCGCTCGCGGTCATCGCCCGCGTCAACGCGACGCATTCCTCGACGTCCATCCCCTGCAGGTACACCGCCATCGCGAACGCGCCGGCCTGGGCGTCGGCAACGGCACCGCTGGTGAGCCCGCCGACGAAGTCGTCGATCTCCTGCGTCGTCAAACGCTTGCCGTCGCGCTTGGTTCGGATGATCTCCTGGGGGAGCATGTCGGACCCTCCGGTCGGTACGCGGCGTCTGAAGGCGGGATGTCGGAGACGAGGTGTCAGTACGAGGTGTCGGTACGAGGTGTCAGTACGAGGAGTCGGAGGACGCGGCCGCGTCACCGTCGATGGCTGCTTCGAGCGCGTCGAGCAGGCCGCTGGCACCGAAGCGGAACGTGTCCGGGCCGGCCCAGTGCTCGCCCATGATCTCATCGGCGAGCGCCAGATACGCGGACGCATCGGCGAGCGTGCGGATGCCACCGCTCGGCTTGATGCCGACCGGCCAGCCGCTCTCGCGGATCTCGGTGAGCATCGTCCGAACGGCGTCGAGCGAGGCCGACGTCGACGTCTTGCCGGTCGAGGTCTTCACGAAGTCCGCGCCCTGTTCGATCGCGAGCCGGGTGGCGCGGCGCACGGTGTCCTGGTCGGGGTAGCCACCGGTCTCCAGGATCACCTTGAGCCGTGCGGGCGCCACGACCGCGGCTCGCACGGCGGACACCATCGCCTCGGCAGCGGCCGTGTCACCGGCGAGGAACGCCCGGTACGGCAGCACGAGATCGATCTCGTCGGCCCCGTCGGCGAGCGCCTGGGTGGTCTCGGTGACGGTGGCCGCGACGGTCGCGTCGCCGGAGGGGAAGTTCACGACCGTGGCGACGACCACGCCGCTGCCGGCGAGGCGTGCGCTCGCCTGGCGGACGAACCGCGGCCACACGCACACGGCGGCCGTCGACCCGTGGGGACCGACGGCACGCTCGCACAGCCGGTCGATCTGCTCGGGCGTCGGGGCGTCGTCGAGATTCGTGAGATCGACGAGCGCCAGCGCTCGCCGTGCCGCCGCGACGTGGGATGCCGCGACGTGGGATGCCGCGACGTGGGATGCCGCGACGTGGGGTGAGGTGTCGTCTGGCGTGCTCATGGTTCGACTGTAGGCCTCAGGGAAAACGGCCGGACCCGGCCCAAGGGCCGGGTCCGACGAGAACTTGGTCCCGTCCGGGCGGGGCCCGACGGGTGTGACCGACGTGGATCAGGCGTTGGGGACGACGTCGACGACCTTGCGACCCTTGCGCTCGCCGAACTGGACCGAGCCGTCGACGAGGGCGAACAGGGTGTCGTCGCCACCGATGCCGACGTTCTTGCCGGGGTGGAACTTGGTCCCGCGCTGGCGCACGATGATCGTGCCGGCGGTGAGCTGGGTGCCGCCGAACGCCTTCACGCCGAGGCGCTGGGCGTTGGAGTCGCGGCCGTTTCGGGTGGAGCCGCCACCTTTGGTCTTCGACATGTCAGGTCAGCCCTTCGTGATGGAGGTGATCTCGACGACGGTGTACTTCTGGCGGTGGCCGTAGCGGCGACGCTGGTTGGTGCGCCGCTTGTAGGTGAACCCGTCGATCTTCGGGCCCTTGGCCCAGCCGACGACCTTGGCCGTCACCGCGGCACCCTTCAACTGGTCGGGGGTGGCCAGGACCGTGTCACCGTCGACAACCAGCACGGGGGTGAGCGACACGTCGCTGCCCTGCTCGGCATCGAGCAGATCCACGTGGATCTGCTGGCCCTCGGTCACCCGTTCCTGCTTGTTGCCGGATTCGATCACTGCGTACATAGCGGTTGCCCACTCTACCGTTCTGGGGTCCGTCGGCCAACGCCGCCGACCCGGCTCATGAGATCGTGCGGTCGCCGATCCCGGGTTCGTCTGTCCAGTCCCGCGTCCCGGGGTGTGTCCCCGGGTGCGCCCCCGGTGCTCAGCCGAGCAGGGCGTGGTCGATCACCACGCCGCGGCCGTCGCAGTTGGGGCACTGGTCGGCGAAGTTCGTGAGGAGACCCTCGCCGATGCGCTTGCGGGTCATCTCCACCAGGCCCAGTTCGGAGATGTCGAACACCTGGGTGCGGGTCTTGTCCCGAGCGAGGGCGTTGCGGAAGGCCTCGACGACCTTCTTGCGGTTCTCGCGGATCTCCATGTCGATGAAGTCGATCACGACGATGCCGCCGATGTCGCGCAGCCGGAGCTGCTTCGCGACCTCCTCGGCCGCCTCGAGGTTGTTGCGGAACACCGTCTCCTCGAGGTTCGTGGTGCCGACGTTCTTGCCGGTGTTCACGTCGATCACGGTGAGCGCCTCGGTGTGCTCGATGATCAACGACCCACCGCTCGGCAGCCACACCTTGCGGTCGAGCGCCTTGTGGAGCTGCTCGTGCACGTGGTGACGCTCGTAGATCGGGAGCCCGTCGGCCGCCTGGTCGTGGAACTCGATGCGATCGGCGAGCTCGGGGTTGAACGCACCCACGTAGTCCTTGACGTCCTCGTACAGGCGCTGGTCGTCGATGATCACGCCGCGGTACTCGGCGTTGAACTCCTCGCGGATCACCCGCACCGCCAGCTCGGGCTCGCGGTACAGCAGCGTGGGGCTGTTCGCCTTCTTCGCCTTCGCCTCGATCGCGTTCCACTGGTCGAGCAGGCGGGTCATGTCCGCGCGCAGCTCGTGCTCGGTGGCGTTCTCGGCGGCGGTGCGCACGATGAGGCCGTGCTCGGCCGGCTTGACCCGGTCGAGGATGTTGCGCAGCCGCTTGCGCGTGTCGTCGGGCAGCCGCTTGGAGATGCCGTAGGTCTTCGAGTTCGGGATCAGCACCACGAACCGGCCGGGCAGCGAGACCTCCTGGGTGAGGCGTGCGCCCTTGGCCCCGATCGGGTTCTTGGTGACCTGGCAGATGATGAGCTGCTTGGCCTTCAGCATCTGCTCGATGCGCAGGTTGTTGGCCTTCTCGACGATGTCCTCGGCGTCGTACTGCACGTCACCGCGGTAGAGCACCGCGTTCTTCGGCGTGCCGATGTCGACGAACGCGGCCTCCATGCCGGGGAGGACGTTCTGGACCTTGCCGAGGTAGATGTTGCCGTGGATCTGGCTGATGTCGTCGCTCGGTCGGCTCACGTAGTGCTCGATGAGGTTGCGGCCCTCGAGCACGGCGACCTGGGTGAGGGTGGGGCGCACCTGGACGCACATCAGGTAGCGACCGACGGGGCGGCCGTTGCGCTCGCGACCCTTGCGCTTCTCGAGCACGTCGGGGTCGACCTCGACCGCCTGGGAGCGGGCAGCGGTGACCGCTCCCCCGGTGGTGCGTCCCTTGCCGCCACGCCGGCGCTTCTTGGCTGCACCGGTCGCGGCCGCAGCACCGGCACCGCGCTCGTCGGCCGGCGCCGCCGAGCCGTTCGTTGCAGCTGCACCGCG
>WLDE01000083.1 GCA_009704985.1 Actinomycetota bacterium | reverse complement strand
GGCGGGCACCGCGGTGGTGCGCGGCATGGTGGTGGTGGCGATGTCGGCCTGCGGCGGCGTGGGCGGGGCGATGCCGGCGAGCGCCTGCACCTGCTCGCCCGAACGGAACCGCCGGAGGTCGTCGCGCAGCGCGTCCGCGTCGGAGTAGCGCAGGTCGGGGTTCTTCGCGAGCAACTTCGCGACGATCGCCTCGAACGGCCGGGGCACGTCGGCGACGATCTGGTTGAGCGGCTGAGGTGCGTCGTGCACCTGCTTGTACGCGATGCCGACCGGGTTCTCGCCGGTGAACGGCGGCTTGCCGGCCACCATCTCGTACAGGACGATGCCGAGCGAGTACAGGTCGCTGCGCGGGTCGGGCTGGGCACCCTGCGCCTGCTCGGGCGAGAAGTAGGTGGCGGTGCCCATCACGGAGCCGGCCTGGGTGAGGTTGCTCTCCGTGGCCGAGTTCATCGCCCGGGCGATGCCGAAGTCGGCCACCTTCACCGCACCGGCCGAACCGATGAGGATGTTCGCGGGCTTGATGTCGCGGTGCACCACGCCGTTGCGGTGGGCGAAGCTCAGCGCCGCCGACACCTCGCTCGCGATCTCCGCGGCCTGGATCGAGCTCACGTGGCCGTTGGCGCGCAGGATGTCGGCGAGCGTGCGGCCCTGCACGTACTCCATCGCCATGAAGTAGGTGTTGGAGTACTTGCCCCAGTCGTAGACGCTGACGATGTTGGGGTGGTTGAGGTTCGCCGCCGACTGCGCCTCGCGTCGGAAGCGCTCGACGAAGTTGGGGTCGGTGGCGTACTCGGGGAACAGCACCTTGATCGCGACCGGTCGGTCGAGCAGCACGTCGCGCGCGAGGAAGACGTCGGCCATGCCACCACGGCCGATGCGGTTCTGGATCTCGTAGCGGTCGTTGAGGACGATGCGCTCGTTGCTGTTGGTCACGTGGTCCTACTTGGCGGAGTGCACGGGCGCTCGCGGGCACGGCCGATGCAGTGGTGCGAGGATACCCAGCCCCGATCGTCCGGATCGGTCACGGTGTTCCACCAGCGGACGAGGTGGACTCGGTGGGTTCGGTCGGCGCTGCCGGTGCGGCCGGTGCGGGAGGGGTCGCGGCAGCGAGCGCCTCGGTGCGGAACAGGTGGTCGAGCACCGTCTTCGCGATCGGGCCGGCGAGCTGGCCGCCGGTGCTCGCACTGATCTCGGCGTTGGTGCCCTTGAGCATCACGGCGATCGCGTATCGCGGCGCCTCGGCGGGAGCGAAGCCGATGATCCACGCGTGCGAGCGCTCCTCCTCGCCGGTGTTGTTCAGCTGGGCGGTGCCGGTCTTCGCCGCAGCCTGGATGCCGCCGTCGAGCTGCATCGTGCGGCCGGTGCCGCGGTTCACGACGCCCACCATCAGCGTGTTGAGCGTGGCGGCGGTGGACGGCGAGATCGGCGTCTTCCACACCTGTGGCCGGGTGCGCTCGAGCACGGTGTCGTCGTGGTAGCGGGTGACGTCCACGACGTGCGGCGCCATCATCACGCCGCCGTTCGCGACCGTGGCCGCCACCATCGCCATGTGCAACGGCACCATCACGTCGTTGCCCTGGCCGAAGCCGCCGATCGCGAGCAACGGCAGCTGGTCGGTGAAGTCCTCCACCTCGCCGAACGAGCTGGCCACCGAGCCGGGCAGGTCGATCGGGATCCGCTCGCCGATGCCCCATGCCTTCGTGCCCGCCACCATGCGTTCGGGACCGAGCTCGACGGCCATCTGCGCGAAGGGGATGTTGCAGCTGCGGAAGAACACCTCGACGAGCGACCCGCCGCACGAGCTGCCGCCGTAGTTCTGGATCGGGTCGGTGGTCTGCGGCGGCACCCACTCGCGCTCGCTGGGCCAGGCGCGGTCGAGCGACACGACGCCGTTCTCGAGCGCGATGCCCGTGGTGATCACCTTGAAGCTCGACCCCGGCATGTACCGCTCCTGGTACGTGTTGGCGAGGAGCGGCTTGCCCGGGAAGTTGTTCAGGAACTCGAGGACGTCGGCGGCCTCCTGGCTGCTCGGCACCACCACCAGGTTCGGGTCGTACGGGGGAGAGCTGTACATCGCGATGACGGCGCCCGTGCGCGGGTCCATCACGACGACCGATCCCTCGCGTTCGAGGCCGGTGCGCGGGTCCTTCAGCGCCTCCCGCGCCACCATCTGCACGTCGGCGCGCATGGTGAGCACCACCGATCCGCTCACGTCCTGGCCGCTGAACAGGTTGCTCAGCGCCTTCAACTGCTGGGCGGACGTGGTGCCGGCGAGCACGTCGCTGTGCACCCGTTCGAGCTGGGTGCTGCCGAAGTTGAAGGTGTGATAGCCCGTGATGTTCCCGAACAGCGCACCGGTCGGGTACACCCGCTGGTACTCCAGCTCGGCGTTCGGGCTCGTGACCGGCTCGCTGAAGGCGAGCACCACGCCGTCCGCGGAGAGGATCTCGCCCCGCGGGCGGTTGAAGTCGCGGATGGTCTGGCGGTCGTTGCGCGGGTCGCTCGACAGCTCCTCCTCGCGACCCACCTGCAGCACGTTGAGCTGCACGAAGAGCGCCAGGTAGCACACGAGCATGCCCACGGCGAGGCGTCGGATGCGGGCGTTCACCGTGCTGCTCCCGCCGGATCGCCGCGGCCGATCCGGCCGGCCCGCTTCGCCTCACGGCGAGCCAGGCGCGCCGCGCGACGGGCCTCGAACCGCTCGCCGATCGTGAGGTCGTCGGGCACCTCGCCGAGGCGCCGGGCGCTGGAGTCGCTGATGCGCATGAGCAGCGCGAGGAGGATGTAGTTGGCGAGCAGGCTGGAGCCGCCGTAGCTCACGAACGGCAGCGTGATGCCGGTGAGCGGCACCACCCGGATCACGCCGCCGACGATGATGAAGGCCTGCAGGCCGATGATCGTGGTGAGGCCGGTGGCGAGGATCTTCTCGAACGGCCGGTCGGCGCGGATCGCGATGCGGTAGCCGGCGCCGATGATGAGCACGAACGCGATGAGCACGGCGGTGGCGCCGAACAGGCCGAGCTCCTCGCCGATCGCGGCGAAGATGAAGTCGTTCTTGACCTCGGGGATCTTGTTGGGGCTGCCGAGACCGAGGCCGGTGCCCTCGATGCCACCGTTGGAGAGGGCGAACATCGCCTGGACGATCTGGTAGCCGCGTCCCTCGTACTGCGGCCACGGGTCGAGCCAGATCGCGACGCGGGTCTGGACGTTGTCGAACAGTCGCCAGGCGATGTAGGCGGCGCCGGCGAACAGGAACACGCCGATCACGAGGAAGCTCGTGCGCTCGGTGGCCACCCACAGCATCACGACGAAGAGCGCGAAGAACAGCAGTGACGCACCGAGGTCGCGCAGGCCCACCATCACGACGACGGAGAAGCCCCAGGCGAACACGATCGGCAGCAGGTGGCGCGGTTCGGGGAGACGGAGGAACCCGATGCGCCAGGTGTTGGTGGCGATGAGCTCGCGCCGCTCGGCCAGGTAGCCGGCGAAGAACAGGGCGAGGAAGATCTTGGCGAACTCGCCGGGCTGGAAGTTGATCGGTCCGATGCTCACCCAGATGCGCGCGCCGCCGAAGCTGCGCCCGATGCCGGGCACGATCGGCAGCACGAGCAGGGTGGCGCCGATCGCGAAGAACCACCACGTCTGGTGGGCGAGGTCGGTGGTGCGCTGCACCACGAACAGCACGACGACGTAGGCGGCGATCGCGATGAACGTCCACGTGGTCTGCAGGCCGGCGAGCCGGTCGTCGAGCCGGGTGATCATCACGTAGCCGATGCCGTGCAGCAGCGCGGCGAGCGGCAGCAGGGTGGGGTCGGCCCCGCGGGCGAGGATGCGGGTGGCGATCGACGCAACGACGAGCAGGCCGAGGGTGACGCCGAGGAACGGCAGGATGATCGGCGGGATCTCGGCGTTCTTCCCCAGCGACGCGACCGTGTAGGCGGCGGCGGTGATGGCACCGGCCATCACCACCAGTCCGAGCTCGGTGCTGCGCCGAGCGGACGCGAGAGGCGAGGGCGTGCTCATGGAACGCTCGTGGTCGCCCCCGCCGGCGAAGTCGAGGTCGGCGCCGACGTGGTGGTCGTCGGGCGGACGGTGGTCGTGGTGGTGTCGGGCTCGGACGTCTCCGTCACGGTGGTCTCGGGGACCGTGGTTTCCGTGACGGTCGTGGATGGCGCCGGGGCGTCGTCGTCACCATCGGTGAGCGCAGCTGCGACGAAGACGATCACCAGCATCGCCACGATGGCAACGCCGAGCGCGATGAGGAACGTCTTCAACGTCATCTGCCGGCCGAGCTGCTGCTGGACCTTGGTCGGTTGATGCTTGGAGGCGATCACGGGCTGTTCGAGCGTGGGGGGTGGCTCGTCGGAGATCACCGTGGTTCGGGTGAGCGAGACCGTGTCGTCGTCGGACGCATCGGCGGGGATGCCGGCGATCTCGGCCGGATCGATGCCGTCGACGACGTCGACGACGATCACCGTCACGTTGTCGCGGCCGCCGCTCTCGACCGCTGCGGTGACGAGCGCGTCGGCGCACGACTGCGCCTCGGGGTGGGAGCGGATGATCGCGTGGATCTTCTCGTCGTCCACCTCGTCGACGAGGCCGTCGCTGCAGAGCACGTACCGGTCGCCGCGCACCACCGGCATCAGCCACGCGTCCACCCGCACCGTCGGCTCGATGCCGAGTGCGCGGGTGACGATGTTGCGCCGTGGGTGGGCGCGGGCCTCGGCCTCGGTGATGTGGCCGGTGGCGAGCAGCTCCTGGACGTAGCTGTGGTCCACCGTGGCGCGGGTGAGCTCGTCGCCGCGGACGAGGTACACGCGGCTGTCGCCGACGTTCACCACGGCGAGCTGCTCGGGGCGGCCGTCGAGCGGCGGCAGCACCGCGACCGCGGTGAGCGTGGTGCCCATGCCGCGCTGCGCGGCGTTGGTGTGCGCGGTCTGGAAGATCGCCGCGTTGGCCTCCACGACGGCCGCGACGACGACGTCGAGGCTCGTGGCGCCGTTGCTCAGCCGGTCGCGCAGGGTGCTCGCGGCGAGTGCGCTCGCGACCTCGCCGGCCTGGTGGCCGCCCATGCCGTCGGCGACGGCGAACACCATCGGCTCGGCGACGAAGGCGTCCTCGTTCTCCTGGCGGATGCGCCCCGGGTCGGTGGCCGCGCCCCATGCGAGCGCCGCCATCAGCCGGCCTCCAGCACCGTGGAGCCGATCTGCACGCGGTCGCCGACGTGGATCGGGACGACGCTCGTGAGCCGCGCGCCGTTGAGGTAGGTGCCGTTGGTGGAGCCGAGGTCCTCGAGGTAGGTGGCACCCTCGATCGAGTACAGGCGGGCGTGGGCCGACGAGACGAACGCGTCGTCGGGGATGCAGATCGTGGAGGTGGGCAGCCGGCCGACGGTGAGCTCGCCGACGAGCGCGAACGTGGCGCCTTTGCGCTCGCGCGGCTGGATCACCGACAGGCGGGTGACCTCGCCGCGCTTGGCCCGCTTGTTGGTGCGCACCTGCGGCGGCACCGGCGCGGGAACGGTGGGGTCGGCCGTCGGCGCGATCACGACGTGCCCCGGCCGCGGGCCGCGGACCTCGCTCCACACGGCCCACAGCACGCGCGCGAAGAACAGGTAGAGGAGCGCGAGCAGCGCATAGTTGAGGACCTCGAGGACGGAATCGGTCATGCCGACGGGGAGGACGCCTCGAAGCGGAGATGGGAGCTGCCCAGGCTGATGATGTCGCCGTCGACCAGCACCCGCTCGCCGTCGATGCGCAGACCGTTGACCTTCGTGCCGTTGGTGGAGCCGAGGTCGACGATCGTGAGCTCGGTGCCGGGCCGGATCTCGGCGTGACGGCGGCTCACGTTCGGGTCGTTCAGCGTGACGGTGCACTCGGGGAGACGGCCGAGGGAGACCACGCGGTGCCCGACCGTGACGCGCTCACCCGAGGGGAGCTGCAACCGGCCGACCGCGGCGCCGAGCCGCGCGGGAGCCGCGGCGGCGTAGGAGGGCTGCGCGGGCGCGACCTGGGCCGGCGCGTCGGTGGGGAGGTCGGTGGGGAGGTCGGTGGGGAACGGCGCGGGCGCGACCGGCTCGTGTGCCGGGGGAGCAGGGTCGTACGCCGCCGGGCGGGCCATCGCGTACGAGTCGTCGGCCGCGGGCTGCTGCAGGACCTGCGGCTGATCGACCACGGCGAAGCTCGAGTCGGTGTACGCGCTGGGGGCAGGTGCGGCCGGCTGCTCCGCGGCGGCGCCCTCGCGCAGCGTGGAGGCGATGCCGAATCGGCCGGGCTTGAGCGCGTTGTCGACCACGAGCTCCACCGACACGGGGCCGACGAAGTGGTAGCCCTCGTCGCGGGCGTACTCACGCGCCGCCTCGCCCAGCTCGTGGATGAGGGCGTGCTCGATCTCCGCGAAGCCGGCGTGATCGCGGGCGCTCAGGTGGAACGTGAACGCGTTGGGCACGATGCGGCGACCCTTGACGTCGACGCTGCGGTGGTCGTCCATCTCGCGCAGGAGCCGTCGACCAAGTTCGACCGGACGGATGGTGCTGTTTCGAGAGGATCGCGAAAACACGTGTCGACCATATTCCCTGGGCCGGGGCCGAACCGTTGCAAGGCCGTGACGTTCTCAGGGTAGTTGCCCAGCTCAGGCCGTTGGCCGCGCGTGGATCGAGGTTGGGCGAGTGGGGCGGAGTTGCTAGCGTTGGATTCCGCACTCGGGCGAGTGGCGAAATGGCAGACGCGCTGGCTTCAGGTGCCAGTGTTCGAAAGGACGTGGGGGTTCAAGTCCCCCCTCGCCCACGAAGGCCCCGCTTCGGCGGGGCCTTTTCGCGTCCCGGGAGGGTGCCTTCTCCCGGACTTCCACCGGACTTCCACCGGAGGAGCATTCCGCCTCGATCGCCGACAGCGACAAGCCCCTGATGCCCATCGTCCCCGTCTCCTTCCTCGCTTCTCGGGAGTGATGTTTCGCGATCGGCGACCTGGTCCGTCGCCAACGATCAAAGGATGATGGGTCAAAGTTGAATCGGCCAGTACCGCGTGAAAGGAAACGCCGCTACGAGGCCGACCGGAGGCTCTGGGCCAGAGCTTTCTCGGCCTGTGCTCCGACGGCGAGGAGGAACAGGTCGAGGGGGAGGGTTCCAACGCCCGATGACGTGGCGGCAGGGTGCGAGACGGTGGCCTGTGGCGCAACGAGGTAGCACCGGCCGGCGAATCGAGGATGGCGTTCCATGAACGCCTGAGCGCCGGCACGACTGTGGTCGGGCGATGACCCGATCTCGAATGCAAGCGGGTGATCAGGGTGGTCGAAGACGAGATCGATCTCGTGCTTTCCGTCGCGCCAGTGGTACAACCGGACGCCCGCATGAAGTGACAGCGAGCGAAGCGTCGCTGCGACGAGGTTCTCCAGCAGGGCGCCGAGCTCGACCGGGTTGTCGAGCGGGGCGAGCCCGCGCTGCAAAGCTGCGTTTCGGATGGCGCCATCGACGAAGTACAGCTTGCGACCCCGCTTCTGAACGTTTGCCTCGCGGCCTGAGTAGTTGGGGAGTGTGAACACGAGGAAGGCTTGCTCGAGGTACGACAGGTAGCGGTCGAACGTCGGCTGCGAGAGGCCGAGCTCGGAGCAGGTGCTCGAGGGTGACAGCGTCCCGGTGATCTGTGCGGCGAGCACATAGAGCAGCCGCTCGAGCATCATCGGGTTGTCGACGCCGAACGACTGTGGGATGTCCTTGTAGACGGCGCGTTCGACTGCGTCGTTCCGCAGCACCTGTTGCGATTCGAGGAGACGGCTCGACTCGTCGTCGTCTGGCCGCCTCGTGATCGAGGTGAGCAACTCGGGGAATCCACCCACCAGCATGAAGAGCCGTCGCCACACCGCCAGATCGGCGTCGGCGCGCTGTCCTGTCGGGAACTGAGCGATCGTTTCGGCGAGGTGATCTGCGACAGCGACCTCGCGTCGCTGACCGAGGAGGTCGAGGAACTCAGCGAACAAGTAGGGCGTGAGATGTTGCTCCGACCATCGCCCGATGCCGCTCTCCAGCCGGCGCTCTCGAAGCGCGGCTGTCGCGCTCGAGGTCGCAGCGATGCGGACGGGCCACTGATCGTCGAACAACGTCTTGAGCCACAGGTCCCACTGATTCGTGTAGACGAGCTCGTCGAGCATCAGGAATGCAGGTGCGGAGGCGGTTGCCCCCGAGGTGGTGACGACGGCGCGGACGAGATCACCGAGGCTCTCTTGGAGGAGCAGCGGATGGTCGAGTCGTAGCCACCAGATACGTGATGGGTCGACATCGGCGTCGATGAGGTGTCGAACGGTCTGGTAGAGCGCTGTCGTCTTGCCGACGCGACGTGGTCCGAGGACGAGCTGGAAGCGATGCGGGTCGTCGCGATGCAAGGTCTGCCACAGCTGCCGTGCAAGGGGCCGCTCGACGTCACGCGCCAATGTGGCCGGTACGGCACCGGTACGGTGCCAGGGATTCTGCTCGTCGAACACCCGTTGCAGGTCTTCGGGCTGCGGACGCCAAGTAGCCAACGCCATCACCTCCTCCTGAGGCCTATCACGACGTTAAGCCTCACGGGCTGAATGATAATAAGCAAACTACCAAGACAGGCGCCGTTCGGTGAGGTCTGCCGCCAGAACTCAGTCGAGCGCTGCGTTGCGGAGGAGGTCGAGGTTCTCCTCGAATTCGCTCGTCTCGAACGACTCGGGGTCGAGCGTGCCGCCGCCCCATTCGCCGGCCCACATGACCCGCTCGTCGTGTTCTGGGTGGGAGGGGTCGGCGATGATCCGCAGGAACTCCTCGTAGCCCCAGGTTCCGCCGCAGTCCTCGGGCGGGCAGGCGCGTCGACCGTCGATGCATGCGGGCACGGTCGTCCCAGGAGCGATCGGGATCGACTTCTCGATGCTGATCTTGTGGTCCCAGCCGTCGCCGAAGTCGTACGTGTATCTGAAAGCGTCGCCGACGTCGGCGACATTGCCGAGCTTGGTGCGATGCGCGTGCTTGGTGGGCGGTCCGAAGTCCCAGTCGGGATCGGGGATGCCGTCGCGAACCCGGTCGATCTCGAACTCGTAGAGGTGGTGGTTCCACCATCCGAAGGCGGCCTGGATGTACTCGTGGAGGCGGTCGAGTGGGGTCGACGCGTGGACGAGGATGCGCCGCCAGACCGGTGGCTTGATGCCGGTGAGCGTCACCTTCAGCTGGAACACCTGGCCCTTGTTGCCGGCGCGGCGCACCGCCGGTGGCGCGGGCCGTGGTCGCAGCTCGACGACGTTCGATGGGCCATCGCGCAGCCCTGCAGGACGGGTCGCGCATGCGCCCGCAGGCCCGTTCGCGAACCGACCACCGCACCGTGCCGTGGCGTGTGCTCCACGAGCACGATGTCGACACCGGATGCGAACAGCCGCCGAACCGGAGGTGCTGTTCGCTCGTGGGCGGTGCCGCCTGCGTCGACGTCGAAAGGATCATCCCCATGTCTCGCCACCTCGTCCTGAGGCCAGCGTCGCTCGCAGCGCACCTCTCGGTGGACCCACCGCCGACGGCGTCCGACACGACCCTGCCGGCACGTGAAGGGTGAGCGGCGATGCGAACGATCACGCCCTCCCGCCCCGCCGAGCGCAGCGACACGTCGCCGCCTGGCAGGTTCCTCGAGACCGCCGCCACCTCCGTCTTGCTCACCGTCGGTCTCACCCTCGCCGTCTACGCGCTCACGGCGTTCGCCCAGCCCGATTGGACCGTGGCCGGACCCGGGCTGCTCGTGGCCGCCGCCGGCGTCGTCGGTCTCCGCCTGCGGTGGGCCTACCTCGCCGGTTTGGCCCCGATCGGAGCGGTGCTGACCGTTGCCGCTCCCGTCATCGCCTTCGACCTCAACCGACCGGGGGAGACGCCGTACTTCGTCGCGTCGGCCGTCGTCGCCATCGGGTCGTGCTTCGCCGCCGTGCTCGGCGTGGCGGCAGCGCTCGCGCCGGCGTGGCGGCACCGGGCGCTCGGCGCCCTCGGCGTGTCCGCGGTGCTCGCCGGAGCGGTCTCGCTGACCGTTCTCTCGTCGAACGACGCGAGCGCCGCAACGGCCGACGGCATCTCCGCCACCGAACGAGCCGAGTCCGTCGAGGTGCGTCTCGTCGACCTCCGCTTCGACGTCGATGGGGGCGCGCTGCCCTCCGGCGGGGTGATCCGCGTCCGCAACGTCGACACCCTGCCGCACGACCTCACCATCCCGTCGCTCGGCATCGAGGTCTTCGTGCCCTCCGGTCGTGACACCTACGTCCGGCTGCCCGACGAGATGCCTCCCGTGGTGGGCGTGATCTGCACCATCGGTGACCACCAGCTCCGAGGGATGGGCCTCGACGCGGAGGTCCGCTGACCCGGCCTCGAGGCAGCTGCCCGACTGGGTCACTCGTCGGGGCGGTCCGACCGGTGCCGCCGACGCCAGGGGTCACGAGGGCCGATGGAGCACGTCGGCGATGAGGGCGCGGTACCCCGCCGCCCGATCGGGCGGAGCACCGAGGGGTGCGGTCAGGCACATCGAGTCGGCGATCTCCCACTCGCCGTCCAACGCCGCAGCGATGTCGTCGGGATCGCCGACGTGCACGAAGGTCTGTGCCATGTCGTCGGGCACGTGACGGGCGGCTGCCCGGAACCCCTCCGCAGGCGTGGCCTTCTGCAGCCGTCTTGCGACGTCGCCGAAGCCGTGCGCCTCGTAGTACTCCTCGTACTGGGACTGGCTGGCGTAGAACGCCACGGTCGCCTTGGCGTCGTCGATCCCGGCGCGGATGTCCTTGGTGGGCGCCACCCAGTGCCACAGGTTGACGTGCATGTCCGCTCGGCGGCGCCCGGCATCGGCGAGGGCTGCGTCCAGCGCCGGCCCGACCTCGTGCTGCAGCCACCACGACGACCACATCGGGTGTCCGATGAGCCCGTCCGCGTGCTGCGCGGAGAACCGGATGAGTGGTCGGCGGAGAGCGGCGACCCAGATGGGGATGGCGGTTCGCACGGGCTCGGGGCTCGGCTGGAACTCCGACCAGTCGTGACGGTGGTAGGTGCCCTCGTATCCGGTCAACTCCCCGGTGTGGGCGTGGGCGACGACGTCGCGGACGATCTCGATGACCTCGCGCAGGTGGGCGAGCGGCTTTCCGTACTCGGCGCCGAAGAACCCCTCCGACCACGACCGGATGCTCGGCCCCACGCCGAGGACGAACCGCCCGCCGCTCATGCGATCGAGGTCCATCGCGGCGCAGGCGGTCTCGAACGGGCTCCGGGTGAACGCCAGGGCGACGCCCGATGCGAGCCCGAGCTCGGAGGTGGTGGTCGCGGCCGCTGCGAGTGCGCTCCACGGTGGGCCGTAGACCTGCGTCGCGAACGCGCCGGCCATCCCCTTCTGCTCCCAGGACCGAGCGATCGCCGCGATCTGCGCCGCTGGCAGTTGGGGGGACAGGATGCCCCAGTGCTGGCGTTCGCTCATGGCGCACCCAGCCGGAGCCGCGCCTCGACCGGATCGAGGGGCAGATGCATGGGCATGTCTCGGAGTGTCATACGGCTCCTCGGGATGGGGCGGGTGAAAGGGGGAGCAACTCCAGGGATCGTCGGCGGTGCTCGTCGATTCGCTCCGCTGCGGCCGGCGCGATCCGGTCGGGCTCCCAGACCACCGTGTGGTCGATCGTCACCTCGATCGAGGCGACACCGTCGAGCCGGGCGAGGGCCACACGCGCTGCATGCATGATCGTGCCGATCATCAGGCAGTTGGGTGCCGTGACGCACAGGGTGACGCGGAGATGGCCCTCGACCAGTTGCGCATCCTCGAGCAGGCCGAGATCGACGATGCTCATGGGTGTGCGCGACGCAGCGCTGCACGGATCGGTCACCTGCTGGAGCGCGGCGGCGACTCGTTCGTGGAGATCGGTGGTCATCCGGCCACCGCCTGGCCGGCGCCGGCCACTGCTCGCCAGTTCGAGTAGGGCTCCGCGAGCCCGTGCTCACGCACCGCCCGGCTGAACTCGTCGTCGGCGATCCGAGCCTTGGCCTGCTCGATGTCGAGACCGACGATCCGTGCGTAGTTGCCACCCAGGATGAGCGCCTTGTCGGTCATCGTGAGCTGCTCGACACCGAACTTGTCCAGCGCCCGCTCCGACAGCTCGAACTCGACCAGCCGCTCGAGCAGCGGCTGGCTGTGACAGAACAACGAGCCGTCCGAGTAGATGATCTTGCGGGTGCCGGCCCACATCATGAACAGCCCCAGGATCTCCTCGAAGAAGCCCCGCCGTTTGTGCAGGAGCAGCGATGTGATCTCGAGGTTGGCGTACACGTTCGGGAACCGACCGATCGCATGGGCTGTCTCGTCCGCGAAGGCGAGCCCGGAGTGGACGATCTCGAAGTTGAGGTCGGGGAAGTGGATCGCGGCTCCGTCGACGTCGTCGACGCGGTAGGGGTTCATCGGCACGGGACCGTTCGGGACCGCCTTGTGGACGGCGATGGTCCGGATCCCCAGCTCCTGGGCCGCCTCGAACAGCGGGTAGGCCAGCGACGGATCATCCATCCGCCAGCTCCGGAGCGGCTGCACCTGGTCGGGGTAGAGCTTCAGGCCGATCGATCGGGGCAGCTGCGCCATCTGCTCCCGGAGCTCCCGGAGGCACACGTCGAGCCCCGCCGTCGGATCGACGCCCACGTAGGTGACGAAGCGGTCGGGCCAACGCTCGGCGACCTCGAGGTTCTTCTCGTGGGAGCACAGCCCGTCGTGGAACCACGAATCGAGCCGGAGGTTCTGGTTGCCGGCCAGGTCGACCCCGGACTCGAGGAACAGGGTGCGGGCGAGGAGCTCGGCCGACCAGTCGGAGTAGTACATCTCCCGCGTCACCTGGTACTCCGGCGGATTCCACATGGAGTGAAGCCCCCACAGTGTCTTGCGAAAGCCTCGCGAGACCTCGTTGTCGCGGAGGTTGTCGTCGCGCAGGTTGTAGGCGTGGACAGTGGGGTTGATGACGAAGATGTCGCCGATCACGTGCTTCCCTCCGGAGGTGGAGGACGACGGCCTCCGCCGAGGGTGAACGTACCCCAAGAATAGATCGCCAGCAAGGTTCTTCTCGCGAAGACACGCGGTTCATGGCGCCCGTCGGGGTCGCGGTACCATCGACACGTATGCCTCGCACCGACATCCTCGACACGATCCTGGCCCAGTGGGCAGAGGAACGCCCCGATCTCGACTGCTCGCCCATCGCGGTGATGGGTCGCGTGGCACGGGTGGCGCGGATGCTCGAGTCGTTCTACCAGCAGAGCTTCGAGCCGTTCGGGCTCTCACCGTCGGAGTTCTGGCTCCTCGCCGAGCTCCGCCGCGTGGGCGAACCGCACCAGCTCACACCCACCGAGCTGCGGCGCACGCTGATCCGCTCGTCGGGCGGCATCACGAAGGTGCTCGACCGGCTCGAGCGTGAGGGTCTGCTCAAGCGGCGTCCCGACGCCTCGGACCGCCGTGGTTCGCTGGTGCAGCTGACGGCGAAGGGGCGGCGCCTGATCGACAAGGCCCTCACCGCGCACATCGCGAACGAGCACGAGTTGCTCGCCCCCATGCCGCTCGCCGAGCGAGCCGCACTGGCCGACCTGCTGCGCGAGCTGTCGCTCGTGTTCGAGACCTGGCGTGCCGAACGGGGGATCCAGACGCACTGAGCGCGTCGCCTGCGCGCTCAGCTCTCCGATGCGCGCTTGGCGACCCGCCCGGGCGTGGCGAGGAACGTGGACCGCATCAGCTCGCGCATGTCGGGCGGATAGTCGACCCCGTCGGGACGCTCCTCGCCGGGAGTGCGCGCCCGACCCATGCCGGCGAGCAGGAATTCGAGCCCGGGTGGGAGGAAGGTCCAGACGATGACGAGGTCGTCGTCGGACTCGTTGTGGAACTCGTGCGTCACCCATCGGCCGGTGTAGAGGATCGTGCCCGGTTCGACCGGATGCCGAATGCCATCGACCATCGCGTATCCGCTTCCCTGTGCGATGAACTTGAGCTCCTCGTTGCGCTCATGGGCATGGGCGGTGAGCGTGCCGCCCGGGCGGACGTGCTGGGTGCCCATCGAGAAGTGGTTCGAGGCCGAGCTGAGCGGGCTGATCTTGACGGTGGCGTACTGCCCGGCAGGCTCCGGCTGCCAGTACGAGTCGCCGTGGTCGGGGAGCAGCACCTTCGCCGGCCGGGGCCCGCCGGTCGTCGGTGCGCCCGTCTCGCCTCGGAGCTCGATCGGCACGGAGAAGACCACGACGAACAACTCCAGGTCCGTGACAGCCTCGATCGCCACGTCGCAACCGGGTACGGCATGAACCGTCGAGCCGGTCGGCAGGTCGTGCCATTCGTCGCCGGAGCCGCACCTCCCGCTCCCGCGGAAGACGTACGCGATCTGCTCGGCGTGCCCGCCGCCGACCAGTTGCGTCGTCGATCCCTGCTCCACCTGATGCAGCACCGAGGTGAACAGGCGTGACCCCGGGGACGCGGGGCCGACCAGGAGCCGCACGGTGCCGTACACCGGGGCCTCGGTGACGATCGTCGACCTCTCGCCCGGCTGCACGACCGTGGCTGCGCCTCTGTCCCACATGACAACGTCCTCCTCCTCGGCGTGATCGCCGATCACCGATGCCCGCAGCGTACGCACATCTCCCGGCATGTAGCAATCGCGAAAGTAGCTTGTCAGCAAGATATCTCCGTCGTATGATCGGGCCATGACCGGCGAAGCACCGTTGTCCGACCGACTCGAAACCCCGCAGATGTTGGCGCCCGCCGGGCTGATGACACCCCGTGCCCATTACTCGCACGGTGTCGCGACCGAGGAGTGGGTGTTCGTCGCGGGTGAGACGGCGACCGGGCCGGATGGCCAGCTCGTCGGTGTCGACGACATCACCGCCCAGACGACGCAGACCATCGCGAACATCGCAACGGTGCTCGCCGAGGTGGGCCTCGGCCTGGGGGATGTCGTCAGCACGACGGTCTACCTGCCCTCGTTCGACCACTACCGGGCCTTCGACGCCGCCTACGCCGCAGCGTTCGGCGAACACCGACCCGCCCGTGCGACACTCGGATGCACGCTGGTGCATCCAGCGCTCCTCGTCGAGATCCAAGCCGTGGCAGTGCGGCCTCGGCCGTCCGTGCCGTGATCGCGATCAGTACGGACGGCACTCGCGTCCACGTCGAACGATCCGGCGCAGGCGAGCCGCTCCTCCTCGTGCCGGGACTCGGGATGGGTGCCGAGAGCTGGGCGCCGGTGCGCTCTCTCCTCGAGTCGAGCTTCGACGTGATCGTGATGGAGCCCCGAGGCGCAGGCCGCAGCGACAAGCCCGACACCGCCTACACCGGGCAGCTCATGGCGGCCGACGTGGCGGCAGTCCTCGACGACCTCGGGCTCGACAGCGTCCACCTGGCGGGCATCTCGATGGGTGGCATGATCGCGCAGCAGTACGTCGTGCGATGCCCGTCCCGAGTGCGTTCCCTGGCACTGATCACGACGTACGCGTCGTGCGACGAGTGGTCCCGGCGGGTGTTCGACGCCCGCATCGAGTTGATCCGCCGGCTCGGGCTGGCCGACCAGTTCATGGTGTCGGTGCTGTTCCTCACCGGGCCGGCCCTCGCGCGGCGACGTCCCGATCTGCTGAACTGGTTGGAGCGCCGCTACGTGTCGAACCCTCCCGATCCGGTGGGCTTCCTCCGGCAGATCGAGTTCTGCCGTTCGCACGACCTCGCGGCCGAGCTCGCCGGTCTCGACGTCCCGACGACGGTGATCTCCGCCGCGGACGACCTGCTCACGACCGCTGCCCAGGGACGCGAGCTGGCCGGGCTGATCCCGGCGGCCTGCTACGTGGAGGTGCCGGACGCGACGCACCTCCTGGCGGCCGAGCACCCCGAGCGCCTCGCCCGCCTGCTCTCGGATCTCGCAAGCCGGTGATCACGTCAGGTTCGGCGTCGTGCGCCCGCCGCACGCTGATCCGCCGACGGGTTCGTCCGGAGCCCGACCTGCTGCTTCGCAACACGATGAACGTTCCTGGAGGTACGTCATGAATGACCGATACGTGGTACTGGGAGCCTCGGGCGGCGTCGGCCGTGCGCTCGTCGCAGCGCTCGCCGCCGAGGGCCGCACCACCCGCGCGGTCGCCCGCCAGGCGCCGGAACGGTCCGGGGCCGCGGAGTGGATGGCCGTCGACCTCTCGACCCCCGAGGGTGCACGCCGAGCGTGCGCCGGCGCAGCGGTCGTGTTCCACGCCGCCCAACCGCCGTACCACCGCTGGCCCGAGGAGTTCCCGGCGCTCACCGCCAACGTCGTCCGAGCGGCGTCCGAGGCGGGTGCCAAGCTGGTGATGGTCGACAACCTGTACATGTACGGACCCACGCGAGGGTCGCTCGTGGAGACCCTGCCGCGGGCAGCGACCGGTCGCAAGGGTCTGGTGCGCGTGGAGATGGAGCGCCAGTTGCTCGACGCCCATGCCTCCGGTGCGCTGCGGGTCGCCATCGGGCGGCTCTCCGACTACTTCGGTCCGCACGGGCCGAACAGCACGCTGACCGTCCTCGTGCTCGAGCCGGCCGCCCGGGGCAAGGCGATGCGCTGGCCCGGCTCCACGACGGCACCGCGGACCGTGCACTTCCTGGACGACGCAGCTCGCGGGCTGCTGGTGCTCGCCGACCAGCCGGCGGCCGACGGCGAGGTGTGGCACCTGCCCGCAGCGCCGGCGATCACCGGAGCGGAGTTCATGGCGCTGGTGAACCAGTGTCTGCCGGCCGCCGTGAAGACGGGCTCCCTCGGCACCCTCGCGATGCGGATCGGCGGGCTGTTCTCCAAGGAGGCCAAGGAGACCGTCGAGTGCATGTACCAGTGGACCGACCCGTTCGTGGCCGACCACTCGAAGTTCACCGCCGCCTTCGGACCACTCGCCGTCACCCCCCACGCCGACGCCGTCGCGGCGACGATCCAGTCGATGCGCACCGGACCGACCGGCACCACGTGATCACCCGTCCGCCGGTCGAGGTCGCCGGACCGCGAAACGACCTCCACCACCATCACCCCATCACCCCATCAGCCCATCACCCCATCACCGCCGACGACCCGAGGAGAATTCCATGACCGCTCGATCGCCCCTCATCGCCGGCCCTGCCGTCGACTCCCCGCCGGTACGTGGTGCCGGATGGGTGTCCGTCGCACAGGGGCTGCTGATCTTCGTGCCGACGTTCGTGCTCGGTGCTGCCGTCGGCTGGC